>NZ_CALYQV010000004.1 GCF_945290125.1 uncultured Lactobacillus sp. | reverse complement strand
AAATTTATTTTATCACGATGCTTGTAAGCGCGTGCAATTTTTGCTTGATTAGTATTAGCAGAATTCTGTGTAAAATGATATTTCTTTTTTAAGTCTAACAGAACTTGTGCAATTAATTGCGGATTAGGATTTTCAATCTCAATTTCAAAGTCCTCATAATTGTCAGGATAGGTACTATCATCAAATGTTAATTCACAATTTTCAGGACCATTTGCTAAAATACGTTTAGTTTTACTGAAAGTTTGCAAGTTGAGTTTTAATTGGTCTGAAAAGTACTTGTTCAGATAGTCTCCTATGCTGTATTTAAAACGGATCGGTAAATTTGGGGTTCCATTTTTGACCATTGCTTTAGCTTCATCTAGTTTTAGTACGTCATTAATTTCTATTGCTTCATGAAACTTGTGCTGCACAGGGTCATCATTTGGGACTTTGAGTGTTTGTTCTGCATGATCAGCAAAAAGACGAATGCGACAACTGATATGATTTTGCTTTAGCAAACCGTCTTTGGTATCAAAATAATAATTTTCCTGTTTAAAACAACTTTTTGTAGCAAAATCATGACAAAGTTTGTGATAGATCGTCTTTGGCAGGATAATTTTTGCTTCAATTTCATTATTTTTCGACATAATAATTCCCCATCCAATTTCAGTGATAGAATTTACTTTTTTATTCTATGCTACTAATTAAGAAAGTATAGTTTTTTTATTGACATATTGTCAAAATTCCAGTTTTTGCGTAATTATAGAAAAGACAGCAAAGCTATAAAAGTATAGGCTATACTGAAATTAATAAATTTATCATAATCTTAAAAGCTTTAATATGCAAGAAAAAACCCTATCAAACAAGGGATTATATATGATGTATAGAGAAAACGGCTTCTTTTATTAAGGCTATTAGCCATATGAAATTGCTATCATATAATTTATGTTAAAATGGATATGCTGTTTGAGAAAGGGTTATTTCTATGAATAATGATTGGGATAATTTTTTATGGCCTTATGAAGAGGCCGTCCGAGAATTGAAAGTGAAATTTCGTTCTTTAAGACAAAGTTTTTTAACGCAAGGGGAACATTCCCCGATAGAATTTGTAGTTGGCAGGGTTAAAACTGTCGATTCAATTAAAGAAAAGATGAAACGTCGTGTAATCAGTTTTGATGTAATTGAAACTGATATGCAGGATATTGCGGGTATTAGGATTGTATGTCAATTTGTCGATGACATTTATAAGGTGGTAGACTTAATACATGCACGTGATGATATGGAAGTCATTGAGGAACGTGATTATGTTAAAAATGCCAAACCTTCGGGCTATCGCTCCTACCATATGGTAATTTCTTATACGGTTTATTTGCCAACTGGTCCCAAAAAGTTGCTGGCGGAAATTCAAATTAGAACTTTAGCTATGAACTTTTGGGCTACTGTTGAGCACACTTTAAATTATAAATATCAGGGTTCTTATCCAAAAGATATTTCTAAAAGACTAAAATCTACCGCAGAAACAGCATATAAACTTGATGAAGAAATGTCTTTAATAAAAGATGAAGTGCAGGAAGCCCAAAAGGTTTTTACCAAAAATAAGGGTAAGGAAAAATAATGAGAATTACAATTGCCCATAACACTAATCCTGAAACGCTAAAAGTTGTGGCGCACTTGCGAAAACTGTTGGAAGCTAAAGAAGGCATTGTTTTTGATGCCAAATACCCCGATGTTGTCATTACTGTCGGAGGCGATGGCACATTAATCAATGCTTTTCACCGTTATGAAAATCAAATCAGTTCCATTCGCTTTATTGGCATCCACACTGGGCATTTAGGTTTTTACACTGATTGGCGTGGTCCAGAAGTTGATAAAATGGTAGATGCATTACTTTTAAGAGAGCCTGAATCTGCCAATTATCCGCTTTTAGAAGTAGAACTTTTAACAGAAGCCAATGAAAAGAAACATTTTTTGGCCTTGAATGAATCTGCCGTCAAACGGGTATCGCATACATTAGAAGCAAAAGTCTATATTGATGATCAATTATTTGAAAATTTCAGGGGAGATGGCTTATGTATATCAACTCCCACCGGTTCAACGGGTTATAATAAATCACTTGGCGGTGCTGTGATTCACCCAAGACTTAAAGCCTTACAAATGGCAGAAATCGCTTCAATTAATAACCGGATTTTCAGGTCATTATCTTCACCAATGGTACTGGCACCTGAGCAGTGGATTACTGTCGTACCAAATGTTGATCACTGCGTTTTGACTATTGATGGTCACCGCATTAATGTACGCAATGCTAAACAAATTGAATACCGCATTTCTAGCAAGGAAATTCATTTTGATCGCTTTGGGCATACTCATTTTTGGTCTCGTGTTCAGAGCGCCTTTATTGGAGATAAAGATGACACTATTTAAAGTAATTGTACAAGACAAAGTTCCCAAGAAATTAGGAGCTTTTTTACTGCAAAATGGTTTTTCAAAAAGAGCAGTGAATAATGCTAAAAATTCTGGTGGCATGCTTTTGGTAAATCATAAAAGGCGCTTCACCAACTACCTGTTGCATGAAGGTGATGAAGTGATTTTTATTCCTGGGAAAGAGAAGGTCAATCCGTGGTTGGTACCTTCAAAGAAGCCGCTGGCAGTGGTACGGGAAACTGAAAATTATTTGGTAGTGAATAAACCAGCTGGCATTTTGTCAATTCCATCTCGTTATGATGACAATGCTTTGGTTAACCAAGTTTTAGGTTATTTTAACAGTAAAGAAGAGGTTGACGTAAAACCGCACATAGTGACGCGGCTCGATCGAGATACTTCGGGTCTAGTTCTGGTTGGGAAAAATGCTATCGCTCATGCTCGCTTTAGTCAGATTAATAAATCTCAATTTATTAAAAAATATCATGCAATAGTTCATGGCAATTTTGCCCCGGAAGACTTGACAGGAGTGATAGATCAGCCTATTGGCAGAAAAGGAACCTCAATTGTGCGCAGCATTGATTTCACTGGCAAGAATGCTAAAACTGCTTATAAAGTGATTGCTCAAAAAAGTGGGGCCAGTTTAGTCGAATTGCGCCTATATACCGGCAGAACTCACCAGATTCGCATACATATGCAATATCTGGGCCATCCTTTGTATGGCGATCCTCTATATGGCGTTAATGATGAGTTTAAACGCCAGGCGCTCAATTGCTTTTATTTGGGCTTTCCTGATCCATTTACTAAAGGTCAGCAAATTAGTATTGAAATACCTGATGCACCTGATATGCAAAAATTATGGCATAGTCTTTAAGATGTCTGTAGAGAAATAAAAGAGTTGTCTTGTGTTAGACAACTCTTTTATTTATTTTGCAAAATTTATTCACTAAAAAGTACGCGAGTACCTTCGGGAACAAAAATATTTTTTTGAACTGGGGTCAAACAACCATTTTCGGCATCTCGTGTATATAAAGTGGCATTATCTGAATTTTGGTTGGTTGCCACCACATATTTTTCATCTTTGTCCCAGTTAAAATCACGAGGGAATTCACCAAAAGTTGAAATTCTCTGACGTAGTTGCAGGGTATGATCATCATTAACTGCAAAAACAGTGATAGTATCATGACCACGGTTGGAAGTGTAAATAAATTTACCATCATGGCTAATTTTTATGGCAGCTGCGCCGTTGTGGTCAGAAAAATCATCAGGAATAGTTGAATAGGTAGCAATGTTTTTAAAATTCCAGTGGACTTCATCGAACTTAACTAAGTTAATTTTACTTGAAAGCTCACCGACAACATAAAAATAATTACCGTCAGGACTAAATACAATATGGCGTGTGCCAAAACCTGGCTCGTTTTGATATTTAGCCAGGTGATTCAGCTTATTATTCTTGAAACTGTAAAAGTCAACACAGTCGTTGCCTAGATCACAACTCACTAAATTGCCTTGTGGTGTTTGATCGAAAAAGTGGGGGTGAGGGCCATCTGCTTGTTCTGGACAGGGACCAAGAGTATCTGCCGTATGAGTTACGGAATCTAAAAAGGTCAGTTTACCCTCATCATCGTATGAAAATACACTGAGCACAGCTGTATGGTAATTTGCCGTATATAATAATTTCTTTTCGCGGTTAATTCCAATATAGGCTGGTGAAGATCCTGGGGTTAAATAAGAGTCCTTTTCTGAATATTTGCCATTAACTAACTCGAAAGAACTGATTCCACCTTTTTCTCCAGCATTGTTAATTGTAAAAATGAGGTTGCCATCTTGAACAAAATAAGTAGGTCCACCAACTTGGATTACTTCTTTTGCTGGTCCCATTTGCATTTCTACGCCATTAGCAGCCGGAGTAAGCGGCAGCTCATAAATTCCCGTTGACTTTTTTTTGGTGTATCCGCCAATTAATAATTTCATGCTTGAAAAGCCTCCAAATTCATTTATAATTGTCTCAATAAATAGTATAGCATGACACGCAATTGTAAAAATATTGAGTGACTTTATCGTTTTAAAAAGTGGTAAAGTATGGTGCCGGCTTTATTAGTATAAAAACAAAAAAATTAAACAAGAGGTATGTTGGAAATGGAAGAAAATAAAATTCGAGAGCTATACGCTAAGAATGATATTTCTGAAGTTTATACTAATCTTCACTCATCTTCGGCAGGCTTAACTTCTGCTGAAGCAACCGCAAGATTGGCAAAATATGGTCGTAACGAAATTAAAAAATCTGAGGAAGAATCCGAGTGGAAAACTTTCTTTAAGAATTTCATTAGTATGATGGCAATTTTATTGTGGATCTCAGGTGCCGTAGCCATGTTTAGTGGGACGCTTGAATTAGGAATTTCCATTTGGATGGTCAATATCATTAACGGACTGTTCAGTTTTTGGCAGGAAAGAGCTGCTAAAAGAGCGACAGATGCTTTGAATAATATGTTGCCAACCTATGTTCAAGCAATCCGTGATGGTAAAAAAACACAGATTGATGCCAAAGAACTGGTTCCAGGAGATGTTTTTATTCTTCAGGCCGGTAATGCCATTCCGGCTGATGCCAGACTGATTACTGCCAGTTCTATGCAGGTTGATCAAAGTGCGTTAAATGGTGAATCCGTGCCAGAATCAAAAACTACAGAATATGCTCCAGGCGAAGGCAGTTATGCGGAAGCAAACTTAGTTTATTCCGGAACAACAGTTGGATCTGGTACTGCTCGTGCTATCGCTTTTGCCACTGGGATGGATACTGAATTTGGTAAAATTGCGCAGCTAACGCAAAAGCAAAATAAGGTTGATAGCCCATTGACTCAAGAGTTAGATCGACTAACAAAGCAATTATCAATAATTGCGGTCTCAATTGGTGTTTTATTCTTAATTGCGGCAATCTTTTTTGTCAAATATCCTTTTGGCAAGGCCTTTATCTTTGCGTTAGGTATGATTGTTGCATTTATTCCTGAAGGATTGCTTCCAACTGTTACTTTAAGCTTAGCTCAAGGAGTTAAGCGCATGGCTAAAAAGCATGCCTTAGTTAAGGAACTGAATTCGGTAGAAACTTTAGGCGAAACTACAGTTATTTGTTCAGATAAAACTGGTACTTTAACTCAAAATCAAATGACTATTCATTACATTTGGACACCGCAAAATGAATATACGGTTACGGGCAACGGCTATGTTAATAATGGTCAGATTGAACTGAATAAAAAGCAGTTGTGGTACGAAGAAAATCCCGACTTGCATAAGCTGGTACAGATAGCTTCTTTAGATAATGATACTGCGGTTCAACCCAGCAAAGTTAAAGGGGGTAAACCCAAAATTTTGGGAACTCCAACTGAAGCTTGTTTAATTATTATGGCTGAAAAAGCAGGCTTTGATCGTCAGAAAGTTCTGGTTAAATATCCTCGTTTACGTGAATTGCCTTTTGACTCTAACCGTAAACGCATGTCAACCATTCATCGTTGGAACGACAGTCAGTATATTATTTTTACTAAAGGATCTTTCAGTGACATAATTAAGCAATGTGACCAGATTCAAGTTGACGGTAAGGTTCGCTCTATGACTGAAGAGGATAAAAAGCGTGCTGAAAAATACAATGCTGATTATGCTGCCAAGGGTTTCCGCAGTATGGCGATGGCTTACCGCATTGTTGAAAAAGAGAATACTGACGTTGCTAAGTTAACTATCGAAACGGCTGAACAACACTTGGTATTCGTTGGTTTGACTACGATGAGTGATCCTCCTCGTCCAGAAATTTATAATGCTGTTAAACGGTGTCATCAAGCCAAGATTAAGATTATTATGGTTACTGGCGACTCCAAGCTAACGGCTAAGTCAGTGGCTATACAAATTGGTTTGACTTCAGACAAGGCGCGGGTCATATCTGGTGACGAGCTCGAAGATATGAGTGATGCAGATTTGCGAGAAGCACTAAAAGGAGAAGTGATTTTTGCCAGGGTCGCTCCTGAACAAAAATACAAGGTTGTTAAGACCTTGCAGGAAAACGGTGAAATTGTCGCCTCTACCGGTGATGGAGTTAATGATGCCCCTGCACTGAAACAAGCTGATATCGGTATTGCAATGGGTCTCACTGGCACAGACGTGGCAAAGGACGCTGCTAATATTATATTGACTGATGATAATTTTGCTTCAATTGTAGCCGCAATTGAAGAAGGACGGGCAGTATATAGCAATATTCGTAAGTTCTTGACTTATATCCTAACTTCAAATGTGCCGGAAGCCTTTCCTTCAATTTTATTCCTGTTTTCAGGAGGTATGATTCCTTTACCAATGACGGTAATGCAGATCTTGACAGTCGATTTGGGAACAGACATGTTGCCAGCTTTAGGACTTGGTGGAGAAGCAGTTGATCCAGATGTCATGAAACAGGCACCACGTAAACGCAATGAGCACTTGCTTAATAGAAGCGTAATAATCAAAGCATTTTTGTGGTATGGTCTCATTTCCAGTGCTATTTCAATTGGCGCATACTTCTTCGTTAATTTCCAAAATGGTTGGCCTCATGTACCTTTGGCAGCTAACGGTCCAGTCTACATGCGTGCAACCACAATGGTCTTAGGAGCAATTATTTTTACTCAGATTGCAAATGTGTTGAATTGTAGAACAAACAAAGTTTCTTTATTCAAAAAAGGCATTTTTAGTAATCGCAATATCTGGTATGGCATTATCTTTGAAATACTGCTATTTTTAGCTTTAACTGTAACTCCAGGATTGCAACAATTATTCAATACAACGAGATTATTGCCTGTTGACTGGTTATTCCTGTTCTGCTTGCCTATCCCATTAGTTATAATTGATGAAATTAAAAAATGGCTTCTTTACCATCAGAAATAAAGAACTAACAAATAAAACCGCTTATATATTAGTTAAGCGGTTTTTGTTATGCTAAAATTAAAGCTTAAGGAGAACAAATTATGAAGTGGACAGCAACTATTACAAAAATTGGTAAACAAGCTATAGAGCCTAAGAGCAATATGGTGATTTTATTTGGTGAAAATGTTACAGCTGAACTGGTAGATGTTTCAATTATTCAAAAATTTGACCCTGAATCGCCACTGACTGGTTTTATTTTGAAAAAAGGGGACACAATTACAATTGATGGTCAAACTTATGTAGCTGATTATGTTGGCGCAATGGTTGTCAGTGATATGAAGGCATTGGGACACGCCACACTTTTCTTTAATCAGAAAAAGTCTAAAAATCCCTTGGCAAATGCTGTGTATCTTACATTAGGTGACAAGCAAACTTTGCCTGAATTTAACGTTGGCGATGATATAATTTACGAACATATTTGATTAGGATGATTTGATGGAAGTTGAAAAAAAACATAAAAAAAGAACCATATTTCAAAAATGGTTTTTAAATAACCGGTTTAGTATTGCATTACTAAACATTTTGTTGTTCTTCCTTGTAATCTGGTTGTTCAACAAAATTTCATTTGTCTTAAACCCTGCTAAAGTATTCGTGAGTGCAATCTTGCCACCACTAATGCTTGCTTTGATTCAATTTTACATCATGAACCCGCTGGTAGATATTTTGGAGCGGAAATTTAAAGTGCCAAGACTGGTTACGATCTTGGGACTATTTCTGCTTGTGGCAATTTTGCTGGTGTGGATTGTGAATACTTTATTGCCAATTGTTCAAAGTCAAATTAATTCGTTAATTGCACATTGGCCGCATATTTGGAAGGATGCAAGTAATGCTGTACAAGAGGCACTGAGCAAACCACAGTTTCATAGTGTAAAAGGCAATATTAATGATGCTATTAATCGCGCGCAGGATATGCTTTTCAAATCTGGTCATGAAGCCATAAACACTGCTTTGAGCAATATTTCCTCAGCAATCAGTGTAGTAACTATAATTGTTATGACTTTACTTACAGCACCTTTTATTCTCTTCTTTATGTTAAAAGATGCCCATAATTTGCGGCCCTATCTAACCCAATTTGCACCTAAGCGCTGGCAAAAAAGTTTTGGTGAACTGCTCTATGATATTAACACCGCTTTAGCTTCGTATATCAGGGGACAGATCACAGTTGCCTTTTGGGTAGGAATTATGTTTGCCATTGGCTATAGTATAGTAGGCTTGCCATATGGCATTGCACTTGCTGTTTTAAGTGGTTTACTTAACCTGATCCCATATTTTGGTACATTTATTTCCTTTATCCCTGCAATTGTAATTGCGATCATGCTTTCAGTTCCCATGGTCATTAAAGTTTTGATTGTTTTTGCAATTGAACAGACAATTGAATCAAGAATTATCAGTCCCCTCGTAATGGGTAATAAGATGGAAATGCATCCGGTAACTACAATTTTATTGTTAATTGGTTCTAGTGCTGTTTGGGGACTTTGGGGTGTCATTTTTGGTATTCCTATCTATGCAATCTTAAAAATCATCATTTTACGTGTTTATAATTATTATCGTAATGTTTCTCAAGTTTTTAGAGAAGATGAGGACGAAGAAACTACTCAAATTGCTGCGCAAGATGTAGAAAAAGCTGATTTAAAAAATAAGGAATAAGGTTAGTTTGTTCAGAAGTTTTATGTTGAAGGAGAAAAAAGATTGACAAATCATGTAGTGTTATATGAACCATTAATGCCGGCAAACACGGGTAATATTGCTCGGACATGTGCTGGTACTAATACAGTTCTTGACTTAATTGAGCCCTTAGGATTTCAAATTGATAATAAAAAAATGAAACGAGCCGGGCTTGATTATTGGGATAAAGTTGATGTGCGACTTCATGATGATCTTAATGCCTTTTTGAAGCAGTTAGGACCACAGGATGAGCTTTATCTTATTTCTAAATTTTCTTCTGAAAATTATGCTGAAGTAGATTACACGGATTCTTCCAAAAATTACTACTTCATATTTGGTAAGGAAACTACTGGCTTACCTGAAACTTTTATGCGAGAATATTACGAACGTAATTTGCGCATACCTATGTCAAATAATATTCGTTGTTACAATTTAGCTAATTCAGTGGCAATAGTTTTGCTTGAAGCATTACGTCAACAAGGTTTTCCTAAACTGGAAACTTCTCATCATTATGAAAATGACAAGTTAAAAGATAACTACAATCGTCCTGAGCGCTATGAAAGAAATTTGGGAGGAAATTAAAATGGACTTTGAAAAAGAAACACCAGTGTTAGTAAAAAATTTTCACTACGATATTAATGAAGAACCTGAAACTAAAGATCAAGTTAATTTTGGCCTTAAAAAAGTTGAAAAACAAAATGATGATGGCTCAACAGATGCAGGAGTAGATGGTAATTATTTTGACATTACCATCATTTTTGACGTGGCACCTGCTCCAGGGGAATTCTCAGTAAGCGGGATGATCAGCCAAATTGTTCAAATCAAAAATTACTTTGGTGATGGTAGTGATCTTAGTAAGAGTGATTACAAATTGCTTAGTAGACCTTTAGTTGAGTATATTGAAACGTTAACTTATCAAGTTACTCAAATTACGTTGGATAAACCAGTCAACTTGAACTTCCAAGCTAATTTTTAGCTATTGATTAGGTAATATCATGCCAAAAAAGAAAAGGAGAAAAACCACAAAGGCTCGAAAGAAAAATCACAGTACTGGAATTAAATGGGCAATTGTCGGACTTTTACAAATTGTTATCTCTGCTTTAGCATTTGCCAAATTTGGGATCTTGGGTAAACAAGTAGCAAATGCTTTTCGCTTGGTCTTTGGAGATTCCTATTTGCTTGCAGCTGGTATTTGCATTGTTTTCGGCTTGGTTATGTTGATTTATAATAAGCCGATGCACTTTAACTTCAAACGCAGTTGTGGACTATTTTTTGCTATTTTAGGAATTTTATTAATTCAAAGCAGTATTTATTTTGAACGTGAATTCGTTAATAATGCGTTTATGAATGTCTTTTGGCATGAAATTTCAGCTGAGTTCGGTCGCATGGCTGTTACTAAAAATATCGGTGGTGGAGTCATAGGCGCCTTATGTTATCAGATTTTTTATCCCTTACTTGGTCATATAGGACTGCGTATAATTGCAATTTTATTGATACCGAGTGGTATTTTGATGTTTTTTGATGTTAAATTTTCAACAATTATCAAAAAATTTCAGTCTGTTAGTCAGCTTTTTATTAATAAAAACAAAGCAGCTGGTAGCAAAATAAAAGATAAATATGGCTCTTTCAAAGAGAAACGTGAGCAGAAAAAAAACGAGTTGCGTGACCAGGAAGATCACAATTCAGTGGGTACAAAAGCTCCAGTTTTTCCGGACGTGGATGATTTTACTGTGGATGATAACTCTTCTGAAAGTAACATCGATCAAAACGAAGTAACTAATTTTCCATCTGAAAAATCAGAATATGGTGATATTCCGGAACACGCTCCTGTTGAGCCGCAAATTCAAGTTGCGAGTCAAAATAATAGCGACAAGGCACAGCAAAGTAATTCTTCTGTTTCATCATTACCTAAATCACATTCTTTTGTTGAAGAAGATAAAAAGATTAAGGAAGAATTAGGAGCAATAGACCACGGTGATTTAAAACAAGATCAAAAAGTTAGTCCGGATTACCAAAAACCGCCGTTAACATTACTTGATAATATAAAAAATATTGACCAAAGTACTGATAAAGCTCTCATTCGCAAAAATACTCAGACTTTACAATCTACCTTCAAGAGTTTTGGCGTTAACGTTATTATTAAAAAGGCAATATTGGGTCCAACTATTACGCGCTATGAGGTTCAACCGGCTGTTGGTGTCAAAGTCAGTCGTATTGTTAATCTCGCTGACGATTTAGCTCTTGCGTTGGCTGCAAAGGATATTAGAATAGAAGCACCAATACCTGGTAAACCATATATTGGAATAGAAGTACCTAACAAAAACACCTCAATTGTTGCTTTTAAAGATGTAATGCAAAATCAGGATACCAGGGCCAAAAAGGATCCTATGCAGGTTCCTTTGGGTAAGGATGTCAGTGGACAAACTATTTCGGCTAATTTGACTAAAATGCCTCATCTTTTGATTGCTGGATCAACCGGTTCTGGTAAATCTGTAGCCATTAATACGATTTTAACCAGTATTTTAATGAAAGCATTGCCGGATCAGTTAAAGTTAATCTTGATAGACCCAAAGATGGTGGAGCTTTCTGTTTATAATGGAGTACCTCATTTGTTGATACCGGTAGTTACTGATGCAAAATTGGCTGCAAATGCTTTGAGTAAAGCTGTTAAAGAAATGGAACGCCGCTATAAGTTGTTTGCTGCAAGTGGAGCTCGTAACATGAGTGAATTTAACGAAAAGGTGCGCCTGAATAATCAAGATAAATCAAAACCGGCAATGAAGCCATTACCATATATCTTAGTAGTAGTTGATGAACTTAGTGATCTAATGATGGTTGGCGGACGTGACGTTGAAGGAGCAATTGTCCGTTTAGGCCAGATGGCGCGAGCGGCTGGTATTCACATGATTTTGGCCACACAAAGACCGAGTGTTGATGTCATTACCGGTTTAATTAAAGCAAATGTTCCTTCACGGATTTCTTTTGCTGTTTCGAGTGGCATTGATTCACGGACTATTTTAGATCAGACTGGGGCCGAAAAATTACTCGGTCGCGGTGATATGCTATATATGCCAGTTGGTGCTTCAAAGCCTGAACGTATTCAGGGAGCCTATGTTTCTTCACATGAGGTTGAAAATATTATCTCATGGGTAAAGAAACAGCAGAAACCCGAATATGATAAAGGTATGATTCCACAAAAAGGCCAAGAAAATTCTGAAAATAAAGATGATGAGCCAAAAGACGAATTCTATGATCAAGCAGTGGACTTAGTAAGGCAACAACAAACGGCCAGTGTGTCACTCTTGCAAAGAAGATTTCGTATTGGCTATAATCGTGCCGCTAGGATAGTTGATGAAATGGAAGAAAAAGGTATTGTTGGCCCATCTGAAGGTTCAAAGCCTCGCCAAGTTTTATTACCGCCTAAAAAAGAGGAAGATCAGAGCTAATTTTTTAAGAAAGTTTATCATGTCGTTTTATTAGTTCAAATTTGTGAAAAAATAATGGTAAAATAAAATTGAATGTGAATGCATAACTGAGTTATTCTCGAGAAGATTAATTCAGTTATTAAGATCATTTTCAATATTAAAAGTAAAAATACAATAAAAGGAATGTTTTAATTGCAGCGAGCTCTTGTATTTGGTGCTACAGGTGGCATTGGTCAGACTATTTGTCTTGAGTTGGCTAATGCTGGTTGGTCTCTTTACATTCATTGCAGTCAAAATTGGCAAAAAGCTTATTCTTTGGCTCAAGGGATGAGTCAAAAATATCCTCAGCAGGATTTTATTCCCATCAAATTAGATTTTCTGGCTGAAAATAATGATTTAAAAGAATTTGTTAATAATTTATTACCAGTTAACGCTATAGTATTTGCCCAGGGAATTACCGATTATAATTTTGTTAGTAGTCAAGATACAGCCAAAATTGATGATATTATGCGCATAAACTTGATTACCCCAATTAAATTGACAGGACTATTCGAACCTCATTTGATAAAAAATGATTATAGTCGTATTGTTTATTTAGGATCAGTTTACGGTGGGGCAGGTAGTGCCATGGAAGCGGCATACAGTTCTTCCAAATCGGGTCTTGAAGGGTTTGCTCAAGCTTATGCCCGCGAAGTTGCTTCAGCTAACCTGACGGTTAATGTTGTTGCACCAGGTGCTGTTAATACTGCAATGAATGCTGTGCTTGGCCCTGAAACGATGGAAGAAGTTAAGGGTGAAATACCTGTTGGTCGTTTAGCAGAAGGTAAGGACATTTCTTATTGGGTTAAAACTTTACTTGACGTTCAGTCAGGGTATCTAACTGGTCAGACTATTTATGTTAGTGGCGGCTGGCTTATTTAAATGTAATAATTATATGTAGTATATGTTATACTCAAAGAGTAAATTTAGAATTTGAAGAGGTAACTATGGCAGATATCGGAGACAAATTACGCAGTGCCAGAGAGGCTAAAGGACTTTCAATTGAAGACATTGAAAAAACAACCAAAATTCAAGGTAGATATCTGACTGCAATCGAGCAAAATGATTTTGATAAACTTCCTGGTGATTTTTACGTCAGAGCCTTCATTAGACAATATGCACAGATAGTTGGTTTAGATGGTAAAAAGCTGCTAAGTGAATACCACGAAGACATACCTAAAGCTGAACCCGAAGAATTTGTCGAAGATTCGATTGACAATAAAAGTGAGGAAGTACGCAAGACCACCAGTAATAAGAAAAAGATTTGGCAGGATTACCTTCCACGAATCATTGTCGGTTTGGGGATAGTTGTAGTGCTTTTGGTATGCTACGTTGTGTTTGCTCATTTTTCTTCTAGTCGCAATGAAAATAACAATGAAGCTAACGATGTTTCTGTTTCTTCGGATAGTGGTAAACGACACCGCAAAGTTAAGAAAATTAAAAAGAAGAGCGTTAAAATTAAGGAACTGGCTGCGAATCAGTTTCAGATTACCGGCCTTAAAAATAATCGCAATTTAGTTGTTAGAGCTGGTGATCAAGCAACTACAGTTTCTATTGCAATGAATGGCGTAAACCAAAGTGGTCAGACTTTAACAGCTGGTCAAAAACACACTTTAAGAATTCCAGAAACAGCTCAATCTGTTGTCGTTACATTTAGCAACGCTCTGGGAACATCAGTTACAATTGGCGGCAGAAAAGTACCATATACAGCTCAAAATTCGAGTCTTTCTTTAACCTTTTATATTGGCAAACATCGAAATAATCAAAATAGTCAAAGCAACCAACAACATCAAAGTCAAAATAATTCCGGAACTACGAATAATAATTCAGGACATAGTAATTCGAACCAGCAAAATCAAGAGCACAGCCAAACTAATAATTCTAATGGTAATAATGGTGCAAGTTCGAATACAAATAATGGTCAACAAAATACTCAAAATAAACAAAGTTCCCAGAATAATGGTCAATCGAATCATGATAACAATCAATCAAATAGCACTGAGCATAGTAATGATTCTGGCCATTCTGGAGGTAATTCCTCTAGTGGAAATGATGATAAAAAATAGTAACTATTTTTGGAGGAAAAGTTAAGAATGAATTTGCCTAATAAGTTAACGGTTTTTAGAATATTATTGATTCCGGTTTTCATGCTAATTGTCATTTTTGGTGGTGATGCCAATTTTAAAGTTGCTGGTACTACTGTTTATTGGAGATTGGTAATAGCTGCGATTGTATTTGCAGTTGCTTCTGCAACTGATTGGTTTGATGGTCATATTGCCAGATCACGCAACTTGGTTACAAATTTTGGAAAGTTTGCGGACCCTTTGGCTGACAAAATGCTTACTATGACTGCATTTATAATGTTAATTTCTTTAAAACTTGCTCCAGCATGGGTTGTAGCAATAATTGTTTGTCGTGAATTGGCTGTAACTGGATTGCGTTTGATTTTGGCTGAGAATAAAGGGCAAGTTATGGCTGCTGCTATGCCTGGTAAAATCAAAACGACATGTCAAATGCTTTCAATTATCTTTTTGTTAATTGGTGACTTTTATCATATAGGCACCATCTTACTTTATATTGCACTGATTTTTACTATCTATTCTGGCTGGGATTATTTCCACAGTTCATGGGATGTTTTTGAAGGTTCAATGTAAATTAAAGAAAAATTTAGTTTTATTAAAAAGCACTGTAAGGCGGTGCTTTTTTGTGCTTCTTTTTAATATAAAAAAAGGCATAAAATGGGCAATTGTTGATTATGCTTCATTTACTTGTTAGGATTAAATTAAGGAAATATTGAAAGGGAGGAAAATTTATGGGAGAAAAAATACCAATGGTTGAGTTCAAAGATGTATCCAAGATATATCCTAAAATGAAAAATCCGGCTGTTAACCATATCAGTTTTGAAATAGATAAAGGTGATTTTTGCTGCCTAATTGGCACCTCCGGTTCAGGAAAGACTACTTTGATGCGAATGATTAATCGCATGAACAGCGTAACTAAAGGCGAAGTGCTGGTTAACGGTAAAAACGTTAAAAGTTTTAATCCCGTCAACTTAAGACGTCATATTGGATATGTTATTCAAAATAATGGTTTGATGCCTCATATGACCATTAGGGATAATATCATTTTAGTACCCAAGTTATTAAAATGGCCTAAAGAAAAATTAGCTGGTGAAGCGCAAAAGTTGATTCAAATGGCTGAATTGCCGGAATCATATTTAGACAGGTATCCAACTGAGCTATCTGGCGGTCAACAACAAAGAATTGGAGTTGTACGTGCACTGGCAGCAAACCAAAATCTAATATTAATGGATGAGCCATTTGGTGCGTTAGATCCGATAACTCGTGAAAGTTTACAGAATTTGGTACAAAACTTACAAGTGCGATTAGGCAAAACAATTGTTTTTGTCACTCATGATATGGATGAAGCGTTAAAGTTAGCTACTAAAGTAGTTGTTTTGCATGATGGGCAGTTGATTCAAGTAGGAACGCCTGAAGAGATTTTACATCATCCTGCTAATGACTATGTTAAAAGTTTGATCGGTGAAGAGCGCTTGTCTGAAGCAAAATATGAAACCGTAAAAGTTAAAAACGTGATGACTAATCCAATTAAGATTGACTTGGGTGCCTCTTTGCCTGATGCCTTAACCATGATGAAGGAACACCGTGTCGATACGCTTTTAGTGGTTGATAATAGTGACCACCTTAAAGGTTATATTTCGATTGATGATTTGCAGCGCAATTATTCTAACGCAAGCAGCGTTAGTGATATTTTAATTACTAAATTAAGCACAGTTGGTCCAGATGAATATTTGCGGGACAATTTTAGTCGCATCATGAGCCGCAACAAAAGTTATATTCCGGTTATTGATGGTGATAATAAATTAGTCGGTATAGTTACTCGTGCAAGTTTGGTTAATGTCGTTTACCAAAAAATATGGGGCGATAAAGGCCACACGCAAAATAATACGGAAAAAGAGGCGAACTAAAATGTCAGCCTTTTTTGCACAACATGGCTCAGAATTATTAGTAAAAACATGGCAACAAATATATATTTCAGCTATTTCACTAGGCTTAGGAATAATTGTGGCAGTTCCATTAAGTATCATATTAATGAAATTTCCGCGAGTGGCAAAAGTCGTGATTGCTATTGCCAGTATGCTACAAACCATACCAGCTTTGGCATTGCTCGCGATCATGATTCCTTTCTTCGGTATTGGTAAATTGCCCGCAATTATTGCACTTTTTCTTTATAGTTTAATGCCTATTTTGCGTAATACATATGTGGGCCTAATGGGGGTAAACCCAGACACTATTGATTCAGCTCGCGGCTTAGGTATGACGAATATGCAATTAATCTTGAAAGTTGATATTCCTTTAGCAATGCCTGTGATCATGGCGGGAATAAGACTTTCTGCTATTTATGTTATTGCGTGGGCTACTTTGGCTTCTTATATAGGTGCTGGAGGTCTTGGCGACTTCATCTTTAATGGCCTTAGTCTATATCAAACTGATCTAATTTTTGGTGGTACCATTCCTGTCATCATATTGGCACTTCTAACTGATTATTTATTGGGTAAGCTAGAACGTAAATTAACACCAAAAGGAATATAAGGAGGTATTCATCATGAAAAAGTATTTTAAAAAAATATTACTGATGATAACAGCCTTGTTTATTATGTTAACTACTAGTGCTTGTGGCTTGCCTGGACTTTCTGATAGTCAGGGCAGTCAGGAAAATATTAGAATTACGGCATTAACAACTACTGAATCACAAATTATGGCCAATATTGTTGCCCAATTGATTGAACATGAAACTTCATATAAAACTTCGATCGTTAATAATTTAGGTTCTGCTCCTATGCAGCATCAAGCTCTAATTCGACATGATGCCGATATTCAAGCTGCTGCTTATGATGGTGGTGAACTAACTGCAAATCTTCTATTGCCGGCTATTAAGAATTCCAAAAAGGCAAATAATACGGTTAGGCGTGAAGTAAAAAAGAGATGGGACCAAACTTATTTGCATACATATGGTTTTGCTAATAATTATGCTTTTATGGTGAGAGCAAAAGATCAAAAGAAGTACCATCTGTATAAGATTTCTGATTTAAAGAAAGTTAAAGATAAATTTTCTTTCGGTGTAGCTTCCGAATGGGTAAATGCTCCAGGAGTCGGTTATCCTGCTTTTCAAACAGCTTATGGATTAACCTTTTCTAAAGCACACCCTATGAATATCGGCTTAGTATATTCAGCCCTGAAAAGCGGTAAGATGGATGTTATTCTAGGCTATTCTACTGATGGCAGGATTGATAGTTACAATTTGCACCTGTTAAAAGATGATAAGCATTTCTTTCCACCATATAATTGTGGAATGCTAATCAATAACTATTTGTTAAGAGAGCATCCTGAATTAAAAGCAATTTTGGAAAGATTAGTGGGTAATGTGAGTGTTCATGATATACGTAAAATGAACTTCCAAGTAGATGACAAGCTACTTGAACCAGCTACGGTTGCACAGCAATTTTTAGAAAAACATAATTACTTTAGGGGGGAGAAATAATGTCTCATTTATCTTTATGGCAGCAATTTATTTATTATTATGTCCATAATGGTAGTTATGTATTAGCACAATTTAACCGTACTTTTTTGATTTCAATCTATGGCGTTTTATTTGCAGCTATTATTGGTATACCGGTTGGAATTTTTATTTCGCGCAATGGACATTTAGGAGATTTTGTTGTAGAAATTGCAAATTTTATTCAAACGATTCCTTCGCTTGCCCTGTTGTCTATTGTAATGATTGGTTTGGGCCTAGGCGTTATGACCGTTATTGTCACCGTTACGCTTTATTCACTTTTGCCAATTATTAAAAACACATATACTGGTATGAAAAGTGTTAATAAGAATGTCATTGATTCAGGAAAAGGAATGGGAATGACAAAACTGCAACTACTTTATATGGTGAGATTACCCCTCTCAATGTCTGTTATTATAGCCGGCTTAAAAAATGCTTTAGTAATAGCAATTGGTATCACTTCAATTGGTTCGTTCGTTGGAGCAGGTGGCTTAGGAGACATAATTATTCGCGGCACCAATGCTACTAATGGCAGTGCCATTATACTAGCTGGCGCCCTTCCTACAGCATTAATGGCAATCTTGGCAGATGTGATTTTAAATTTCCTGCAAAAAGTTTTGGAACCCAAAGGCCTTAAAAAATAAATTAAAGTTTTTTGCAGCTTTTTCGTACTTAATAATGTGAATAAAAATAATAAACATTTGTTCGCCTTTTTTCTTGCAAATATACACTAAAGCAAAGTATAATTATTACGTACTAAATTAAAGAAATTATGATAGAGGAGGACAAGAGTCTTGGCCAAGGATGAAAAACAAGCTGCACTGGAAAATGCGCTTAAGAAAATTGAAAAGAATTTTGGTAAAGGCGCTGTTATGCGTATGGGCGATAAAGCTGACACCAAAATTTCGACCGTTCCCTCAGGTTCGCTTGCTCTTGATGCGGCCCTGGGAGTTGGCGGCTATCCCCGGGGTAGAATTGTAGAAATTTACGGACCAGAATCTTCTGGTAAAACAACCGTTGCATTACATGCAGTAGCCGAAGTGCAAAAAAGAGGTGGCACAGCAGCTTATATCGATGCCGAAAATGCTATGGATCCGGCTTATGCGGAGGCGTTGGGTGTTGATGTTGATTCACTTATTTTGTCTCAGCCAAATACTGGTGAAGAAGGTTTACAAATTGCTGATACGTTGATTACAAGTGGTGCGATTGATATTTTAGTTGTTGACTCTGTTGCAGCACTTGTGCCTCAAGCTGAAATTGACGGAGAAATGGGTGACAGTCATGTTGGTCTGCAAGCTCGTTTAATGAGTCAAGCTCTGCGTAAGCTTTCGGGTAATATTAATAAGACCAAAACTATTGCAATTTTTATCAATCAAATTCGTGAAAAAGTTGGAATTATGTTTGGTAATCCTGAAACTACTCCCGGTGGTCGGGCACTGAAGTTTTACGCCACTATTCGCTTGGAAATCAGAAGAGCGGAAAAGATCAAGCAAACCGGTGGAGAAATTACTGGTAACCGTGTAAAAATCAAGGTAGTTAAAAACAAAGTTGCACCGCCTTTTAAAGTTGCTGAAGTTGACATGATGTATGGTAAGGGCATCTCACAGAGTGGAGAACTGTTGGATATGGCGGCCGACAAGGACATTATAGCCAAGGCTGGCTCGTGGTATTCATATCACGATGAACGAATTGGACAGGGCCGAGAAAATGCTAAGAAGTATCTTGAAGATCACCCTGATGTCTATGACGATGTCCAAAAGCAGGTTCGTCAAGCTTTCGGTATTGATGAAAAATCAGTTGCTGAAAGAGAAGATCCTGAGAAAATCAAAGCTAAAAAAGCCCAAAAAGCTGCTGATACAGAAAAGGAAGCTTCTGCTAAAAAAGAAGCAGACAGCAAAAGCTAATTACGAGGAAATAAACCTTGACCTGTGAAAATGGGTTAAGGTTTTTTCATGTCGTTTGACATAAGTCCCATCGTTCTTTATTATTAATATTGTGTGAATAATCTAAAAAATAAAAAAGGCGATAGAAATCATGATAAGTAAATTTTTGATTCCCGTCGCGATAGCTATAATTTCAATTATTGTTGGCGTTGTTGTAGGATACTCTATTCGTAAAAGTATCTGGGAGAAAAAGGCTCAGAATGCTCAAAACGATGCCGACCATATTTTAACCGAAGCAAAAGCACGAGTTGATGCTGCTAAAGCTGAAGTCAATGCACAAAAGCAAGCAGCTGATGCTATTAAACAGAGTGCGCAAAACACTAAAAAAGAAAAAATTCTTGAAGCTCAAGAACAAATTCAAGACTATCGACAAAAAGTTGAAGATGAATTAAACGACAAACGTGATAAAATTGCGCGCGATCAAAATCGCTTAACCCAACGAGAAGATACTCTTGATCATAAGAACTCTTTGCTAAAAGAAAAAGAGGATGATTTAACCAAAAAAGATGAACAGCTAGAGCAAAAGCAAACAGAATTAGCTGCTAAATTACAAAAAGCTGATGAACTAGTTGAACAGACTACGCAGAAGCTTTACGAAGTGGCTCATTTAGACAAAGAGCAGGCAAAAAAGCTTGTTTTAGATCAATTGGCAGATGAGTTAGTCAAAGAACGGGCAGAGTTGATTAGTAATAGTAATCAAGAAGTAAAAGCTAAGGCTGACCATTATGCGCGCAAAATAATTATTGATGCAATTCAAAGTAGTTCGGCAGATACAGTAGCTGAAACAACAGTATCTGTGGTTGATTTGCCTAATGAGGAAATGAAAGGTCGGATTATTGGTCGTGAAGGACGTAATATCAGATCTTTTGAAGCACTTACTGGAGTTGATCTTATAATTGATGATACTCCAAAAGTTGTAACTTTAAGTGGTTTTGATGCCATTAGGCGTGAAATTGCGAAAAGAGCAATGGAACGTTTGATTAAAGATGGACGGATTCATCCGGCTCGAATAGAGGAAACTGTTGATAAAGCCCGTAAAGAAGTAAACGATGACATTTACGAAGCCGGAGAAAGCGCTCTAATGGAGCTGGGGATTCATAAAATGAATCCAGAACTGGTTAAAATATTGGGTAGACTCAAATACCGGACTTCTTATGGTCAAAATGTTTTGGGTCATTCAATTGAAGTTGCAAAATTAGCTGGTACAATGGCTGCGGAGCTTGGATTAAATGAAAAATTAGCCGTTCGCGCGGGATTATTACACGATATTGGAAAAGCAGTCGATCATGACATTGAAGGTTCACACGTAGAAATTGGTGTAGAACTTACAAGGAAATATCATGAGCCGGATGTGGTTGTTAATGCAATTGCAGCACACCATGGGGATGTGCCTAAGTTATCATTTATTGCTGAATTGGTAGTTGCAGCGGATACCATTTCTTCTGCAAGACCTGGTGCCAGAAGTGAAAGTTTGGAAAATTATATTAGAAGACTTACCGACCTTGAACAAATAGCAAATAGGTATGATGGAGTCAAACAGGCGTATGCTATTCAGGCTGGGCGGGAAGTCCGCGTGATGGTTGAACCTGATAAAATTTCAGATGATCGTATTACTGTTTTAGCACGAGATATTCGCAATCAAATTGAAAAAGAACTTGATTACCCCGGTAATATTAAAATAACAGTTATTCGTGAAAAACGTGCTGTATCAATTGCAAAATAAATAAAAGGATTGAATGCAAATTCAATCCTTTTTTTAATTCGCTTTAGCAAATTTTACTTTCAAAGTTGAAGTAGTTAGCTCTTTTAAGTATGCTCTTGATAATTTTGACATCTTTATTATTCAGTGAATATCCTAATTACGACTTTCAATTTCTAGTGAAGTTTCATAAAGTTATAAGTATTCCTATTTTAAAGATGCTCATACTTAATCAACCTAATTTGTGCATTTTTACTCTACCCTGTATAATTAAGACAACTTTAAATGAAAGTAGCCGACTATGTTTAAAATTATTGTTGAATTATTCTTTTTAGTGATTATACAGGCTGCGATCACACCTTTTATTAGGCGATTAGCTTTTGTATTAGGTGCTGTCGACATTCCCAATAAAAGAAGAGTAAATAAAAAACCAATGCCAACCCTAGGGGGATTGGGTATTTTTGTCACCTTCAATATAGGAGCTTTTATTCTTCTGCGCGATCAGTTTCCAACCCATGAAGCATTTAGCATACTTTTAGGTTCTAGTGTAATCGTCTTAACTGGTATAATCGATGATATTATGGAGCTGAAACCAAGACAAAAAATGCTAGGCATTTTTATCGGCGCTTTAGTAATTTATTTTCTTGCCGGTATTAAAATGAATGTTCTCAACCTACCATTTTTAAACAAACAAATAAATTTGGGTTGGTGGAGTCTGCCAATTACCATTTTTTGGATCTTAGCTTTAACTAATGCAGTTGATTTAATTGATGGACTTGATGGATTGGCTGACGGTGTCTCTATGATTTCACTCATAACGATGGGAATTGTCGGCTATTTCTTCTTGCACACCGGCCAGCTTTATATCCCGATCGGTTGTTTTATGCTAGCAGCTTGTTTACTGGGCTTTCTACCATATAACTTTCATCCGGCTAAAATATTTTTAGGTGATACAGGTGCGTTATATATCGGCTTTATGATTGCCGTATTTTCTCTTAAAGGCTTGAAGAACGTAACTTTCATTTCGTTACTTGTGCCGGTTACTATTCTAGGTGTACCGATTACTGATACGCTTTATGCTATGATTCGGCGAAAACTTAATAATCGGCCCGTTTCTCAGGCTGATAAGCATCATTTGCATCATCAACTAATGAAAATGGGTTTGACACACAGACAAACGGTTTTAAGTATTTACGCAATATCACTTGTTTTCTCTTTTATCTCCCTTTTGTTTTTATTGTCGCCAATGTGGGGCATGTGGGTCTTAATTGCTGGTCTGGCTGTTGCCCTTGAATTTTTCGTAGAGTCTATCGGGCTTTTAGGTGAAAAGTATAAGCCCTTGCTGAATTTAACCCAAAAATTAATTAATTCACGCAGTAAAAAAGATCCAACGGTGGAAGTTTGGCATCTGGGACAAGATAAACCTGAGCAACTAAAAAAGAAGAAAAAAGAATAAATTTTAGACTTGACTCACATTTGAAATGTGAGTCTTTTTTACTGCTCATGATAGTTGTTTTGAGTGACAGGAACTTCATTATATCTTTGGGAAAGAAGTTCAAATTTGACCTTGCCCGCCAAAATATTGATTAAGTCATTTTCGAGTTGCTTTAACTTGTTTTCATCAATAAAAATGGAAATTGTGACTTGCGCTCCATAATCTATATTATCAATGAAAATCTTTTTTTGATTAAGGTAATGCTGAGTTTCGTCAAATTTTTTATAATCAACTTGAAATTTCAAGCCTTGTTGCTGTACGCGCTTAACTACTCCTATAGCCTCAACGGCCTTAGTGACACTGTTGGAATAAGCACGGATTAAGCCGCCAGCGCCTAATTTTATCCCACCAAAATAGCGCGTTACTACCACGGTAACGTTTTTAAGATTCATTAATTGAAGTGCCTTTAACTCTGGGACACCTGCGGTTCCGGATGGTTCACCATTATCGCTTGCTTTGACATGCTCGTCATTTAATCCAATAGTGTAAGCAAAAGTGTTATGGGTAGCATCACGGTATTTTTTGGTAACAGCATTAATTGCACTTTCAGCCTCTTTATCGGTTAAAGTTCTTATAACAGTGGCAATAAAGCGACTTTTTTTAATTATTAATTCATGGTCACCATTTTCCTTAATGGTTAAATAGTTTTCTTTTTCATTTTCATTCAAAACAATCAGCCCTTTTTGCGTATTTATCATTGGAGGACAAAATGGAAAATATTTCTCATCTTGCTGGTCGTCAATGGCTTAGTAGTCAAATGGATTTTAGCACAAAGAAAGGTATAACAAAAATCAAGGCTATCATCAATGATCGGTGTTCACGATGCAATGCTAAGGTTTGGGCTAAATTGCCGAACGGCAAAAGATATTGTCGCGAATGTATTGGTTTAGGAAGAGTAGTTGAAGGTGATTATCTTATTCGTAGTGGGGAGAAAGTAAACTTCCCTCAAACAAGAAACGGTGGCTTAACTTGGGATGGTAAATTAACAGCTCAACAAGAAAAAATCGCTAAGGATTTGGTTCAGAATTACATAAATAAGCAAAATACTTTAGTTCATGCAGTAACCGGTGCTGGTAAAACTGAAATGATGTTTCCTTTGATTGCTCACTGTTTAGCGGAAAGAAAGCGGTGCTGCATAGCTGCACCGAGAATAGATGTAGTTAATGAATTATTTTCCCGCTTGCAGATGGCATTCACTAAAATCAGAATTGGTAAATATCATGGACATGAATACCGAGAGCCAGGCTTAGAGCAATTAAGCATCTGTACCACCCATCAATTATTAAAATTTTTCCATGCTTTTGACTTATTGATCATTGATGAGGCTGATTCTTTTCCATATGTGCAAAATCCTGGGCTTAATTTTGCAGCGAATAATGCGCTTAAAAATAATGGCCGGATGGTCTATTTGACAGCAACACCAACAAAAAAACTGTTAAAACTTGTTAAAATAGGCAAAATTCAGCAATTAAAGTTAAACAGACGTTTTCATGGCCATCTTTTGCCTGTACCAAAAGAAAAACTGTTTTTACGTCCATTTTTAGAAGGTAAACGGATTAATCCAAAACTTATGCAAGAAATTAGCAAAGTAATTAAGGCTAAGCATCCACTACTCTTGTTTTTGCCCAAAATTGATTTGATTAAACCATATGTTAGTGCGCTTAAAAATGAACCTGAATTCAAGCAAGTAACAATAGAGGGTGTACATGCTAATGATGTACAAAGAATTAAAAAAGTTGATAAATTCAGGCGCGGACAAATACAATTGCTTGTTACCACTACTATTTTGGAACGTGGAGTAACCTTTAATCATGTTTGGGTAATTGTGGTCCAGGCTGATGATAAAATTTATAATACTTCTAGTTTGGTCCAAATTGCGGGGAGAGTTGGTCGGGCTAAAACTGATCCAACGGGTCTAATATTATTTTGCTACCAAAAATATACTTCAAGTCTGCGTAATGCTATGAAGCAAATTCGTGAGATGAATAAATGAAAAAATGCCTATTATGTGGACAGTATTTTATTTCGAAAATGTCATTTTTACATTTGTTTTCTTTGCCCCAAAAAAATTGCAAAAGTATTTGTGACCACTGTTTAAAAAAGTTCATTCATATACCTGAAAAGCATTGCCCAATATGCTCGGGAAATTTAAATCAAAATAAGATTTGCTCTGATTGTGTGAATTGGCAAAAAATATATGGCGAAAAGTTAATAATTAATCACTCTGTTTATTTATATAACAGAGCATTCCATGATTTAATGGTTAACTATAAACGTTATGGTGACTATGTTTTATATGCTGCACTGCAAGAATTGTGTGCTAAAGAACTATCTGAATATAAAGCTGATGTTTATGTCCCAGTTCCGACTTCTTCTGAGCACATCGCTCAAAGACAATTTGATACAATCACTGCACTATATGGTAGTCTTGTTCCTTTAACAAATGTGCTGGGTAAAAAATCAGGACTAGGAGCTCAGGGTGAGAAAAATCGTGCTGAAAGATTAAGAAGTAAGCAAAGTTTTTTTGTTAAGAAAAACTTTACGATTAATTTTCAAAAATGCACTGTTCTCTTGCTGGATGACATATACACTACTGGCAGAACGCTTTATCATGCTCGCGATGCGCTGGCAAAAATTTTTCCCAATGCGAAAATTAGTAGCTTTACCTTATGTAGATAAAACAAAATTGTTCAGCGCTTTCATGTTTTGTTATAATTTTGCTATAATATAGATAACACAAGACTGCCTCAAGCAGTTGAAAGGAGAATCTCATATGTTAAAGTATAATGTTCGTGGTGAAAATATCGAGGTAACGGATGCTTTAAGAAGTTACGTAGAAAAGCGCCTTAAAAAATTAGAAAAATATTTCGATTTAAATCAAGATATGATTGCTCATGTTAATTTAAAGGTGTATCGTGATCATAAGGCTAAAGTTGAGGTAACCATACCACTGCCATACTTAGTATTGAGAGCTGAAGAAACAACTGACGATATGTATCGCAGTATTGATTTTGTTTCTGAAAAATTGGAAAGACAAATTAGAAAATATAAGACACGTGTAAATCGTAAGAGTCGTGAAAAAGGAATTAATGATTTCTTCGTTGAAAGCGCTGAGGAAGATTCAAAAGACAAAGAAAGTAATGAATTTACGATTGTTCGTAATAAGCAAATTGGCTTGAAACCAATGAGTCCTGAAGAAGCAATCCTGCAAATGAATATGCTTGAGCATGATTTCTTTGTTTTCCAAGATGGTGAAACCGGCGGTACAAGTGTTGTTTATCGCAGAAATGACGGCCGTTATGGTTTGATTGAGACCAAATAGCAATAATATTATCAAGTAAGGGCCCCACATTTAGTGTGAGGTCTTTGTTTTGTTTATTTTTCATTTAGCGCTAATCATGGTAAAATTATAATGTGTTTTTATACTTTAACTACATATAAGGATCGATTAAATGGTAAACATTTTAAAGAAACTATACAATAACGATAAAAGAGAACTGAAAAAATTTGAAAAAATTGCAGATAAAGTTGAAAGTCATGCAGACGAATACAGTCGGCTTTCTGACGAAGAATTACAGGCAAAAACACCTGAATTTCGTGATAGATTGAAAAATGGTGAAAGCTTAGATTCGCTCTTGCCAGAAGCTTTTGCAGTTTCTCGTGAAGGAGCCAAAAGAGTTTTAGGTTTATATCCATTTCATGTTCAAGTATTAGGTGGTATTGCGCTACACTATGGTAACATTGCCGAAATGATGACTGGTGAAGGTAAGACCTTAACTGCGACTATGCCTGTGTATCTGAATGCATTAACAGGAAAAGGCGTTCACGTTGTCACCGTTAACGAATACTTGTCCAGTCGTGATGCCGAAGAAATGGGTCAGTTATACAAATGGTTAGGCTTAACTGTTGGTCTTAACTTGAATGCTATGTCTCCTGATGAAAAGCGTGAAGCATATAATTGTGATGTAACTTATTCCACTAACTCAGAACTGGGCTTTGATTATCTGCGTGATAATATGGTCGTTTACAAGGAGCAAATGGTTCAACGTGAACTTAACTATGCTATTATCGATGAGGTTGACTCAATTTTAATCGATGAAGCGAGAACGCCATTAATTATTTCTGGCGAGGCTGAGCAGGCTAATGGTGACTATATTCGAGCTGATCGCTTTGTTAAAACTCTTAAAGAAGACAAAAGTGATGATGATGCAGATGATGACAAGGATTATGGCGATTACAAAATTGACTGGCCTACTAAGACTATTTCTTTAACTAGAACTGGTATCCAAAAAGCTTGTGATCACTTTGGTCTTAAAAACTTGTATGACGTTGAAAATCAGAAATTAGTACACCACCTTGATCAAGCTTTAAGAGCAAATTACATTATGCTTAAAGACATTGATTATGTTGTGCAAAACGGTGAAGTCTTAATTGTTGACTCCTTTACTGGTCGTGTTATGCAGGGACGGCGCTATTCTGACGGCCTGCACCAGGCTATTGAAGCTAAAGAAGGTGTTAAGATTCAGGAAGAATCTAAGACGCAGGCGACGATTACTTACCAGAACTTTTTCAGAATGTATAAAAAGCTTGCCGGTATGACAGGTACTGCTAAAACTGAAGAAGAAGAATTCCGTGAAATTTACAACATGCAGGTAATTACTATCCCGACTAACCGTCCTTTGATAAGGAAAGATAATCCGGATATTCTGTATCCTACTTTGTCATCTAAGTTTGCGGCAGTTGTTAATGAAATTAAAGAACGGCACTCGAAGGGCCAACCGGTTTTAGTTGGTACCGTTGCGGTTGAAAGCTCTGAAAGATTGAGTAAATTACTCGACAAAGAAGGAATCCCCCATGCCGTTTTGAATGCTAAAAACCATGCTAAAGAAGCGCAGATTATCATGAATGCTGGTCAACGCGGTGCAGTCACTATTGCAACCAACATGGCTGGACGTGGTACTGACATTAAATTAGGGCCAGGTGTGAAAGAATTAGGCGGACTATCTGTCATAGGTACTGAACGTCATGAATCACGTAGAATTGATAATCAGCTCCGTGGACGTTCAGGTCGTCAAGGTGATCCTGGTGTTACCCGTTTCTATCTCTCGCTTGAAGATGATTTGATGAAACGCTTTGGCGGTGACAGAGTCAAAGACTTCCTTGACCGTTTGTCTGACAATGATGATGACAAGGTAATTGAGAGTCGCTTGATTACTAGACAAGTTGAGTCTGCTCAAAAACGAGTTGAGGGTAATAACTATGATACCCGTAAGCAAACATTGCAGTACGATGATGTTATGCGTATTCAGCGTGAGATTATTTATGGTGAACGGATGCAGGTTATTGGTGAAGAGAAGTCACTTAAGGATGTTTTAATCCCAATGATTCGTCGCACCATTAATAGCCAAGTAGACATGTTTACACAGGGTGATCGCAGTAAGTGGCGGCTTGATTCACTGCGTGACTTTATTTCTTCAAGTTTAACGAGCGAAGAAGAAACTGATGCAATTGACTTCAAAACAATTACGGTCCCTGACTTAAAGCAAAAACTGTATGATATTGTTGAAGCCAACTATGAAGAAAAAGAAGCGATTTTGGCTGATCCTTCAGAAATGCTTGAATTTGAAAAGGTAGTTATTTTACGGGTAGTTGATGATCGGTGGACTGATCATATAGATGCCATGGACCAATTACGGCAGTCAATTAGTTTGCGGGGCTATGGTCAACTTAATCCGCTGGTAGAATATCAGGATTCTGGCTACAACATGTTTGAAGAAATGATATCAAATATTGAATTTGATGTGACTCGTTTATTTATGAAAGCTGAAATTAGACAAAATCTTAGTCGTTAATAGTTAAGATGAGAGAGAAAGCAGCTGCTTTCTCTTTTTTACTGAAATTTTATTAAAAATAAAGGAGCTAATGCAAAAATATGGAAATAAGTGACATTCAAAATGAATTGGATAGTTTAAAAAAGCGGTTAGACCACTTTAGGGGGTCTCTTTGACTTAGATTCTATAAATGAAAATATCATTGTTAATGAAAATAAGATGCAAGATCCGACTTTTTGGGATGATCAGGAAAAAGCACAAACTTTGATTAGTGAAACAAATGTGTTGAAAGAAAAACGTGATTCTTTTGTTAAATTGGAAAAGGATTACCAAAATGAAACGACAGCGCTGGAATTACTGCGTGAAGAAACAGATCAAGATTTACAAAAAGAAGTTGAAACCGATCTGCAAAAATTGCAAACAGAGTTTCATGATTATGAGCTAGATTTACTCTTATCTGGTAAATATGATGATCACAATGCGCTGATTGAAATTCATCCGGGTGCAGGTGGCACTGAAGCGATGGACTGGGGCCAAATGCTCTTGCGGATGTACCAGAGATATGCTGACATTCGCGGTTTTAGATTTGAAATTAGTAATTACGAACCCGGAGAAGAAGCAGGTCTTAAAAGCGTTAGTGCAAAGATTACTGGTAAAAATGCCTACGGGCTAATGAAATCGGAAAATGGTGTTCACCGTTTGGTGAGAATTTCTCCCTTTGATTCTGCCAAAAGGAGACATACCTCTTTTGCTTCAGTTGAAGTTATTCCAGAAATTGATGACAGTATTAAGGTGGATATTGATCCTAAAGATCTTCGTGTCGACGTTTACAGGTCGAGTGGTGCGGGTGGCCAGCATATTAATAAAACATCAAGCGCTGTCAGAATAACGCACCTACCGACGGGGATAGTGACTACTTCTCAGGCACAGCGTTCACAGTTGCAAAATCGGGAAACCGCAATGGATGAACTGCGAGCAAAATTGTTTCACTTAGAAGAAAAAAAGAAACGTAAGCATAAGCAGGAGCTTAAAGGTGACCAAAAAGAAATTGGCTGGGGCTCACAAATTAGATCTTATGTTTTTCATCCTTATAATTTGGTTAAAGATCTGCGCACAGGCTATGAAACTTCCGATACAAGTGGTGTAATGGATGGCAAACTACAACCGTTTGTTTATGCATATTTACAATGGCTTTTAAGCCAGGAGAATCCAGAGTAGGTGGTTAGATGAGTTTTTGGGGAATTGTTGGATTAGTATTATTGGCAGTTGTTATTCTAAGTATTATTTTTGCCATATTTCACATCTTTTTCATGATATTGCCTGCGGCCCTAGTAATTATTGGTATTATCTGGTTAATCAATCATTTTACCAAAAATGATGATAATAATGATGGACACTCGAATATCAATTCCAGTTCTTATACCTGGAACAATTGGAGTGAAAATAATGAAACTAAACCAAAACGAAAAAAAGTACGCAATGCTAAAACTAAAGATGTCGACAAGTAATAAAGGGGCATTTTGAAATGACAAACGCTGTTAAATTAAAAAATTTAATTCGTGATAATAAAATTGTTCACGTTGTGCAGGGAAAACAATATATCAATAATAAGGAGATTGTTGTATCTGATATTTATAGACCAGGACTAGAGTTAACTGGCTACTTTGATTTTTATCCCCGTCAGCGTATTCAGTTACTTGGGCGCACAGAAATTTCTTATGCCGCTAGACTAGACCACGATAGTTTAGTGCAGGTTTTTAAAAAACTTTGTACTCCTGATACGCCTTGCTTTTTTGTATCGCGTTCTCTGCGAATACCACCTGAATTAGCTCAAGCTGCTGATGAGGCGGAAATTCCTATTCTTTCTTCACCAGAGTCAACTACATATGTTTCCAGTATTTTGACGGAATATTTAAGAGAGCGACTGGCTGTGCGTGATACAATTCACGGCGTCTTAGTCGAAGTTAAAGGTATGGGCGTGTTACTGACTGGTGATTCGGGTGTAGGAAAATCTGAAACTGCTTTAGGTTTAATTCATCGCGGTCACCGTTTAATTGCAGATGATCGAGTTGATGTTTATCAAAAAGATGTGGAAACCGTGATGGGTGAAGCTCCGGAAATATTAAAACACCTAATGGAAATTCGTGGTATTGGCATCATTGATGTTATGGATTTATTCGGTGTTGGAGCTGTTAAAAATCGTGAAAGCATTCAGCTAGTTATCAAACTTGTCAATTGGGATAATAAAGCTAATTATGATCGTTTAGGTTTTGAGGAAAGCAAACGAGATATTTGTAATGTTGAAGTTCCCCAAATTACCATTCCTGTTAAAGTCGGTCGTAACATGGAAGATATTATTGAAATTGCAACTATGAATTTCCGCGCCAAGAGAAGCGGCTATAATGCTACAAAAACTTTTGACAATAATTTAACGAAATTAATTAAGAAAAACTCTCAAGCAGACTCAACAAAGGATAAGAATAAATGATATTGACCATTAATCCTGTAGCATTTAAATTAGGAAACCTAAGTGTCAAGTGGTATGGCATTATTATGGCTGTAGCAATTATTTTAGCTGTCTCAATGGCAATCATTGAAGGTCGTAAACGTCAAATTGAAAGTGATGATTTCATGGATTTGCTATTGTGGGCTGTTCCTATTGGATATGTGGGCGCACGTATTTACTATGTTGTTTTTGAATGGAATTATTATTCTCAGCATCTTGGCGAGATAATTGCTATTTGGAATGGTGGCATAGCTATCTATGGTGGCCTACTGGCCGGACTGGTAGTTTTACTAGTATTTTGTTATAAGAGGATGTTGCCACCATTTCTGATGCTTGACATCATTACCCCAGGAGTAATGGCTGCTCAAATATTAGGCCGCTGGGGTAATTTTATTAATCAAGAAGCTCATGGTGGACCAACAACGTTAGCTTTTTTACAAAGCTTGCACTTACCTGATTTTATTATTAATCAGATGAAAATTGGTGGAGTTTACTATCAGCCTACTTTTTTATATGAATCTTTTTTTAATTTGATTGGTTTACTGATAATATTGTTATTAAGACACAGGAAGCATCTGTTTAAACAAGGCGAAATATTTATGCTCTATTTGGCATGGTATTCTGTCGTGCGTTTTTTTGTAGAAGGCATGCGGACAGATAGTCTTTACTTTTTGGGATCGATTCGGGTTTCGCAAATGCTTAGTGTCATATTGCTGATTGTGGTTATAGTATTATTTATTTATCGCAGACGAGTTGTTAAACCTAAATGGTATCTAGAAGGCAGTGGCTTGAAATACCCTTATAGTCGAGATTAATAATTTATTTAAGTGAAAGAGAGTAAAAAATGACGAAAATTGCAGTTTTAGGAGCAGGTTCTTGGGGCACGGTTTTAGGTTCAATGCTTGCGGATAAAGGATATAACATCGTTTTATTTGGTAATAACGAAAAAGTTAATGACGAAATCAACCAGTGTCATACTAATCAGCATTACATGAAAAACTGGCAGGTAAATAAAACGGCCGTTGCTACAGGCGATTTAAACGAAGCCTTAAGAGGCGCTGAAATTGTCTTATTTGTTTTACCTACTCAAGCAATTCGCAGTGTGGCTAAGAATGTTAGTGAAATCTTAAAACAGACTAATGCCAAGCCGCTCATAGTTACTGCGACGAAGGGTATTGAACCCGGTTCTAAAAAACTGATATCAGAAATTTTAACAGAAGAAATTTATCCCGATGATGAGGATAAAATTGTAGCTATATCTGGACCTAGCCACGCTGAAAGTGTTGCTCAAAAAGATTTGACTGCCATTTCATGTGCTTCAACCAGCATGGCAAACGCACAAAAAGTGCAACAGTTATTTTCAAATGATTATTTCCGTTTATATACCAATAGTGACTTGATTGGTGTTGAAGTGGCTGGTGCGGTTAAAAATGTTATTGCTATTGCGGCAGGGATTTTAGTTGGTAAACACTATGGTGACGATGCTAAAGCTGCTTTAATGACACGAGGATTAGCAGAGATTACGCGCTTAGGAGTTAATTACTTTGGTGCCAACCCAATGACTTTTAGTGGTCTTGCAGGAATTGGTGATCTGATTGTGACTTGTACATCTGTTAATTCCCGTAATTGGCGCTGTGGTAAGCAATTAGGTGAAGGTAAGAGCCTCGACTATGTCTTGCAAAATATGGGTCAGGTTGTAGAAGGTGCCACAACAGTAAAGGCTGTGCATGAATTATGTGCAGAGAAGAACATTGATATGCCGATTAGTGAAGCTATCTACCGCGTTTTATACCAAAATTCTAATGTTGATGACGAAATTACTAAAATGATGGGTAGAAGTCCTAAACAGGAGATTAGACTTTAACATGCAAATCGTTGTACTATTTACTTACGAAAAATAAGAAAGTACTGGGGGTAAAACTATGACTGAAAAATATGACGTAATCATTATAGGAGCAGGACCTGGTGGCTTAACTGCTGCTCTTTATGCTTCTCGTGCAAACCTTTCAGTGTTAATGCTTGATCGAGGTTTGTATGGTGGTCAAATGAATAATACCGATGCAATTGATAACTATCCCGGTTTTAGTGAGATTAAAGGGCCAGAATTGGGTGAAAAAATGTACAATTCTGTCATGAAATTTGGCGCCAAATTTGAATATGGCGATGTGCAATCGGTAACCACCACTGGTGACCAAAAAATAGTTAAAACAGATACTGGCGAGTACAGTACACCTGCTTTAATTATTGCTACTGGTGCAGATCATCGTCATTTAGGAGTTCCTGGTGAAGATGAATATTCTGGTAAAGGTGTTTCTTATTGTGCGGTTTGTGATGCTGCCTTTTTTAAAGATGAAGATATCGCAGTTATAGGTGGTGGCGATTCTGCTATTGAAGAAGGAATTTACTTGGCTCAAAGTGCTAAATCCGTTACGGTTATACATAGGCGAGATCAACTACGCGCTCAACCAACTTTGCAAAAACGTGCTTTTGCTAATCCTAAAATGCATTTTATTTGGAATGGCTTAACTCAATCTATTGATGGTGACGGCAATAAGGTTACTGGCGTAACCTATAAAGATAAAGAGACCGGTGAAGAAAAACACTTAAAGACTCGCGGTGTTTTTATTTACGTTGGTGTTATTCCTCAAACTGCTCCATTTAAAGATTTGGGCGTAACTGATGAGAATGGTTGGATTCCAACGGATGACCATATGAGAACTAAAGTTGATGGTATTTTTGCTCTGGGTGATGTAAGGGCAAAAGACTTGCGCCAAATTGCCAATGCAGTTGGTGATGGTAGTATTGCTGGCCAACAGGCTTATAATTATTTGCAAGATTTAAATGATCGGTAAATATAACGATTACAAAAAGAATTCAGCTTAAATGAATTCTTTTTTTATTTTTACAGATAGCGATAGTGATAAATGCTAGAATATAATTTATGAAAATGAATTAAATGCTAGAAAAAGAGGAACATTACTGAAATGAATGTAAGAGAAACATTTCAAAAATGGCAACAGGCACCAAATCTGCCCGATTATTTAAAAGATCAACTGTCTGAACTTGGTCAAAATCCAAATTGGGTTGAAGATGCGTTTGGGCAAGATATTAATTTCGGTACAGCCGGCATGAGGGGCAGACTAGAGCCGGGAACTAATCGCATCAATTTGTACACTGTTGGTCGTGTAACAGAGGGCTTAGCTCGGTTGATAGATGAAAAAGGTGAGCAAGCTCAAAATAAAGGGGTGGTAATTTCTTTTGATTCACGTTATCATTCGCGCGAATTTGCGGAACATGCGGCGCGAATCTTAGGAAGCCATAATATCCATGTTTATCTGTTTGATGATTTAAGACCAACACCGGAATTATCATTTGCTGTTAGATACTTACACGCTACGGCAGGAATTAATATTACTGCTTCACACAATGCTAAACAATATAATGGTTACAAAGTTTATGGTGCTGATGGTGCCCAAATGGGTCCTGAAGATGCAGAGCGAGTTTTTGAGTATTCTCAAAAAGTAACAGATATTTTTAACGTTAAAGCAGCGCCCATAGTGCAATTACGTGCACAAAAAACTTTACAGCTGATTGGTGAAGACATTGATGAAGCTTATTTAGCAGAATTAAAAACGGTAAATGTTAACACCGACCTTATACGGCAAAATGCCGATAAATTAACAATTATTTATACCCCATTGCATGGTACAGGTAAAATGATTTATGATCGCGCATTCAGGCAAGGAGGTTTTACTAATGTAATTCCGGTTCCCAGTCAGGCAATCATTGATCCTGAATTTCCAACAACTAAAAAACCAAATCCGGAATACCGTGATGTTTTTGATCCGGGAATAAAATTAGCAAATGAAAAACATGCAGACTTAATCGTTGCCACGGATCCTGACGCTGATCGAATGGGTGCATGCGTTCGCACCAAAAATGGTGATTTTCAGGTGCTAACTGGTAACCAAATTGCTACGCTGATGATTTATTATTTATTGGTTAATTTAAAAAATAATGGTCAGTTGAATCCTGATTATGAGTTAATTACTTCGGTAGTTTCAAGCAGCATGCCATTTAAAATTGCCAGAGATTTTGGTATTAAAACCAAGTCGGTTTTGACCGGTTTCAAGTTCATCGGTGAAGAAATCGATCGTATGAGTAAAATGCATGATGGCAAATTTTTAATGGGCTTTGAAGAAAGCTACGGTTATCTTTTTAAGTCTTTTGCGCGGGATAAAGATGCCATGCAGGGTGCATTAATGTTTGCTGAGGTTGCTTCTTATTATGCTTCACGGAATATGACAGTATTAGATGGTCTCAATGAAATTTGGCAAAAATACGGAACTTCATATGAAATTACCAAAGCCATCGAAATGCCCGGCATTGGCGGTCAAAAGAAAATGGCGCTTTTAATGTCAAAATTGCGCTCAGAGCATTTGGAAAAGATAAATGGTGTTAAAGTTAACAAAATCCAAGACTTTTTAAAGCAGCAAGAAATTACCGAGAATGGTGTTAAACCGCTAGCAGGATTACCTAAATCCAATGTATTAAAATATTATTTAGCAGATGAAACCTGGCTGGCCTTAAGACCATCTGGTACAGAACCAGTAATTAAAGCCTATGTCGGAGTTAATAAGCCCGATATTGCAACTGCTCATGAGGCGGCTGAAAGTTATCAAAAGGCAATGGCAAAACTGTTAAAATAAGACAAAAATAATGCGAAAATACGTTCGAGAGTGTAAAATATAATAAGTCAAATAAGAGTTGGGCGATTTTGTCCAACTTTTTCTACGAGGAGTCTTTCGATGATTAAACGACAAGAAGAACGTAAATTTGAACTCGTTTCTAAATTTAATCCAGCAGGTGATCAGCAACAAGCTATTGACAAATTGGCTGCTGGTTTTAAAAAAGGGTATAAAGAACAGATTTTGGAAGGTGCTACCGGTACTGGTAAAACTTTCACTATGGCTAATATTATTGCTAAGCTAAATAAACCCACTTTAGTCATTTCTCATAATAAGACTTTGGTGGGACAGCTGTATGGAGAATTTAAAGAGTTTTTCCCGCATAATGCCGTTGACTATTTTGTGTCATACTATGATTATTACCAACCTGAAGCATATGTGCCGCAATCAGACACATATATTGAAAAGGACTCAGCAATTAATGATGAAATTGACCAATTACGTCACCAAGCTACCAGTGACTTAATGGAGCGTAACGACGTTATAGTCGTAGCGTCAGTTTCGTGTATCTACGGTTTAGGTGATCCTAAAGAATATGCTGCGAGCGTGATTACAGTTCATGAGGGTGAAGAATATAATAGGAATACTTTGCTGCGTGATCTAGTTAATATTCAATATGATCGTAATGATATTGACTTTCAACGTGGTCGTTTTCGCGTCCGCGGAGATGTTGTAGAAGTTTTTCCTGCAGGTAATTCTAACCACGCATATCGGATTGAATTTTTCGGTGATGAAATTGACAGAATAGTAGAAGTTGATGCCTTAACAGGTGAAGTAGTTGGTGAAAGAGAGAGTATTTCACTTTTCCCAGCAACGCACTTTATGACCAATGAAGAACAAATGAGGCGGGCTCTCAAGGCAATTTCACAAGAAATGAATATTCAAGTGAAAAAGTTTGAGGGCGAGGGAAAGTTGCTGGAAGCTGAACGTATTAAGCAACGGACTACTTTTGATATGGAAATGATGGGTGAAGTTGGCTATACCAACGGTATTGAAAACTATTCGCGTCATATGGAAGGAAGAAAAGAAGGAGAACCACCTTATACTTTACTTGACTTCTTTCCAGATGATTTTTTGATTTTAATCGATGAGTCTCATGCGACTATGCCGGAAATTAGGGCAATGTACAACGGGGATCGTAATCGTAAAAAGACTCTTATTGATTATGGCTTTCGTTTACCTTCAGCGCTTGATAACAGGCCCCTGAAGCTGGCTGAATTTGAAAAACACGTTAACCAAATATTATATGTTTCAGCAACCCCAGGAGACTATGAATTAGAACGCACTGATCACAAAGTTGAGCAAATTATCAGACCAACTGGACTTCTTGATCCTAAAATTGAGGTTAAACCAGTTGAGGGGCAAATTGATGATCTAGTTGCCGAAATTAATAAACGTATTGACAAGAACGAACGTGTTTTTGTTACGACATTAACGAAAAAAATGGCTGAGGATCTGACAGATTATCTGAAAGATCTGGGCATTAAAGTACAATACCTTCACTCTGACGTGAAAACGCTGGAGCGAATGCAAATATTGCGTGATTTGCGTACTGGCAAGTATGACGTTTTAATTGGTATTAACTTACTGCGTGAAGGTATTGATGTACCGGAAGTTTCACTTGTTGCAATTCTTGATGCTGATAAGGAAGGCTTTTTACGTGCCTACAGACCACTAGTGCAAACAATGGGGCGGGCTTCCAGAAACGCAGATGGAGCTGTAATTATGTATGCAGATACAATCACAGATTCGATGCGGGAGGCTATTGATGCAACGCAGAGAAGACGTAAATTACAGATTAAGTTTAATGAAGAACACGGTATGAAACCGAAAACTATCGTTAAACCGATCAGAGATGTTATTTCTGCTACTAAGGTTGCTGATGAAGACACTCAGACCGACAGTTTTGCCGATTTGAATTTTGACGAATTAACCGTTAAACAAAAGAGAACCATGATAAAGGATTTGCGTAAGCAAATGCAAGAAGCTGCTAAGAAGCTTGATTTCGAAGGTGCTGCAACCTTGCGGGATGCTATCATGGAATTGGAAAGCTCAACTAGAAGTCCAATTAAGAAAAAAGGAAAAGCTTTAAATGGTAAATGATAAAATTGTTATTCGGGGTGCGCGTGAACACAATTTAAAAGACATCAATCTTTCAATACCTAAGGATAAATTAGTTGTTATTACCGGCCTGTCAGGTTCTGGAAAAAGTTCTTTGGCTTTTGATACTTTGTATGCTGAGGGGCGCAGAAGGTATGTCCAATCGCTATCAAGTTATGCGCGCCAATTTTTAGGGCAAATGGATAAGCCGGATGTTGATTCAATTGATGGCTTAAATCCTGCAATCTCGATTGACCAAAAAACGACATCACATAATCCCAGATCGACTGTGGGCACGGTTACTGAAATAAATGATTATCTCAGATTATTGTGGGCACGGGTTGGGCACCCAGTCTGTCCTAATGATGGTACTTTAATTGAAAGACAGTCGGTTGAACAAATGGTTAATCGTATTTTGGCTTTGCCAGAACGTACTCGCATTCAAATTTTAGCACCAGTAATTAGAGCTAAAAGAGGAGCACATAAAGAAGTCTTTAAACGTGTCCAAAGGGCTGGTTATGTGCGTGTCATCGTTGATGGCGATATGCATGAAATTGGTGAAAAATTTGATTTGGAAAAAAATAAACGCCATTCAATTGATATTGTGGTTGACCGTTTGATTGTTAAAGATGGTATTCGTTCGCGGCTTTTTGATTCGGTAGAGGCAGCCTTGCGCTTATCAGACGGCTATATGAACGTTGATGTTATCGGTGGAGAAACAATTAACTTTTCAGAGTACTATGCCTGCCCTAAATGCGGTTTTACTGTAGGAGAAATGGAACCGCGGCTTTTCTCTTTCAATGCACCGTTTGGCGCTTGTCCAGACTGTGATGGCTTAGGAGTTAAGTTAGCAGTTGATGAAGATCTGGTTGTTCCAGATCAAAGCAAAACTTTAGCCGAAGGAGCAGTTGCACCTTGGAAAAATTCAAAGTACTACGGGGAAATGCTTGAACAAGCATGTACGGCTTTAAAAATTCCGCTTGATAAACCTTTTTCTAAGTTGACTAAGAAGCAAAAAGAAATAATTTTGCACGGCTCAAATAAAAAAATCAAGTTTCATGTTACTGGTGATTTTGGGGTTAATGATACTACAGCACCTTTTGAAGGTGCTATGGAAAATGTTGAGAGACGTTATTATCATCCGATGTCCAAGTTCATGAGGGATGTTATGGGCAAATATATGACAGAACTTACTTGCTCAACCTGTCATGGTAAAAGGTTAAATCGTAAAGCATTAGCAGTAAAAGTTAACGGTAAGGATATTGCTGAAGCATCGGAATTGGCAATCAGCCACGCTCTTGAATTTTTTAATAATATTAAACTTGATGAGCAGGAATCTGTCATTGCTAAGCCAATACTAAAGGAGGTACGTGATAGACTCACTTTCTTAAATAGTGTAGGCCTAGATTATTTGACCTTGTCTCGTTCTGCTAATACTTTGTCTGGAGGGGAAGCTCAGAGAATTAGGCTTGCGACCCAAATTGGTTCCAATCTTTCAGGAGTCATGTATGTTTTGGATGAACCATCAATTGGTTTACATCAGCGTGATAATGACAGGCTAATAGCTGCTTTGAAGCGCATGCGCGATTTAGGTAATTCCTTAATTGTAGTTGAGCATGATGACGAGACGATGAGACAAGCTGATTATCTGATCGATATGGGCCCGGGTGCCGGGACTTACGGCGGTGAAGTCATGGCTGCTGGTACGCCAGAAGAAGTTGAACAGAATGAAAAATCTCTGACAGGGCAATATATGGCTGGTAAAAAGTTTGTTCCTGTTCCGTTAAAAAGACGTAAAGGTAATGGTAAAAAAATTACAATTACAGGCGCGGCTGAAAATAATCTAAAAAATTTAAAGGTTGAATTTCCTTTAGGCAAATTAATTGTGGTTACTGGGGTTTCAGGCTCTGGTAAATCAACTTTGGTAAATATGATATTAAAACATGCTTTAGCACAAAAATTGAATCGGAATCAAACTAAACCTGGCAAATACAAAACTATCAGTGGCTACCAAAACATTGAAAAGATCATTGATATTGATCAAAGTCCGATCGGTCGTACTCCTCGAAGTAATCCTGCTACTTATACCAGTGTTTTTGATGATATTAGAGCTTTATTTGCCCAAACAAATGAAGCCAAACTCCGTGGTTACACGAAGGCGCGTTTTTCCTTTAATGTTAAAGGTGGTCGTTGTGAAGCCTGCCATGGCGATGGCATTATTAAAATAGAAATGAACTTCTTACCAGACGTTTATGTTCCGTGTGAAGTTTGTCATGGCAGTCGTTATAATTCTGAAACTTTAGAAGTGACCTATCGCAAGAAAAATATTGCTCAAGTGTTGGATATGACAATTAGCGAGGCCTGCTTGTTCTTTAAAAATATTCCTAAAATTGCACGAAAATTACAAACAATTGTGGATGTCGGTTTAGGTTATGTTAAATTAGGTCAGTCTGCTACTACTCTATCCGGTGGTGAAGCTCAAAGGATGAAGCTTGCTGCGGAGTTGCAAAAGCTGTCAACAGGTAAAAACTTTTATATTTTAGATGAACCGACAACTGGATTGCATACTGATGATATCAAGCGTTTACTCGAAATATTGCAAAGGCTTGTTGATCAAGGCAATACTGTTTTGATAATCGAGCACAACCTAGATGTGATTAAAAATGCCGACTGGCTAATTGACCTTGGTCCCGAAGGTGGAGAAGGTGGCGGCCAAATAGTTGCCACTGGAACTCCAGAGGAGGTTGCATTGATTAAAGAAAGTTATACAGGTCAGTACCTAAAACCAGTTCTTAAGCGTGACACCGCACTAACAAAAAAGGCTAGAGCAAAAAATAATTAAATAGTATTAATTATTTGTGATAAAGTGTAAAATATAGCGCAAGGAGGAATAAAAATGGATAATTTTTCTAGTTACGGACAAAATCGTGGGTTTAATTGGGCCGCATTTATCTCTGGTATTTTAATGGTAATTGCCGGGTTATTTCTATTGCGGCATCCAGGTAAAGCACTACATGCATTTGTCTTGCTGTTCGCTATTGTCTCTATTGTCCAGGGATTTGTTTGGCTGGTATTTTACAGCCGCTTTCGGTATTTTATCCCTTCTAGCTGGTGGTCGATTTTTTCAGGAGTACTGGACATTATTATTGGTGTTCTGTTTCTTTATTCTTACGATGCCGCTGGATTAACAATTGCTTACCTTTTTGCTTTTTGGTTCTTATTTGATTCGATTACTGGAATAGTTTTTTCATGGCACATGAGAAGGATTTCCAATTTCTTCTTTTGGCTTAATCTGATACTGAATATACTAGGATTATTGATAGCAATCAGCCTGATGTTTAATCCAGCATTATCTGCTTTAACACTAATTTGGCTAGTGTCATTCTGGTTATTAATTTTTGGAATTAATCAGATTATTGCTGCTTTTGTTAATCGCTAATAAATAAAAAGTTCATTAGAACTTTTTTTTTACTCAAAAAAGTTATGAAAAATCTGATATGGTATAATTTTATTAATAGGGGGTAGCTTGAAAATGGCTGAGCACAAAAAGCAACTATTGATTGTTACAGGAATGAGTGGTGCGGGTAAAACCGTTGCTTCTCATGCTTTGGAAGATATGGGCTATTTTATAGTTGATAATTTGCCTCCATCGCTTTTACCTAGTTTTTGGGATTTAATTGTTAACTCGGATGATTTTTCTAAAGTAGCAGTAGTCATTGATCTACGAGTTAGACGGTTTTACACAGATTTAGGTAATGAAATTAATTCACTTGAAGATAACAGTAATGTTCAAACAAGAATTGTATTTCTTGACGCATCAGACAGTACCTTAGTTGCACGTTACAAAGAGACAAGGCGTGTACCACCTTTGGCTAAGAATGGTCGCTTACTGGATGGTATTTTGGAAGAAAGACGAATTTTAGCTGGATTAAAGAGTCGTGCTAATGACATAATCGACACCTCTAATTTATCTCCTAAAGAGTTAAAACAAGAGATGGCAAATAGATTTAGTAAACAGCATAAACAGCCTTTTTCAATTGAAGTGTTATCTTTCGGTTTTAAATACGGTATGCCGATTGACGCTGATATTGTGATGGATGTCAGGTTTTTGCCCAACCCATTTTATATACCTGAATTAAGGCCATTTACGGGACTAGATAAACGGGTTTTTAATTATGTAATGGATAAAAAGCAAACCCGTACTTTTTATCAAAAATTTTTAGATTTATTAAAAGAAGCTTTACCCGGATATATCAAAGAAGGTAAAAGCAAATTAACTGTTGCAATTGGTTGTACAGGTGGACAACATCGTAGTGTAGCAATTGCACAACAATTAGCAAAGGATTTGGCTAAAGACTATACAGTTGATATTACTCACCGTGAAATTAGTCGTTATGCTAGAAAAAGGTGATTTTTATGACGAATGCTGAAAAAGCTATTCACGTAACAAGAAGCAGAAGGCCACAGATTGTAGTTATTGGTGGTGGTACTGGACTGCCAGTTGTCTTAAATGCACTTAAAGAACAAGATGCTGAAATTACTGCAATTGTGACTGTATCGGATGATGGTGGTTCATCAGGCTCGATTCGCAATTTTATTAATGTCGTACCACCTGGTGATATACGTAATGTCTTAGTTTCTTTAAGTGAAATATCTCAAGAAGAAAAAGATGTTTTTCAGTATCGTTTTGATTCCTCAGATTCATTTTTTTCAGGTCATGCCATAGGTAACTTAATTATTGCAGCTCTGAATGAGATGCACGGCAATATTTTTGATGCTGTGCAAGCATTGTCTAAAATGATGCATGTAGATGGACATGTGTATCCAGCTTGTAATGAACCCTTAACGCTTAATGCTGAGTTTGTCGACGGTTCTATCCAGGCGGGAGAAAAGGAAATCACTGATAAAGATAAGCGGATAAAAAGGGTTTGGGTTACTAATACAGATTCAAAATCTGAACCAGAAGCTGTACCTCAAGTATTGGAAGCTGTTGAAAATGCTGATGCTGTAGTGTTGGGACCTGGAAGTTTGTTTACTTCGATCTTACCTAATCTAATGATTCCTAATTTAGGTGAAGCTGTTAGAAAAACCAGTGCAGAAGTGATATATATTTGCAATATTATGACGCAACTTGGTGAAACCGATCACTTTTCTGATTGTGATCATGTTAGAGTAATTAATGCTCATTTGGGTGGACATTATATTACTACCACTTTAGTCAATGGTGCCAAAATTGACATGACTAAGTTTAATCCTAATGATTATGATGCGTACATTGAACCCGTAAAAAACGATTTTAAGGGATTACGTGAGCAAGGCTGCCGTGTAATTACCGATGATTTCATTGACCAACGTAGCGGGTTGGTTTTTCATGATGGTAAGAAGGTAGCAAAGGAGATCATCAACCTGGCATTTGCAGCAATGTCTCGCAGGAAGGAATAACAAATAATGGCCAGTTATGCTAGTAACGTAAAAAAAGAGTTGACTTCGTTGCCCATTCACCGCGAACATGCCAAAGCTGAACTGGCTGCTTTCTTGCGTATGAATGGCGTTTTGAATTTTCACGAGCACCAATTTAGCCTTGATATCACTACTGAAAATCCTGCTATAGCTAGACGTATTTTTTCATTAATAAAAACTGCGTATAAAGTTGAACCTCAGCTGATAGTTTCTCGCAAAATGAAGCTGAAAAAAAACAATCAATACTTGGTGCGACTTCAAAATCATGTTAAAGAAATACTGAATAACTTGGAAATTCTGACGCCAACTTTGAATTTAATTACTAGAATTCCAAAAAGAATAATTAATTCACGGGAAGGGGCAATGTCTTATCTACGTGGTGCATTTTTGGCCAGTGGTAGTGTGAATAATCCTAATACGAGCCGGTATCATTTAGAGATATATTCTATCTATAAAGACCATAATGACGATTTGCTTCATATAATGAATGATCGCTTTAATCTGAATGCTAAAAGCACACCTAGAAGGCGAGGTTATATTGTTTATTTAAAGGAAGCCGAAAAAATTGGCGACTTTTTGCATATTGTTGGAGCATTAAATGCAATGCTGTCTTTTGAAGATTTGCGCATTATGCGCGATATGCGTAATTCTGTTAATAGATTAGTCAATTGTGATACTGCTAATTTAAAGAAGACGGCTAATGCAGCAGCAAAGCAGGTTGAAGATATTGAGTTAATTGAACGTAAAATCGGGCTGGAGAATATTCCTGAAAAATTGCAGGGATTAGCTCGATTGCGACTAGAAGAGCCTGAACTGTCATTAAAAGAAATAGCACAGCAGGTGCCAGATGGTCCAATATCGAAATCTGGAGTTAATCATCGATTTAAAAAAATACACGATATTGCTGCAAGTTTAGAGCAATAAAAAAGAAACTCATCAATTGATGAGTTTCTTTTTTTATTATGTTGAAGTAATGATAAGATCGATGCCATTGTTCATAATGCCCTTGGCAATATTGATTGGTGGAGTTTTATCAGTGATAATAGTTTGAATTTTTTTTGAATTAAAATCTGATAGAAGAATATAGTCTTTTTTGCCAAACTTAGTATGATCAATTAATAATATTGTCTTTTGTGATTTGTCTATTGCAGCTCTCTTCATGTATGTTTGGCTTTCATCTGCCATATATATTCCATTCTCATCAATTGAACTGCATGAAATGAAATTTAAGTTAGGGCGGTAATTATTATCAAGATCATCAATTGCTTTTGGACCCAAAATTGAATTAGAACAGTTTGATATTTGGCCCCCTAAAACTGAGATATCAATATTTTCTAATTGTGTTACTTCGTCAACAATATTGATATTATTCGTAATAATATGCAAATTTTCTTTTCCAGCAAAATACTTAGGCAAAAAAGTTAAAGTAGATGATCCATCTAAAAAAATTGCGGCCCCGTTAGTAATTAAATCAGCTGCGTACTTACAAAGTTTATTCTTGACAGCTACATTTTCACTCTTCCTAGTTGCATATGCAATTTCGACATTGGAATTTTCAAGCAAGCTAACATAACCATGAGTCCGGCTAATTGTATTTGTTGCCTGTAAACTCATAAGATCCCTTCTCAATGTTGAAATACTAATTCCAAGTTTTTCTTGTAATTTTTTGGTACTAATTCTCTTATTTTTAGCTAAAATTTCGATTATTTGCTGTAATCGATCTACTTTTGAAACATTCAACATAAATTCCCCCAGTTATTCAATAATAAAAATAACATATTAACAAAAGAAACTAAATATGAAGATATTAAAGTTTTTCAGCCTTCATATCCCAGTAAGGTTATCAAGTTAAGTATCTTAACAAAAATAATTATAGCTTTTACAAGCCATAAATACTTATATATAAATTTTTGTCTATGTTAACTAAAAACTTGAACATTTTTGAACAAATAATGATATTTACTTAAAAAAACTCTTGAAATGATATTGGAAGCGTTTTATAATCTTATTGTAAATATAAAGTTCATAAAAGTTCGAACAAATGAACAAAAGGAGGATTCAATGAGTAGTTGCGCAAATTTACTTGATCGTGATCTTGTTTTTTGGAATATTCATGCAGATAGTTGCATGGATTTATATCAAAAGATAGCAAATAAGCTTGAGGACGCTAATGTAGTGGAGACAAGCTATTTTAAAGCTTTAATTGAAAGAGAAAAAGAATTTCCTACAGGGCTAAATACGCAGTTTTTACCTATTGCTTTACCACATGCTAATCCAGAAAATGTAAAAAAGGCATTTATAGCTGTTGTGAAAACCACTTCTCAAATCAATATGAAACAAATGGGGACTAATGAATATATGAAAAGTCAATATTTTTTCTTTTTAGGAATTGTCAAAGAAAAGCAGGATTTGCAAGTCAAGTTATTACAAAGATTTATGCAATTAATGAATGATAAAAGCTTTGTCAGCTCATTTAAAGGATTGTCACAACCTGATGAAGTTTATGAGTTTTTAAGAGATCGATTTTAAAGGAGTTTGTCATGTTAAAAATTGTCGTTGCATGTGGAAGTGGAATTGCTACTAGTGAAACTGTTGTAGGGACAGTGAAGTCATTTTTAGAGGATCATTCGGTAAAGGGAGTTGATGTTGAAGCAACAGATTTTAAGCAACTACCTAGTGTATTACCTAATTATGATATTTATGTATGGCTAGCAAAGCCAACACCTGAAATTCATGACATATGCAAAAAAGAAGGTATTCCGGAAGTTAATGGTGTTGATATTTTGACAGGATCAAAAGGTGACAATACTTATTTAGAACTAGTTAATGCCATGATGACATTAAAAAGCAGGTCATAAAGAAAGGAAGTGATTCTAAATGGAAATACTAAAAAACATAGTCAACTATGTCCTTAACTTGGGTGCAGCCGTTTTTGTACCATTGATTATGTTTGTCATTTCTTTGATAGCCAGATTAAAATTGAGCAAGGCCGTTAAAGCTTCCCTTACTTTAGGTGTTGCCTTCAGTGGAATGACTTTGGTTGTTAATTACATGACTGATTCAATTTCACCGGCTGCCAAAGCAATGTCAAAGATGTTGCATTTAAGTCTTAACGCTATCGACCAAGGATGGCCTGGCGTAGCTGCGATTACCTGGTCATACAAAGCAGCATTTTTATTTTTCCCGTTTTTGTTACTAATCAATTTCATAATGTTAACTTTCAATTGGACAAAAACTTTGAACGTAGATATGTGGAATGTTTGGAACAAGATTTTCACTTATGTAGTAGTCTTATACTTTACACATAACGCCATTTATGGGTTTATTGTTGCAGGCATTCAGATCGTCTTAGAACTAAAAGCAGGGGACATGTGGCAAAGGCACATTCAAGACCTGACTGGAATTCCGGGAGTTACTGTTCCTCATTTCGTAACCTTATTTGCAGTTGTACTTATGCCACTTAATAAACTGCTAGATTTTATTCCAATAATGAATAAACCAGCTGATGCTAATGCTATCCAGAAGAAAATTGGTATTTTTGCTGATAATTCTGTAATGGGTGCAATTATTGGTGTGCTATTAGGATTTGGGGCCGGCTATTCACTTTCAGGATCCTTAAAACTTGCTATCGAAGCTGCAGCAGCTATGACAATGTTTCCCATGATTTCCAAATTATTTATGGAAGCTTTAAACCCGATTGCTAATGCTATGAATGAGATGATGAAAAAACACTTCAAAGGTCGGCAAGTATTTATTGGATTAGACTGGCCCATTCTTGCAGGAAGAAATGAGTTATGGGTAACAGTAATTATTTTAGTACCAGTAATGCTAATCATGGCTATGGTATTACCGGGCAACACTGTCTTACCATTTGCTGGAATAATCAATCTTTCGTTTGTAGTTGCAGCCCTATTACTAACTGGAGCTAATTTATGGAGAATGTTGACATTAGGCATTATTACTACGCCAATTTTCTTATACGGAGCTACTTATTTTGCTCCAGTAATCACAAATCTCGCAAAATCTACAGGAGCAGTACACGTTAATCCTGGTCAATAATTATCTTGGTCAACTTTTGAAGGACCAGATTTTAGATTATTCTTTGCACAGGCATTTAATGGTAAATGGTGGGCAATTGCAGCTGCTTTGGTATGGTTATTGATTTTTATTTGGCTTTACAAAGATCAAAATAAAATTGCTTTACCTAGTAAACGTTATGCCTTAAATACGGGTACAGTTGATAATGTAGAAAATGTTTCAGAAGCCACAGATATTACTAAAGGAAATGATACGTGGTCTGTTTCCAGCATTGATGGTATGAATTTCGAAAATGTTCATAAACATATTATAAGTGCATCTACTAAGGATAAATTCTCAATTAATGATATTAATGATGTGGATTTTTCAAACTTTACCAGGTAAAGCGGAGAAGTTAAATGAAAGATAAATCTTCAAATTCAAAATTATCACAAAAAATATGGTGGTCATTTGCTTTATTCATAAATGTCATCTTAACAATTGAAGCAATTTTTACTCAAAATATTTTCGGTTGTATAAGTGTAATTCTATTTGGACTTTTTATAGCTAAATATGGAGATCCAATAATTTTTGAAAAATATAACCGTCAACAAGAAATTAGATATCGAGCTGCGTATAAAAAACGTGAACAATATAAATTAAGGAAAAGAGACAAATTAGATGATTGAAAACTATAATATAATTAAAGAAAGGCTTCCTTTCGAAAATGAACGTAAAGATATAGCTGAAGTCGCTCGTGAAATGTTCAATCGCAAATTAACAAATATTGCTGGAGGAAACATCTCTGTCAAAATTACACCAGATGAAACATTCTCTTATGACAATCAGACATATTATGCTAACCATGATTATTTGTTGATGACTCCTACTTTTATGTCTGAAGCATGGTTCTCAAAGCTAAATGCTTCTCAAATCTTAGTTATTGATTTAGAAACAGGTAAAAAACTAGCGGGAGAGGGTCGGCTAACACGAGAAATCAATATGCATATTGGAGCATATGAGGCAAATAAAGACATTAGAGTAGTTTATCACTCTCATGCACCAAAATGTATGTTTTGGGCTACATTAGGCCAGGACATGCCTAACTTAACAGAAATTACATCTTTTAATGTACCTCTTGGAAAAATTAAGTGTTTACCATATCGTGAAGCATGTAGTAAAGAACTCGCTGATTTAGTCCATGATGAGCTAGTGAAACTTGGTACTGGCGCTAAAGAAAATATTTTTCTGCTAAATAGTCATGGAGTTTTAATTACTGAAACAGATTTGCATGCAGCAGCTCAAGTTTTGGAAACAGTGGAATGGAATGCTGAGATAGCTTATAAACAAGCAATTTTTAAGAAATTAGGAATTATTGATCAGTATCAGTCTCGAGGTAAAAGCACGGATGGTATGGTAAATTAAAGCGAATCACGAAATATAGATATCTATTCAAATAAAAAAGGAAGTTAAACAAATTGTTTAACTTCCTTTTTCACTTAGCAATAAATTTATTTCTTTTGGTTAACCATAATCTCATCGATTAAGCCATAGTCTTTTGCTTGTTGTGCGGTCATGTAGTTGTCCCGCTCAGTGTCCTTTTGAATTTTTTCTAAAGGTTGACCAGTAGTTTCATGTAAGATCCGGTTAATTTTTTCACGACTCTTTAAAATCTCATTAGCAGCAATTTGAATGTCTGTTTGCTGACCCTGTGCACCACCTAAAGGTTGATGAATTAAAACAGTGGAGTTAGGTAATGCAAAACGTTTACCTTTTGCTCCGCTAGTCAGTAAAATGGAAGCCATAGAGGCTGCCATGCCGATGGCAATAGTTGAAACATCCGATTTAATAAAGTTCATGGTATCCATGATTGCCAAACCAGAAGTAATTACACCACCCGGTGAATTAATGTAAAGTGAAATATCCTTGGTGTTGTCTTGAGCATCAAGAAATAGTAATTGTGCAATAATTGAATTGGCCATATCATCGTTAATTTCGCCGCTAAGCATGATGATTCTGTCTTTCAATAAACGTGAATATATATCATATGCGCGTTCGCCACGTGCAGTTTGTTCAATAACTGTAGGTACAAGCATCTTTCTACCTCCTAAATATAATTAGCACTCTATCAAGTACAGTGCTAATTAAATCACTTACATTACATGCTGTCAATGAAAGTGTATTAATTTTGTATTCTTTTTAGAGAGGGTTTTATTATATAATTTAAAGGTAAACTAAATATTGGAGGATATATTTTGAAGCTTTATAAGAAAAAATTACCATATTTACTGACATTGGTTGTCGGATTACTAGTTTGTACCGGCTTGTCAACTACATCAGTTGCGGCAGATTCGAATAGCGCTCAACCGCCAGTTCAAGATGACAGCAACAAGTCATCGAACAACTCAACTGATGTAAATAATGATAATAATGCCACTAATGATCAAACAGGTAAATCTGATCAAACTGGGACAGACGACACTAATACTAAAAAGCCTAAGCCTAAACAAATTGTTACTGGTTTTTCTATGATGACCAAAGTTGCGGGCAACAAAAATTATAAGGTCTGGAAAGAAGTAAATGACGGGAAGGTTAGCACAAAAGTAGCTGACGGTATTAACTTTCGTTATAGTCATATTCAATCAGATCAGTTGATTGAAACTAAAAAGTATCGCTACTGGCGCATTTATGTTAATGGCAGACAAGTAGGGTATGTTAATGAACGTTACTTTGCCAGAAACCAAATTGCAGTTCCTAAGACTATATCTCTAGTGCGCAATGAGTTCTATAACTTCCCTACGAGAGATGCTATTTCTTATATTACTAACAGCATGGGTACGGTGATTGACAATAGTCAAGTAACTGTTTCAAAAGATAGCATTAATTGCGGAACTCCTAAGACATATAAAGTTAAATATACTTATGGAGATGCGACTGCTACAGTTAAAATAACTGTTAGAAAAAGTAAAAAAGAAGGAGTGGTTGATGCAAATACCGTTACCTCCTTCCCGGCGCAACCTGGTACCAATGACTATCAGGCTTGGAAAACCCATTACGGTTCATCATTAAATTATATTAGTCCAACAGAATACACGCCTGAAACCAATAAACATACTTTGACTAGTGGTGATTTGACCTTAAAAACACGATTATATCAACCAGTTTTACTAAGTGTAGCTGATCCATCAGATGATAATATTAACCGTGTTGGTCACATTCCAGAAGGTGTTACCGTTTCTAATGGCTGGGCATATACTAGTCTTTTAAGCCACACAAATTTGGTATCTGGTCATATTGTTGGTTATGATCTGAATACTTTAACTGACCCGTTTGATGCGCAACATTTACTTGATATGTCGCAGAAGAAGTTTAACAGTTATGTTAAAAACATCAAGGTAAGTCCATATATTCCAATTGGTCATGGTCAAGCATTGGGCGCAAGTGATAAGTATATTTATGTGTTAAATAATGACAATACATTAAATGACACTAATGACTCTGAAGAATTACTTCAAATCCGTAAGAGTGATTTACAAATTAACAAGATTTGGACAATCAAAACTTGGATTGATGATGGCAAGAGTAATCGCTATTTCCAAAATGGTGTAATTGTATCAGATAAGGATATGTACACTGTTTACCATGATACTGCCAATAATTGTTATGAATATTGGGAATTCACTCGTAATGGAGATAATTGGTATCCAAAATTAGTCGGTAAAACTGATGGCAACTTTGTAAACAATAATTCACCTGTTCAAGGTTTTACGTATGACACTAAGAATAAAAACTTTTACTTGGCATTCAATGACTTAATCTTTAAGATTGGCCGCGATGGCAAATTAAAAGATACTTATTCTTTTGACACCGGTCGTGAAATTGAAGGTTTATCAGTTAGTGATAATAAATTGTATGTAAACCTTGCACAAAGAGCTGAATTATTGGTAAGCATGAATATTAAATAGAATAAATATTTTTAAATGAGAGCTGAAAGGCTCTTATTTTTATGCTTTAGATAATTTAGTCATAAAAATAGTCCTGAAAGTTATCTAACTTTTAGGACTCGTTTCTTTCAGTAACCATGATATTCATTAAAGAATCGAAGCAAAATCAATAGGACAAATATAAATCAAGTATTGAGAATTATTTTTCAGTAGAGCTTGATTCTTGTTCCAGTTTTATGATTAATATCTCTTAGTCATTTTTTCTTTGTTTTGACAGTCAGGACAAAGGCCGTAGATTTCAACGTGACTTGAAGAAGTGACAAAACCTGTTTGTTTATCTGCCTCATTTCTCATCTGCCCTTCAATTCTACCAAAGTCAGGATAATAAACATCAGCAATTTTACCGCACTTTTTACAAATAATATGAAAGTGTGGCTTTACAAAGTAGTCATAGTGCAGAGAATCATCACCATTTTTTATTTCAGTTATGATACCCGCGTCTACAAGTTTGTTAAGATTGTTATAAACGGTGGCACGATAAGCTGGCTTATCTCCACTGATTGCTGTAAAAATCGTTGAAGCGGTGGGATGATTATGATGTACCATTAAATATTCAAGTATTTTTAAGCGTGGTTTAGTTACTTTTAAGTGATGGTTACGTAGCAGACTTCCTGCTTCATCAGAAAAATTAGGCATGATTCTCATCTCCTCAATTAATTAGAGTATAGCATTTTTTATGTAAAAAACCGCCTATTGCTAGGCGGTTAAGTATTATTTTGCTTATTTTTTCTCTTGTTTTCGTCTAATTGTTGGCATAATTAAACCAAGTAGAAATAATACCACTGGAGTGGCAATATTTAAACAAAGCGTAAATGGATCATTTGAATACATTCCCATTAAACAGCAGGCAATTGTAACGGCTAATCCCCAAATTCCGGTAGTATAGGCTAGCCACTGGTGTTTAGTCATTTGATAGTTATCAGCATCGTTATGGAATTTTTCATGTTGTTTACGCAAAGCTAAGTAGGCAATGAAAACCCATAAATAACGCATTGGCATCACTATCGAATTTAGTTTAACTAATTGTGCCATCACAGTTTGTGCATCAGGCATAACAGCCTGTAATGCAATAATACCACCGGAAAGAATGACGATCATCCATATACCGTTAATGTATGCTCCATGCTTGTTGATTTTTAATAACTTTTTCGGAATAAAATCTTTTGCTTCTTTGCCTCCTAGAAGCATTCTCAAAGGAGCATCAATACTAATAACCAGTGCGGAAAATTGTCCAATGACGTTGCACCAGGCATAAATATAGAGGAATAATCCGCCAACGCCGTAATATTCACCTAATTTTTGAAAAGCAATGTACGGACCATTTGAAATGTATTCATTCAAATTACCATTAACTACTTTAGGATCAAACATTAATGCTAAAGCAATAGTACCTAAGATAGCAGAAATCATTACCATTCCAGCTAATCCTAGCATAGCTTTAGGGAAATTTTTTGCAGGCTTTTTTAATTTGCTAACATATGGAGAAATCTTTTCAGCTCCACCTATAGCAAATACCAAAATTGAAAGTGAAGTAAAATACTTCGTATTAAAATCTGGCATAAAGTTTTGCCAGTTCCAGTTTATGCTGTTAAAACTAGCATGCGGATTAATCATTGGTGCCGCAAACATCATGATAATAAATAGAATTGACATAATAAACATTGAAGTGCCAGCAATTGTTGATAGAGTTTTAATTACCGGAATCCCCCGGCTGGCTACCCAGCAAAAGAACAAAAATACTACCAGTGTGGCTAATTGCGTCCAGGCTGTAGGCAAACTGTCGTACCATTTAGTATTACCAAAAATGCCCCAGGCCATGCCTCTTAGGCCAGTTGTACCCTTACTGGAAATATAAACCACGTGTACTGCCCAGAAAGTCCAGCCAACATAATAGGCCCATTTGGGTCCGATAGTAGCGTTAATCCAGGAAGCAACGCCACCCTCAGAGTCTTTAAAAACTGATCCAAGTTCACCGACCATTAAGGCATAAGGAATAAAGAAAAGCAGGAAAATAATAACCCAGCTGAAAATTACCTTGGTGCCATCAAAATATATGAATCCGTTAACAACGTTGCCAAAGCTCCACACAATAGAGAAAGCCATAGTGGCCAGCGTTGTCCACATCATCTTTTTAAAATTGTTTGGTGTTTCACCCATGAAACTGCTCCCTTATATAAAAATAACAATTTTTTTATTTTAACTTAAATGTTTTTAAAAATCTAATAATAAGTCACTTGAAATTAATAACAATAATAATCATTGATATATGAATTAAAAAAGTGTAAAACTATTATTATATAATAGAAGAAGGGGTTGTAAGTTTAATGAAAAGAAAATTTAAAAATAAGTTGCTGATTGCTGGAACAATAGCTGCAGTTGGCTTATTTGTTGGGAGTAACAGTTCATATATATCTGCTAAAAGCTATCATAAGGCAGTAACCAAGATAGCAGGTAATGGTAATTATGCAGTTTATCATTATGCTTCAAAAATGGGGCCATCTGGCAAGTTTACATCGACTAAATATTTCAAGCACGCACAAATTCAGTCTAAACAGTCAATGGCCACTAGGAAAGGCAAGTTTTGGAAGATAATTGTTGACGGGCGCACGGTCGGCTGGGTTAATCAGAACTTTTTTGCCAGAAATAAGATTTCTGTAGCGAAGAAAGTAAGCTTAGTACAAAATAATCAATATTCGTTTAATACTAAGGATGCTATCAATTATGTGACTAATAGTGCTGGTACAGCTGTAGGCACAAGCAAGGTAACAGTTTCTAAGTCAAAGATTAATTCTGGCACCCCTGGTAAGACCACTGTTGATTATAGTTATGGTAAGGCTAAAGCTACAGTCGATGTGACTGTTCGTTCAGATAAGAACGAAGGTATAGCAAGAGCTGATAAAAAACCTATGAACGGACCAAAGGAAGTCTCAACTTGGAAAGGTAGTTCCAAGTCTTCTTCCAGAAACTGGAACGCAGCGCATCATTATACTTCCGAAACAAGATCTAACACGTTTAAAGCTAATGGGTTAACTTTAAAAACCAAGCTGTTCCAGCCTCGTTTTGTCAGTCTGGGCTACAATCAATCTGGTGATAAGATGGGACAAGTAGGCGTAATTCCCGAGGGCATAACCGTGAATGGTTCAAACTTTACGGTTGCTCTATTTAATTCAAGTAGTGCACAAAACGGTCATTTAGTTTCTTATAATTTAAAACATATTAATAAATTCAAGGCGCAAAATTTACAAACATTGAGATGGTCAACATTTAAGAAATATGCCTCTCATATTAAAGTTAGTCCTTATATTAAATTAGGCCATGGTCAAGCAATAGGATCATCTTCTGCATACATTTACGTTATTGCTAATAACAATACTTCTAGCAATTCAAATGCTTCTGAGGAAATTTTGCAAATACGTAAATCAGACATGAAGATTAATCAAATCTGGACCTTTAGGATTTCTAACTATGGTAGTCCTAGATATATTCATAATGCTACGTTTGCTGGTGACAATACAATGTATTGTCTATTCCATAATGGCGGAAACGGCTATTATGAATATTGGAAAGTAACTCGCAACGGTGATTCCTGGACTCCCGTTGAGGTAGGAGCTACTAAAGGTAACTTTGTAAGCAATGGTTCACCAGTTCAAGGGTTTACCTACGATCAAAATCATAACCAATTTTATATCGGTTTTAATGACTATATCTTTAAAGTTGATGAAGATGGAACATATAAGAGTACCCATCATCTTCATGTAAGGCGTGAAATTGAAGGCTTGTCCTCATCTGGTAACAAGCTTTACGTTGAATTTGCCCAGCGTGGAGAATTAACAGCTGGTAATACAAATTAAAAAATTATTTTAAGCAGTTTGTTAATCATAAGAGTTTTTGACAACTGATAAAATTCGAATTGGCAATTAAATAAATTATATAAGTCACTGAAATTTTTCAGTGGCTATTTTTATTTTAGTAAGACTTTTATTCCTAAAATATTTAAGACTTTCTATATTTGAATGTAATTGTTTTTCAAATAAATTTGCTTTCTGTATTATGGTACGCGACAAGAAAAATAGAGAATACTAAAAGGAGGATTTTTTGGTTAAAAGAGACTTTATTGATACTTGTGGCTTTTCAAGAGACGAAATGAAATTTTTAGCTGATTTAGGTATAAAAATTAAAAAAGCTATTAATCATGGTTATTACCCGCCGCTATTAAGAGGTAAGAGTTTAGGAATGATTTTTGATCAGGTATCTACAAGAACACGCTGCTCTGCCGAAACTGCAATGACTGAATTAGGAGGACATGCTTTGTATTTAGCTCCAGGGCAGATACAACTAGGAGAGAATGGTCACGAGGGCTTAGTAGATACTAGTCATGCTTTAGGCGACTTGGTCGATATTATTGGTGTGAGAACCGCTAGTCATGACGATATTGTTACGATTGCGCAAAATTCGCCGGCTCCTGTTGTTAATTTTATGAGTGATAATGATCATCCTACTCAGGCACTGGGAGATTTAATTACGATTAAAGAATTTTTACCTGAGGGTAAGAAAATTTCCGATGTGAAGTTGGTTTTTGTAGGGGATGCAACCCAAATTACTGTTTCAGCATTATTTTTGTGTGCTCAAATGGGAATGCAATTTGTCCAATATGGTCCTAAAGAAAAGCAATTATCTCCAAAAATATTGCGAAAAGCAGAAAAAATAGCTCAGCAAAATGGTGGTTCAATTACTCTATCTGAAGATGAAAAAGTCTTAGAAAATGCTGATTTTATTTATACGGATGTTTGGTACGGCCTATATGATCAAGAGCTTGATCAAACAGAGTATATGAAAATATTTTATCCTAAGTACCAGGTTAACGAAAAAATGCTGGCTAAAACACACAACCCTACCGTTAAATTTATGCATTGTTTACCTGCAAGCAGAGGTGAAGAAGTGACAGCTTCTGTGCTTGAGGGTGAAAACTCAATTGTCTGGCAACAAGCTGCAAACAAAAAGACGGCAATGAGAGCAATATTTACTTATCTGCTTAAAGATAAATTAGCTAAAGAAGATTTTTCGAACCAGATTGATAATGAGTTTCAAAGAGATTTATCTTATTTTCTTTTATAAAAACCTTAATTTTATTGGAAAAAATATACAAAAACCATTCTAACAAGAATTGTTAGAATGGTTTTTTAAATTCAATAACTTTTTATTTTAGTTCGAATTATAAACATTCATGCATTTTTATTTTCTTCAACAATTTCATTAATTAGTTTGCGAATGGCTATTGTCCCGAATTCAGATGGCAAAGGCATCTTTTGATCTACAAAATTACTGTTATATTTAGTTGAATTAGTAAGCTTTCTATATTGAGATGGAGTTATACCTACTCTTTTTTTAAAAGTATGAAAGAATAACTTTGTATCGGAAAAATATGATTTGTAGCTTATCTCGGAAACAGAAAGATAAGTTGTTCTTAATAAGTATTTAGCAAAGTCAAGTTTCATATTAATAATGTATGATTTTAAAGGTATATTTGTTTCCTTTTTAAAAGCTCGACTTAAGTAATTGGAATTAAGACCAAATTTTTGAGCAACTTTTTTAACAGTTAAATGTGGTGAAATATTAACTTTAATCCACTCAGAGATAATATTAATGTTCTTTTTTTCTTCAGTTTTACTAATATTTTCTAAATAATCATTGCTAATAGCAGTTAATAAATAAGACAAAAATAAATCATTTCCTCTATTTATTTTTCTCTTCTTTGCAGTGATGTTAACGAGTTGATTAAAAAGGAGATAAATTTGAGTTGGATTATGGAGAATAAAATGATCTGGGATAACTGCATAATTATCTAAAATGTATTGCTTTTTGCCAGATATAATTTGTCTTGATAAAGAATCATTATCTTTTAGATTTTTATATTCTGCAAAAAAATGTGTCCAATATAGAGAAATTGCTGCATAGGTTGATTTAATTCCCATTAAGTGTGCAAACGGCGGTATAAGTAATGCTTCACCTTAATTTAATATTAAAGGTTTTCCATTTAAACTTAAATTTAAATTACCCTTCTTAAGAATTGTGAGTTCAAAATCTTGGGAGTGTTGTTGACTTGGATGAACCCATACAGATCCTTCTTCTTTAATAAATTCTTTAGTCCAAATATTTAAAATAGGCTTATTAATATTAATTAAGTAATTCATAATGTTCTCCTATGAAAGATTTTAACACTTTTTCTACTAATTAAGTGGTTAAAAAAAAGATACTTAGGCACTAATATAATAGTGTAAAGGGCATTAAATAGCGAAAAGATAAATTAAAAATTCAAAAAATTATTTTTTTGAAAGTGTCTTTCTATGCCTAAATATAAAAATATTCATTTAATATAGGAGGTATGTAGAATGACTGTTGTTTTAGCAAGAATTGATCAACGATTAATTCATGGATTAATTGTTAATCAGTGGGCACAATATTTAAAAATAAAGCGCTTCATGGTTGTTGATGATGAGTTAAGCAAAAATGAATCTATTAAATCCAACATGAGAATGACAAAACCAGCTGGGACAGGAATGTCTATTATTAATACTAAAAAAGCCATACATAATTTTGGTATTGGCAAGTATGATGAACAACGAGTTTTTATATTGGTAAAAGAACCCGAAGTTTTAATTCAACTTGTGAAAGCTGGCATTAAAATTCCCAAAATTGATTTAGGCATACTCTTTGATGAAAATGGGAGAAAACCAATTTCAAAATTTGTTTTTCTTAATGCAAAAGAAAAGCAGGATTTAATGACGTTAAAGAATATGGGAATTCCAGTAGTAATTCAATATGTTCCTACTGACCCAGAAAAAGAATATATAGCTTAGGAAGTAAATTGAAATGCAATTAGTACAAGATATTCTAATTATTATTTTAGCAGGATATATGACTGTAGATGAAGATGGGCCAGTAATTATGTCTTGGTTTCCAGTGATTGTTGGTATGATAACAGGATTTATAATGGGAGATTTACAAACTGCCTTAGTGATAGCCGGTACATTTCAACTAATGATGTTGGGAGTAGCAGCTCTTGGTGGTGCTTCAGCTCCTAATTATGGACTTGCCACTATTATTGGTGCTTTTATTGCCATCAGAACTGGTACGGGAATTAAATCTGCCATTGCAGTAGGTATTCCAGTAGGTTTATTAGGTATTCAACTGGAAGTCGTATGTAGAATTATTAATAATTTCTTAATTCATTATATTGAGAGACTTAACGCGGAACACAAATGGAATAAGATGAGAAAACTATCTTATTTAGGTCCAACCTTGTTTTTTTTGCAAACAGCTTTACCAACTGCATTAATTGTATTTTCTGGCCCCACCATTGTCGATTTGATTCTTAAGGTTATTCCAAAATGGGTAACTGATGGTTTAACAGTGGCAGGTGGCATGTTACCAGTTGGTGGTATTGCAATGCTACTGCATTATATGCCTATTAAAAAGTTTTTACCGTACGTTATGATAGGTTTTGTTATTGCTGCATATATGAAAGTACCTGTCTTAGGAATAGCTATTATGGGACTAGCATTTGGCTATATTTACTATGTAAAAGAGAGTAAAAATGATATTAAGAATAAAAATGTAGCTACCAACGGTGAGGAAGGAGACGATTATGATGAATAAAAAATTGATTTAAATCCATCAAATATGAAGTATAAAGTAACGAAAAATGATTTGAGAAGAGCATGTTGGCGATGGAACTGGTTTTGCGTAAATATGTTTAATTACGAAACACAAGAGGGACTAGGTGTAGCAATTTCTTTAGCCCCCTTGCTTAGAAAAATATATCCTAATGATGATGAATATGAAAAAGCTTTAACTAACCATTTTAGATATTTTAATACGACTCCAATCATGGGAAATCTTCTATTAGGTGCGGTTGTAGCAATGGAAGAAAAGGATGGTCTAAAAGCTGCCGAAACCATTCAGTCATTTAAGACAAGTATGATGGGTCCTCATGCAGGAATCGGAGATACTATATTCTGGGTTTTATGGCCAACAATTATGGGGTCTCTTTCTGGCTACATGGCTTTGCAAGGCAATCCATTAGGTGCAATTGTGTGGCTTACCGTCAATATTTTACTTTATATTTTAAAATACTGGTTTTATGATGTAGGCTACACATCTGGAACAAAATTAATAGATAATTTAGGCACTAAATTAAATATCTTTACTGAAGCTGCATCAATTATGGGATTAACCGTTATTTGCTCTTTAGTAGCTACGGTTGTAAAAGTTTCAACTTCTCTTACTTTTCAAATGGGTAAGGTTAACTTGGCTTTACAAACTGGTGTTTTGGATAAATAATGCCTGCATTACTACCAGCATTGTTGACCTTTATCGTTTATAAACTTTTGAATAATAAGAAGTGGACAGCGACCAGAGTGATTTTTTTGGTGATCCTACTGGCTCTTATAGGCACATACTTTGGTGTTTTTAAAGCCTGAAAAATGAGAAATACTATGCAAAGAACGATAATAATTGCTTCTCATCATCGTTTAGCTGAAGGAATGACCGACACATTAAAATATATTATTAATAGTGGTTGTTCTATAAAATACCTAAATGGTTATATAAACAATGTATCAATTGAAAAAGATGTACAAAAATTAATGTCGAATGTTCACAATCAAGATGAAATATTTGTTTTTACTGACATTTTGGCGGGAAGTGTTAATCAGGCATTTATGCCTTATATGAGTTTACATATTCATTTAATTACGGGTATGAATTTACCGCTAATAATGAGCTTTGTATTAGACCCTAAAAAGGGATATTTAACTGATTCGGATATAAAAAAACATATTGAAGAAGCTAAGAAAGCAATAATTTACGTAAATGATTTTAAGGTGAATGATAATGACGACGATGAGTAAATACGAAATAAATTCTAATGGCCAGAATATGACTGTAAGTATACAAAAAATTTTAGATAAAGCTAAAAATGGTAGTAATATTGAACTAATTTTTAATCCTGGCATATATAAAACTGGATCTTTAAGAATTTATAGTAATACAAAGTTAAGTTTAAAGGCAGGCTGTCGAATACTAGCTTATAATTCTATTTCTGACTTTACGGATTTCAATGAAAAAACTAAAATTCAGTATGTAAATGATAAGCATATGATTCGGCTTTGGAACCTTCCCGAACATTATTTTAAAGCAATTTTTTGTGCTTATAACGCAGAAAATATAACGATTTGCGGCGAAAAGGATTCACTTATAGATGGCAATAATATTTTTGATCCTAATGGTGAAGAACATTTTCGTGGACAAATGGGATTAACATTTTCTAATGTTAAAAACTTAAAGCTGGAAGGATATGAAGTTATTAATAGCGCAAATTGGTCACATGCTATTATTGGTTGTAATAATGTAAATATTCAACATGTAAAGATTAATGCTGGTCATGATGGTTTTAATTTACATTATTCGAGAAATATTAAAATTGAACACTGTTTGCTTAACACTGGTGATGATTGTATTGCGGGGTATGAAATCCAAGATTTAAAATTAGTAATTGCTGGCTTAATACCAGTTGTAATACTTTTCGTTGTGGTGGAACTAATTTTCAGATAAATAATTGTGCTGTAATTGGACCAGGGGAATATCCTTATAGACATTTAAAAACTTATTTTACACATGATTTCTTTATATTTTATTCTTTAACTACTGATCCTCTTGAATTAGATAGTTCAAAAATTGTTTTTCATGATATGTCTATTCAAAAATGTAGAAGTCTAGTTAGATATTACCCTGCTTCGGAAAAAGAACTAGAAAATAATAGGCAACTAAAAGAATTGGTTTTTGAAAATTGTCAAATTGAAAACATGAAACAGCTGTCCCATATCATTGGCGGAAAAAAATAAATATTAGTTTTTATAATTGCTTACTAAGGGATTTAAAGGGATTCAAAATTAGTGATAATGTTCATATTAAGTTTGAAAACTGCTTAAACTTAGACACTTTTCAAATTGATAAGTATGGCCAAAAAATTTGTTTTAATGAAGTCACTTTGAATTTTCAGATATAAAAAATTTTGTCTTTAATTAAATATTACTAAATTAATAGGAAAGTGAAAAGCTGATAAACTTCTGGTCTTATAATGAAGTTTATCAGCTTTTTAACTGTAAGCATCTTTAAAGTAAGAATGAAAATAAATAGAAACATTAAATAACACATTTTATCCTAAATTCAATGGGTCCCCTGAGAGTCGAACTCAGATTTTAAGAACCGGAATCTTACGTGCGATCCATTA
>NZ_CALYQV010000003.1 GCF_945290125.1 uncultured Lactobacillus sp. | reverse complement strand
GAATATTTTAAATCTTAAATTATTTGCCCACCACAAGGGTGGAGGTTCTACTGCCAACGGACGTAATTCAGCAGGTCGTCGTTTAGGCGCTAAAGCTGCTGACGGACAAACTATTCATGCTGGTTCAATCATTTATCGTCAACGTGGCACAAAGATTCACCCTGGTAAAAATGTTGGCCAAGGTGGAGACGACACTTTGTTTGCTTTGGTAAATGGTGTAGTTAAATTTGAGCGGAAAGACAAGTACAGAAAACAAGTTTCTGTTATTCCGGTTGAAGAAGAAGCTAAGTAATTTAGTTTTTAAACCAAAAGACGAAAAGCATATGCTTCTCGTCTTTTTTCTGCTTTATTTGAAAAAGTAATGATGGTATTGTATATCCCTTTAGGGTTAAAATTGAGGTAAAAGTTTGATATACAGGAGAATACAAGCATGACTGAACAAAATGATTTATTAACATTACTTAACAGGCGAATACAGAAAGTAACCAAATTAATTAAAGAACGTAATGCCGATGGCTTGCTGATTTTTAATCAAGCTAATTACCGTTATCTTACTAACTTTACAGGTGAAGAAGCACAATTAATTTTACCTGCTGAAGGGGAACGGATATTGCTGTCTGACTCACGCTTTAATGACCAGATTAAAGCTGAAGCTCCGGGCGAAATTGACGTGGTAATGAAAACGAAAGATCAAGACGTTGAAATTACTAATCAATTGAAAAAAGCTAATTTGAAAAAAGTTTTAATCGAAGGTGAATTCGTTTCAGCGGTTGAATTCACGAAATTACAAAAACTAAACCCACAGGTTGATTTTGAGATTTGTGAAGAGTTAGTCGAACAAGTTCGCAACGTCAAAGACCCCCTTGAATTAGAAGCATTACGTACAGCCATTAATATTTCAATGGATAGTTTCAATGAAATTTTACCTTTAATTAAACCAGGGGCTGTCGAACGGAAAATAGGGGCTAAGTTAGATTACTATTTCAAAGTCAATGGCGGTGATGGTCCTAGTTTTGATACCATTATTGCTTCGGGTGTACGTTCTGCTTGGGCTCATGGGGTTGCCAGTGATAAAATGATTGAAAATGGTGACATGGTTGTAATTGATTTTGGTGCATTTTATCACGGTTATGCAGCTGACATTACCAGAACTGTTGCAGTTGGCAAAGTTGACCAGGAAATGCATAAAATTTACAAAATCGTCCACGAAGCACAAAGACGGGGTATTGAAGCTGCAGTTGTTGGCAATCATGGTTCTGATGTTGATCGAGCAGCCAGAAGCTATATTGCTGAACAGGGATACGGACAGTATTTTGGCCATGGAATAGGTCATGGTATAGGACTTGAGATACATGAACTTTGTCAGCCGGCTTTGCCTTTTGGTAAACAAGAATTAATAAATAATATGGTTCATACAGTTGAACCAGGAATTTATTTACCAAATAAGGGTGGTGTCAGGATCGAGGACGATATATTAATCAACGATAACACTCCTGAAACACTATCTACTTTACCTAAAGACGACTTAATTTCTTTGTAAAAGATAAATAATAATTATAGTAAAATCGCTTACTAATTGGTAAGATAATATTATGGAGATGAGGTACTCAATATGACAATGATTTCAGTTAATGAGTTTAAAAATGGTTTAACTATTAAGTATAATAATGACTTATGGCGAATTGTTGAATTTCAGCATGTTAAGCCTGGTAAAGGTAGCGCTTTTGTTCGTTCAAAGTTAAAAAGCTTGAACACAGGTGCAGTGCAGGAATACACCTTCCGTTCGACTGCTAAAGTTGAAACTGCGGAAATAGAAACCAAGGCTATGCAGTATTTGTATAATGATGGCTCAAGTTACGTTTTTATGGATACTACAACCTACGATCAGCTAGCAATTCCCAATGAACAAGTAACCGATGAAGCAAAGTTCTTAAAGGAAAATATGAACGTCAGTGTAATTATGCATGATGGTAAGACATTAGGAATTCAATTACCGAACACTGTTGAATTGACGGTTACCAAAACAGAGCCTAATATTAAGGGTGATACCTCATCAGGTGGTGGTAAGCCCGCAACAATGGAAACGGGTCTCGTTGTTAACGTACCTTTCTTCATCAATGAAGGAGACGTTTTAGTAATTAATACGGTCGATGGTACATACGTATCTCGCGCAAATAAATAATTTTTCGAGGTAAAAAAATGGCAGATAGTTCAAAAATTGTCTTAGATGATAAAAATAACGGTGAAGAAATCGAAATTGATCCTAGTGTTCTTGAAGTTATTATGGGGATTGCTGCCGAAAAAGTGGATGGAGTTGCCGAAATGCACGGTAACGTCAAATCTGGAATTAATCGCGTTTTAGGTAGAGAAAACCATGGCAAAGGCGTCTCTGTTAACATTGATGACGAACACAATTTGACCGCCGATGTTTACGTTAGCATTGAAACAGGAAAAAATGTGCCTCAAATAGCAACGAACTTGCAGAAGTCTTTGAAACAACAGGTTTTACAGATGACAGATTTAACTCTTAGCGAAATTAACGTGCATGTTACCGGTCTAGAATTCCCAGATGAGGAAGAAGAGGATGGTAGTGGTACTTCACAACTATTTTCTGACATAGATGAAAAGGGTAAAAATGAATCAACACGAAAGTCGTAGAGTCGCAATGCAGGCCGTTTATTTAGCAAACCAAGATCTTAAATATACGGCTAGTGAAGTTGAAGCCAAAACTGTTGCAATGCTTGATTTGAAAGAACTTCCTGCTTATTCTAAAGAAATAATTGAAGGAGTAATTGAAAAGCAGGATGAGTTAAAAGGTGAATTAGCCGGTTTTTTAAAGAAAAACTGGCGGATTAACCGTATTAACCAAATTTCGCTGGCTATCTTGGAAGTTGCTCTGTATGAAATAAAATACAGTAAAGAAATTGAGCCAAAAGCTGCAGTTAATGAAGCTTTGAACTTGTGTGATGAGTTTGCTGATCCCAAAGATAAACCATTTATTAATGGTATGTTAGCAAACTTTATCTAAAAATATCTTATAGTCGGCTTTATGCCGACTATTTTTTTAGAAAAGGAAATGTCAATAATGGGACAGCTTTTAGATGGCAAGCGCTTGGCTGATATTCGTGCTCAAAAATTGCAAAAGCAAGTCTGCGAATTAAAATCACTGGGGGTGCAACCACTATTTTGCGTAATTAATATTGGTAATGATCCCAGTAGTAAAATTTACCTCAAAACTAAAAAAAGAAGAGCAGATGAAATTGGCATAAAGCAAAAATTATTTCAATTACCAAAGGCGATAACACAGCAAGAGCTATTAAAATTAATTAAACGTCTGAATAATGAAAAAATCGTCAATGGTATCATGGTTCAATTACCTGTGCCACAGCAGATTAATTTAAATGAAGTTTTAGCAGCTATTGATCCTGAAAAAGATGTTGATTGCTTAACGCCTTCAAACATAGGACGTTTATGGCAAGGGGATCATTTTGTTGAACCCGCAACAGCACATGGTATTTTGGCTTTACTAGACTATTATCACATTACTTTGAAAGGTAAAAATGCTGTAATAATAGGTAGAAGTAGTATTGTAGGCAAACCATTAGCTGCATTAATGCTTGAAAGGGATGCAACAGTTTCAATTTTACATTTAAAAACCAAAAATTTGGCAGAATATACCAAAAGAGCTGATATCCTAGTGACAGCAACTGGGCAAGCTAATTTAGTCACTGCTGATATGGTCAAAAAAGAGGCAGTTATCATAGATGTGGGCATCAGTCGTGTTAAAGGGAAAACTGTCGGTGATGTAGATTTTGCTCAGGTAGCACCACTGACCAGCTTTATTACCCCGGTGCCAGGCGGAGTTGGGCCACTCACAGTTGAATCTCTTATGGAACAGGTTGTCCAGTTAACAAGGAGAAATTATGGAAAGTGATAAATATCTCACAGTTTCGGACCTAAATTACTATATAACTCAAAAGTTTAAAAACGATCCCTACTTACATAAAGTATTTCTTCAGGGTGAATTGTCTAATTTCCGTTATCGTCGCAACTCTCACCAGTATTTTTCACTAAAAGATGAAAAATCTAAAATTAATGTAGTAATGTTTCGTTCATATTTTGATAAAGTAAAGTTTAAGCCTGAAGAAGGAATGAAAGTCTATGTAACTGGTTACGTTAGTGTTTATGGTCCACAAGGTTCTTACCAGTTTTACGCAGAATCGATGGAACCGGCAGGGCTAGGAGCCTTATATGAACAACTGAAACAGTTGCAAAGAAAACTAGCAAATGAAGGATTGTTCGATCAAAAATATAAAAACCCTTTACCTCATTTTCCTGATTATATTGCCGTTGTAACCAGTGCTTCTGGCGCCGTGATTCATGATATTCTAGTGACGGTCAACAGGAGATTTCCTCATGCAGAAGTTGATTTGTTTCCCGCTCAAGTCCAGGGTGATTCGGCTGCTGATTCATTAATATCCTCTATGAAGCAAATAGCTCGGTTCAAAGACAAATATGATGTCATGATAATTGGTCGTGGTGGTGGTTCACTTGAAGACTTATGGCCTTTTAATGAAGAAGGGGTAGTACGACAAGTGTTTGCTATGGAAATGCCGGTTATTTCTTCAGTAGGGCATGAAACGGACACTACATTATGTGACTTAGTTGCAGATGTGCGCGCTGCCACACCAACAGCAGCTGCTGAATACGCCACTCCTAATTTGGCAGATGAATTAATCAATATTGGTCAAATGCAAAATAGTCTTGTTTCTAGTATGCAAAATACAATCAGAATTAGGCGAGACACTTTAAATCGTATTAATAATTCTGTTATCATGCGAGAACCTACACGACTGTATGATGAACAGGCACAAACATTAGATCTATTAAGAGATAATTTACATAATAATATGGTGCGTCAATTAGAACGCAAAAGGCAAAATTACCAGTTGGAAAAGCAAAGACTGCTTACAGTCAGTCCTAGTAAAAAAATTGCATCGCTATTACAGCAAACAGATTTTTATTATCAGAGATTAGTTGCTAATACCAAGCAATGTTTACAAGTAAAACGCAATGCTCTAAGTCAGACAGCGCAGCAGCTTAATGATTACAGTCCTCTCAAAACTTTGGACAGAGGCTATGCTTTTGTGACTGATAAACAAAATAAAACTGTTAGTTCTATTGCTCAAGTTAAAATAAAAGATGAAGTCAGACTGCATTTCAAAGACGGGCAAGCAACAGCAATAATTGGTTCAACTAGGAGAAAAAAAAATGGCCACTAAGAAAAATAATTTTGAAGAAGAATTAAAAGAATTGCAGACAATTGTTAATAATTTGGAAAACGGTGATATCCCACTAGAAGATGCTCTTGAGCAATTTCAAACAGGTGTCAAATTAAGCCGCAATTTGAATAAGAAATTAACTGAAGCTGAAGAAACAGTAGCAAAATTAATTGAGAGCGATGGTTCTGAACGCAAACTTGACCCCAATGATGCTGCTGCACCTGAAAAATAAAGAAGAGTAAAAATGACATTTAATGATTTTAAAGCAACATGGACTCCGGTAATAAATAACTTTTTAAGAGAACATCTTAATAGTGAAGTTGCAGATAAAAAAATAAGTCAAATCATGTCCTATTCAGTTATGGCTGGTGGCAAGAGGCTGCGGCCCTTACTATTTTTAGCAACTTTAGCTGCACTAAAAGCGAAAATTAGTGACAACGAGATAAGGATTGCGTGTGGAATTGAATTAATTCACACATATTCATTGATTCATGATGACTTACCCGCGATAGATAATGATGATTTTCGTAGAGGAAAATTAACAAGTCATAAAAAATGGGGTGAAGCTGAAGCAATTCTTGCTGGGGATGCACTATTACCAATGGGAATTCAGTGGATCGCTCAAGGAAGCAAGTTTGCCAATTTAGTGAATATTGTTACTCAAGCAGTGGGTCCTAATGGTATGGTTGGCGGTCAATATTTAGATATCGACTCTACTAATAATGAAAGTGTTGCCCATAATTCTGAATTTATAAATAAAATGGAATGGTTAAAAACGGGCTGTTTACTCAAAGCATGTGTTGAAATGGGAGCAGACTATGGACATGCAAATATATCCCAAAGAAAGCAACTTCTCCAATTTGCTCATGCTTTTGGTCGTTCATATCAAATTTATGATGATTTAGTTGATGTGGTCGAAAGCAGTGAGGAAGCAGGTAAGAAAACGCATAAAGATTCCGAAAATGGTAAGAATAATACACTAACTTTACTTGGAATTGCTCAAAGCCGTGAAGAGTTATCTGCTCTAATTAATGAAGCTCAGCAATCTTTAAAAAATATTGACTCACATGTTTTAGTGGGATTTCTTGATTTATATAAAAAGGTATTGTAATGGTAAAAAAGAGAGCGGATATTTTATTAGTTCAGCAAGGATTATTTCATTCGCGAACTCAGGCTCAGCGAGCTATCATGGCTGGATTAGTCTCTGATCATAATCATCAGAGAATTGATAAGAGCGGTACCAATTTTCCGGTTGATGAAATATTTTATATCAAAAAAAATGATAAGAAGTATGTCTCTCGCGGAGGTTTTAAGCTTGCAAAAGCCTTAAGATCTTTTCAGATTGATTTAACAGATAAAATCTGCCTTGATATCGGTGCTTCTACTGGCGGTTTTACAGATGTAGCTTTACAGAATAAGGCTAAGCTGGTTTACGCATTGGATGTTGGCTATAATCAACTCGCATGGCAGCTCCGGGATGATCCTCGCGTAATTGTGATGGAAAAACAAAACTTCCGTTATAGTCAGCTTAGCGATTTTACTCACGGGCAGCCTAACTTTGCAATGACAGATGTCTCTTTTATTTCACTCGATTTAATTATGCCGCCAATGTTTCAGATTTTAAAAGATGGCTGTGATGCTGTTTGTTTGATAAAGCCGCAGTTTGAGGCAGGTCCACAGCATGTTGGCAAGCACGGAATAGTCCACGACCATGCTGTTCATTGTGCTGTCATTAAGCATACAATTACAAAAGCAAGAGCAATTGGATTTAATGTTCTTAATATTGATTATTCACCAATAAAAGGTGGCAAAGGTAACATTGAATTTTTGATACATTTACAAAAAAGAGAAAAAGATGGTGGAAAATTGTTATGGTCCGAAACCCCGGAAGAAGTGGTTGCGCGGGCTGTTGCCAATCTTTAGGAGAAAGAAATGTTAGTTGAACTGGATATTAAAAATTTTGCAATTATAAAAGCATTGAAGGTTCGCTTTCAAGAAAATATGACTGTCCTCATTGGTGAAACTGGTGCTGGAAAATCTATTATTATCGATGCAGTTTCTTTATTAATGGGCAGTCGTGGTCAAAAAGAAATGATTCGCAGTGGTGAGAAAAAGGCTGTTGTTACAGGTTTATTTGAAGTTGACCATGTGACTAAAAAAATTACTGCAATTTGTGAAAAATATGGTATTCCAAATTCAGACAACCAATTGATTATCAGCAGGGAATTAGCTATTAAAGGACGCAATATTGTTCGAGTAAACGGTCAATTAACCACAATTAACGTTTTACGAGAGCTTGGTAATTATTTGGTTGATATCCATGGTCAAAATGACCAACAAGTTTTAATGGATCAGGATAGACAAATCGATTTGGTGGATAATTATGCGTCAAATGATTTCAAACAAGAACTCTCACTTTATCAATCAAACTTTAAAAAATGGCAAAAATTAACAGCTCAAATCATTCATTTGCATAAAAATGCACAGGAAATGGCGCAAAAACAAGATATTTTGTCCTTTCAAAATGATGAACTATCTAAGGCTGACCTGAAAGACCCTCATGAAGATGACCAACTTGAAGAAGAATATAATGAATTAAATAATTATCAAAAAATTGTTGATACAGCTAATTATTTAATGCAATTATACGATGATGAGGATCACGGTATTGAAACTTTAATTGGTAATGCTCAAAGTGCCGCAAATGAACTTACAGAGTATGGTGCAAAATTCAAAGATATTGCAAAGACGATTGATGATGGGGTTTTTGCTTTAAGTGATGCTCGCAGTGAATTATCAAATGTTCTTGATGAAATGGACTTTGATGAGGAAAGGTTTCAGTATGTTTCAAGCAGGTTAGATTTGCTTAATTCACTCAAGAAAAAATATGGTCCTACATTAGAAGATGTTTTTGCTTTTTACGATAAAATTCGCGCTGAATTGGGTCAATATGAAGCTGGCGGACTTGATGAGGAAAAGTTGCAAAAGCAGCTTAAGAATTTGGAACAAGAGCTTCAGGCTGAGGCAAAAAGTCTGCATGAAATGAGAAAAAAAGTGGCTGCAAGTTTGGAAAGCAAAATCAAGCAGGAATTAGCAGATTTATACATGGCTAAGGCCCGCTTTAGTATTGCTTTTTCAACTACCAAAACTTTTACTAAGAAAGGTACAGATAATATTGTCTTCTTGATTGCACCAAACCCGGGTGAAGAATTAATGCCTTTAGTTAAGATCGTATCTGGGGGTGAACAATCCCGTTTGATTTTGGCGCTAAAAGCAATTTTTAGTAAAGTTGAACCAGTGGGAACAATGATTTTTGATGAAATTGATACTGGCGTCTCCGGCCGCGTTTCCGCAGCAATTGGTCAAAAATTGCATTCAATTGGTGAAAATAAGCAAGTTATTGCCATTACACATTCACCGCAAGTGGCAGCTGTAGGTGATCAAAAATATTTAGTTGCTAAAAAAGTCAAAAATGGAGCCACCTATACACAAATTGGGCCTTTAACTCAGGAAGAAACAATAACTGCGATCGCAGAAATGATGGCTGGTAGTGACGTGACGCAAGCAGCTAAGCAAAATGCCAAGGATTTAATGAGGAGCTTTAAAAGAAAAAAGAGATAACAATATTGAAAGGCAAAAAATGAAAGTTAGTGAAAGACTTAGTTTAAATAATGAAGAAACTAAGCAGGCTAATGCTTTAACTAAAAGAATACATCTGGCTGATAATACCTACTCTAATATTTATTTAAGCAACAAGTACAACTATTTTAGTGATATGCCAACATTTGTGTTAGCTTATGAAGAACAAAAGTTAATCGGTTTAACAATGTTATACGCTGATGACGGTCCTGATGAAGAAGTAGAGGTTCACCTGGTAGTTGATCCGCAATTCCGCAGACGCAAAGTGGCTACAAAAATGTGGAAGCATGTAAAACGAATTATGCTGCAATTTGGTTACCATAAATGGGAATTTGTGTCAGAAAAAGTTTTTTTAGCAAAAAATCCAGACTTTTTAGCAAATTGTAACTTAACAGTGGTTAAAGAAGATTCTGATTACTACATGCGGACGAAGCAGCCGATCCCACTTAATAAAGCAGATAACTTAAACCAAATTTTAGAAGTCAAAATTTTAGCCGAAAACTATGTAGATCAAGTTGCTAAGGCTCACAGCAATGCTTTTGGAGAAGCAATTGCAACATCTACTAAATATGTTAAAAATGCGTTGGCAGATAAGGATACTACAAGCTTTATTTTATTAAAAGGTAATGAAGTTGCTGGTTATTGTGCTGTGGATCATGGTGAAAGCGAGGACTATTTCTTCGGATTGTTGATTGATAGACCATTTCGCGGACAAGGTTTTGGTACATTTTTCATTAAAAAGATGATTGCAATTTTGCAAAAAGAAGGTAGTAAAGTTTTTGCTTTAAATGCTGATGTTGATAATAAAGCGGCAATTCACATTTATGAGAAAGCGGGCTTCAAAATATTAAGCGAAACAATGTATTTAAAAAGCCAAGAATCACATTGATTCCCGGCAATAAAGTATTTTAGTAAAATTGATTATTCAAGATCAATTCTGAATATATTATCAAGATCAATAATCTTAATAATTTTTTTATTTACTGAACGTAAAACAAAGCGACCTGCAGAAATACGGTTGATAATTTGTCCGATTTCACTTGTTCCATCCTGATAACTGATTAGCACATATGAGCGTCCAAGTAGAGCTCTATTAAGCTCAGCTAAAATTTCATAATTATATTGGCTGTAAATACTTAATTTTTCATCGTCATAATCAAAAAAATAGTGACAAAGTTTTTTTAGTGAATTTTTCATCAAACCATCCCTTGTATTTAACCGAACATTTGTTTGACAATTTATATTATAAGAACATCTGTTCTAAAAAACAAGTATTAAATTTAAATTTTTTATTGGTTAAAAATACCGTGACTTGAAAATATTATCTTTTTAGTGCAAACTAGATACAATAGCTTTTCATAAGGGAGTTTGGCATGACAGAAAAAGGTTTGTTACTTGTCCTTTCGGGTCCCTCGGGAGTAGGTAAGGGTACCGTTAAAAGTGCAATTGTGAAGAATAAGGTTTTTCCATTTGAATATTCCGTGTCCATGACCACCAGACAGCCGCGACCAGGAGAGATCAATGGTAAAGATTATTTTTTTGTTACTGAGGAACGATTTAAGCAGGCAATCAGTCAAAATGAACTTTTGGAGTATAATCAATATGTGAACCATTTTTATGGCACTCCTAAGGCACCAGTTGCAAAAATGCTTGATGAAGGTAAAGATGTTCTGCTGGAAATTGACGTTAATGGTGCTCAAAAAGTTAGACAACAAATGCCTGATGGGGTGTTTATTTTCCTAACGCCGCCTGATTTGCATACATTACATACCAGGTTGGAAAATCGTGGTACTGAATCAGAAGATGTGATTATGGGTCGAATAAGGCAGGCCCGTCAAGAAATTCTGGTGATGCAGGATTATGATTATGCTGTTGTCAATGATACAGTTGCCAATGCAGTTGATCATATCAAGGCGATTGTTGAAGCTGAACATGTTAGTGTAAAACGTGTCATTGATACTTATCGCAAAATGGTTAAGGAGGACTAAAATGAGAGTTACATATCCATCTATTGATAAATTGTTGGCACAGGTTGATTCAAGATATTCTTTATCAGTTCTTGCGGCCAAAAGAGCACATGAATTGGAAGACGGCGACCCTGAAGCTTTAAAAAGCTACAAATCACAAAAGCCAGTTGGTAAAGCTTTAGAAGAAATAGAAGCTGGTAAAGTTACCGTTGATCCCAGTCATCGCGAGGTTAATCAGTAATTAATAAAATTTATGACCTCCATCCTAAAAGAGATGGAGGTCATTTTTTGAAGGTGATAAAATGATCGCACAAGTCATCGTTGATGTTGCGGCTAAACAAACGGATCGAGTCTTTGAATATCATGTGCCAAAGGAACTTGGTAAAGTTGAAATAGGTTCAAGGGTCTTTGTACCATTCGGTCCACGCAAATTACAAGGCTTCGTGGTAGGACTAAATACAACAAGTCAATATCAAGGTAAATTAAAAGATTTACTTTTAGTGGTTGATGAAATGCCGCCGCTAACTTTGGAATTAGTAAAACTTTCAAAGGATTTAGCTGATAATATTTATTCTTATCGCATATCAATTTTAAAAACGATGCTTCCAAGAATTATGCGTGCCAACTACCGTAAAATTTTGGTTCCTAATTCTGTAAAAGCGCAAAAAATGGATCTTTTCCAGGGCGACCCATTGGATTTAAATAAAATAACCGACAACAAGCAAATTGCCACAATACGTCAATTATTGCGTTCAAATAATGCCAAAGTTGAATACCTTGTTGAAAATAAAGCCCGGGTTAAAACTGAAAACGAATATTCTTTATGCAAAACTAAGAAAGAATATGTCAGTGTCTACGAGTCATTAAGGAAAAATGCTGTTAAACAAAAGCAGCTCATTATGTATTTAATCGAGAATTTCAATAATTTTCCCTTAATGCAAAGTCAAATTGAAAATAATACACACCTCAATACAGTTTCATTAACCAATGCTGTCAAAAAGGGCTGGCTTAATAAAAAGCAGATTGAAAAATATCGTGATCCATTGACAGACTATAATCGCTCAAAAAATGAATCTAAAAAAATTAAGCTAAACAAGGATCAAAAAGGGGCACTTGACCATATACTACCAGCAATTAAAGTAAAAAGGTCACGTATCTTCTTGTTGGAAGGTGTGACTGGCAGCGGTAAAACTGAAGTCTATTTAAATGCTATCAGCGCTACGCTAAAAGAGGGCAGAAATGCTTTAATGATGGTTCCAGAAATATCTTTAACTCCACAAATGGTTGACCAAGTCAAAAGCAGATTTGGTCAACAAGTTGCCGTTTTACATAGCGGCTTGTCTGAAGGCGAAGTGTATGATGAGTGGCGCCGCATACGACGTAATGAGGTCCGTGTTGTGGTGGGAGCCAGAAGTGCAGTTTTTGCGCCCTTAGAAAATATTGGCTTGATCGTGATTGACGAAGAGCATGAATCATCATACAAGCAGGAGGACAATCCGCGCTATCATGCTCGGGATGTTGCAATTTGGCGCAGTAAGTATCACTCTTGTCCCCTGATATTAGGCAGTGCAACCCCGTCTCTTGGAAGTAGAGCACGCGCGCAAAAAGGCGTTTATCAGTTGTTGAGGTTACCACATCGTGCTAATAAACAAAGTTTACCCAAAGTTGACATTGTGGATTTAAAAAAGGCAAACTATACTGGTGGGCAGTTTGATCTTTCTACCGAGTTGGTTAAAGCAATAAAGCAAAGAATAGCTAAAAATGAGCAGGTTATTTTAATGTTAAATCGACGGGGCTTTGCTAACTTTATGCTTTGTCGTGAATGTGGCTATGTTATGAAGTGTCCTAATTGCGATCTGTCATTGACTATGCATAAAGATACAAATAAAATGCAGTGCCATTATTGTGGTTATGCGACTACAATTCCTAAAAAATGTCCAAATTGTCAAAGTAAAAAAATACGGTTTTTAGGAACTGGCACCCAAAAAGTGATGACAGAACTAAATCAATTATTACCGGGTATTCGTGTTTTGCGCATGGATGTGGATACCACAAGAAGAAAGGGTGCATTTAAAAAGAATTTAGATGCATTTGGCAATCATGAAGCTGATATATTGTTGGGCACGCAAATGATTGCTAAGGGACTGGATTTTCCTAATGTGACACTGGTAGGGGTTGTTAATGCTGACACAGGTCTTTGGCTGCCAGATTATAATGCCTCTGAGCGCACTTTTGAATTACTGACTCAAGTGGCAGGCCGAGCTGGTCGAGCTCAAAAAAAGGGCGAGGTAATTATTCAAACATTTAATCCGGATCATTATGCGGTTAAACTAGCTGAGACTCAGGATTATGAACGTTTTTATCAATACGAAATGCGTGTTAGACATGCTGGTAATTACCCTCCATATTTTTATACTGTTTTGGTCTCAATAGCTGCTAAAAAAGAACAAAATGCTGCCAGAGAGGCTTTTAAGATGAAAAAATGGTTACAACCCAAATTACACCATTCAACAATAGTTTTGGGCCCTACACCTAGTGCAATTTCACGTCTAAAAAACAAATATTATTATCAAATACTGGTAAAATATAAAAAAGAAGACAGTCTTAACCAGTTGTTACATCAAATCCAAGATTCGGCCCAAAAAATCAAAAAGTATGGCTTATCTGTCTATATTGATAATGAGCCTGAACGCATAATGTAAAGGGGAATGTTTAATGACATCAATAATTTTTTTAGGAACTCCTAAATTTGCCGTGCCCATTTTAAAGGCTATTGCAAATGAAAAATATGAAATCAAAGCAGTGGTTACTCAACCTGACAAGAAAGTTGGTCGCAAGCAGGAAGTTACTGAGTCTCCAGTTAAAGTTTTAGCTCAAAAATTAAATTTACCAGTTTTTCAACCTGCTCATTTGGCAAAGTCAGAAGAAGTAACTAAATTAATAGCTATGCACGCAGATTTGATTATTACTGCTGCTTATGGTCAGTTTTTACCTACTAAATTCTTGCAATCAGCTAGCATTGCTGCAGTTAATGTTCACGGTTCATTATTGCCGAAGTATCGTGGTGGAGCGCCTATACAATACGCTCTGATCAACGGAGATAAGCAAACTGGAATAACAATTATGGAAATGGTTAAGCAAATGGATGCGGGTGCCATATATGCTCAAAAAGCAATTGACATTCAAAAAGATGATACAGCAGGAACTGTTTTTGAGAAATTGTCCTTTTTGGGACGTGACTTGTTGCTTCAGACTTTGCCTCAAATTATTGCAGATCCTCAGAAAAAAACGGCTCAGGATGAAACTAAAGTAGTATTTTCTCCAAACATTAGTAAAGAGCAGGAACAAATAAAAATAAGTATGACTGCGACGGAGGCCAACAACTTAATTCGCGGCCTTAATCCCGATCCTGGAGCTTATTTGCTGGTTGATAATAAAAGATTTAAAGTGTGGCGGGCCGAAGTGGCTCCAAAACCCACCTCTCTACCAGCTGGAACAGTAGTTGATAATAAAAAACGTTTTGCTATCAGTTTTGCCAATCATACGGTTTTAAATTTGCTTGAGGTTCAGCCAGCAGGAAAGAAAAGAATGACTGTAAAAAGTTTTTTAAACGGACAAGGAAAAAGCTTTGCAATAGGTGATAAAATTGTCGGCTCCTAAAAGTGCCCGGTCAGTGGCCCTGTCTACTTTAATTCGAGTATTGTTTTCAGGTTCCTATTCAAATATTAGTTTTAATAATAGTTTGCGTGAGGCTAAGCTTACTCAAGCTGATCAAAATTTAGCAACTAGAATTGTTTATGGCACTATACAGGAAAAAATCTATTTGGAATATCAACTTCATGATTTATTGAAGACAGAACTTAAGGAAGATTACCTCTGGCCATTATTACTGATGTCCTCCTATCAAATCTTGTTTATGAACAGCATTCCCGATAGAGCGGTCTTAAATGAGGCTAATAAATTGGCGAAAAAATATGGTAAGAGGCATTCTGCTGGATTTAAAATTGTCAACGGTATCTTACGTGCTTTGTTAAGAAGAGGCTCAATTTTACCAGATGAAAAAGACAAGACGCTTTATCTTAGTGTTAAGGAAAGTACTCCTAAATGGTTAGTTCAGTACTTGATTAGTCATTGGGGTGAAGATAGAACCGCTGCCATATTAGCTAGTATTAATAAACCGTCTAAAAATACAGTTAGAGTTTCAGGATTGGCTGATTATAATTCGGTAAAAAAAGAGTTATCAAATTTAGGATTTCTTCCTGCTGATTCTCAAATTGCTTCAGATGAACTGATTTTAGCACATGGGGGAGTTTTTAAAACTGCTTTATTTAAACAAGGAAGATTGACAATTCAAGATGAAGCTGCTAGTTTGGCGGTAAGTGCTTTTTCTTTTAACGGTAATGAAGAAGTTCTTGATGCCTGTAGTGCACCAGGAGGTAAAACTGTTCAGATCGCTGAAAAGTTGAAGCAGGGTCATGTTACCGCACTTGATATACATGAAAATAAGCTGCGCTTAGTTAAAGAGAATGCCAGCAGAATGCATGTGGAATCAAAAATATTTGTCAAGCCTCTTGATGCCAGAAAAGCAGATCAAGAATTTAAGAAAAAGCAATTTAATAAAATTTTAGTGGATGCACCTTGTTCTGGTTTAGGTCTTATTAGGCGGAAACCTGAAATCCGTTATACTAAAACTTTAAGTGACTTAACTAAATTGCAACAAATTCAATTAAATATTTTAGATGATTTAAGTTCCTTATTAATTCAAGATGGAGAATTAGTGTATTCAACATGCACTATCTCCCAAGAAGAAGACGAAGACGTAGTTAAAGCTTTTTTAAAAAGGCATGATGAATATGAATTACAGCCTTTTACAGCGGGTAAGCTAAAAGCCCCAAAGGGGATGCTTAAAATCTTACCAGATAGTTATGGTAGCGATGGCTTTTTTATTGCTAAGTTTAAATTGCGAGGTTAGGATTTTGATTAAAACAGCATTTGCATCTAGTATTGGACGAATACGCAAGAGCAACCAGGATTCTGTACAAGTTTTTAAAAATAAAAAAAACACTTTATTGGCTATTGTTTGTGACGGCATGGGTGGACATCAAGGTGGAGATGTGGCGTCGACTATGGCTGTGAGTCATTTGGGTCACAATTTCAGAGTTACCGACTTTTGCGATTCAAACAGTGCACGTAAATGGCTGAATGTTCAACTAAGTAATGAGAATGAAACAATTTTAAGAACGGCTGACCGTTTTCCAGATTTAAATGGCATGGGGACAACAATAGTATTGGCTGTTGTTTTCAACAACGAAGCTTTAATCGCTCATTTAGGAGATTCAAGAGCTTATGGCTATTCAGATGGCCAATTCGTCCAACTTGTAGAAGATCATTCTCTGGTCAATGAATTGGTTAAACTGGGTCAAATTACTAAGCAGCAAGCTAGAAATCATCCTCAAAAAAATATAATTACTCAGTCACTTGGAGTTTCCAGCACAATTGATCCGGAATATAAGCAGATTGCTTTAAATGATAATGATATTATTTTGCTTTGTACTGATGGGTTGACTAATTCATTAAGTGATCCCCAGATTCAACAGATACTTGCGACAAAAGATTTGTCTTTAAAAAGTCGTTGCCAAAAGCTGATTGACGAAGCTAATCGTTTGGGTGGTGAGGACAATATCACTGCTTGTTTAATTCTAAATGAGGGTGGTGACAAGCAATGATCAATAAGGGCTATTTGTTAGGCGACCGCTATCGTATAATTGATACTTTAGGTGAAGGCGGCATGGCAAATGTTTACCTGGCCGAAGATATTATTCTGCAGCGAAAAGTCGCCGTTAAAATATTGCGGCTCGATTTACAAAAAGAACCTCAGACCTTGGCCCGTTTTCAGAGAGAAGCACTTGCTACCAGTGAATTAAGTCATCCTAACATAGTAATGGTGCTGGATGTTGGCACTGACCATGGTTTGCCGTACATGGTTATGGAATATGTAGATGGTCCTGATTTAAAAGATTATATTAGAGCAAATTCACCCTTGAATTTAGGGAATATCATTAAAATCATGGACCAAATACTGAGTGCAATGTCATTGGCTCATAAGCATAATGTTATTCACCGAGATCTAAAACCGCAAAATATTTTGATGGACAAGCATGGCAATATCAAAATTGCCGATTTTGGTATTGCTGTGGCATTAAATCAAAATTCTGTCACTCAAACCAATTCTGCTATTGGATCTGTCCATTATATGTCCCCGGAGCAAACTAGAGGTGGACTGGTTACCAAACAATCTGATATTTATTCTTTAGGAATAATTTTATATGAATTGATTACAGGAAATGTGCCTTTTAATGGCGATTCCGCGGTTTCAATTGCTTTAAAGCATGCTCAAGAGCCTATTCCGTCAATCAGAAAACAAGATCCTAATATTCCGCAAGCATTAGAGAATGTAGTCTTAAAAGCAACAGCTAAAGATCCGCGCGATCGGTATAATTCTGCTAAGGAAATGAAAGATGACCTTGATACCAGTTTGGAACCAGGGCGGGCTAATGAACCAGTTTTTAAACCTACTCATGGCAACAATGATGATGAAACCATTATTTTGCCGAATTTCAAACCTAATCAAGTAGTGGAAAAGACTGATTCGGAAAATAGAACTCAGGAAAAGACTGATGACTATCAAAAGAATCGTTCCAGCTTTACGCAAGCTTTGCGTAAACATAAATGGTGGTGGCTTTTTGTAGGCATAGCCGCAGTCTTAATAATAGGCTTAATGTTTTTTGTGCTTAATAATAACAAAAATAGTGATATACGAATTCCCGATGTTACAAATCTGAGTGAGAAGAAAGCAAGAAATAAACTTGAAAATGTTGGTTTAAAGGTTGGTAAAATAAAGCATAGAAATTCTGATAGCATTGATCGCGGCAAAGTAATTGAAACTTCACCTGTTGCTGGCTCAGAAATAAAACGAGGTCGCTATATAGACCTGTATATTTCTGATGGAGCAGGTATGGTTCAAGTACCTGATGTAACTGGGGATGAATATGGGATTGCTGTACAAAAACTAGAAAAATTAGGTTTTGAAGTAATTCGTGAGAATCAATTTTCATCCAGTGTTCCACCTGATCATGTCATTTCTCAGAGTGTTGCTGCCGATGTTGAAGTAAAGCCGGAACAAACAACCATTACGTTAGTAATATCTAAAGGAAAAAATCCGCGTTCGAAGCATCTTATGATTAAATTGCCTGATTTAAAAGATTATTCTTTAAAGCAGGCACAAGAATTTGCACATAAACACGGCTTAACTCTGCAAGTTAGCTCTGCTTATTCCAGCAAAGTAAAAAAGGGAATGATTATTTCCATGAGTCCAGCAGCAGGTACACAAGTTCCTCGTGGAAGTACAATTTCTGTTAATGTTTCAGAGGGAGCAAAAAAGGAACGCAATTTGACCGCAATTAAAAACTTCACGGTTAGTTACGAAGATAATGACGAAGATGATTCTGATAATAAGCGCGGTAATCATGTTCAAATATATATTGCAGATGATAATCATTCAATTGATAATATCTACCGAGATTTATATATCAAAAAAGATATGAATTTCTCAATTCCATTCGAACTAAAGGATGGCCCAGGCCAACTAAAAGTAGTACGTGATGGACAGATAATTTTGAATGAGAAGGTCAAAAATGATTAAAAAGGATCAAGGAATTGTTATCGGCTTGATTGCAGGCTTTTATGACGTTCAGACTGCTAATGATATTGTAAGAACTCGTGCCAGAGGGGTTTTTCGCAAAAATAAATTAAAGCCAACTGTTGGTGATCACGTTAACATTCAAATTGATGACCAAGGCACAAATTATTTAGTGGAAATTTTACCACGCAAAAACCTGATTGGTCGACCTGCTTTAGCTAACGTTAATCATGTTTTGCTTGTAATGTCAGCAGTTCAACCTGATTTTTCTCTGCAGTTATTGGATCGCTTTTTAACTTTCTTTTCATGGCAAGATGTTGCTGTAAGTATTTACCTATCAAAGAGCGATTTACTAAGTAGCTCAAAGCTAAACAAGATTCACGAAGACTTGCTTTACTATAACGATATAGGATATCAAATTTATTATAGCAAAGAAGAGGTCGCCAATAACCTGATTCATGAAATTGCTAATGAAAAAATCTGGACTCTTGCAGGACAATCAGGAGCAGGAAAATCTACTTTAATTAATTCACTTCAAAGTGAAGTCAAGCAAGAAACAGGCGCCATTTCTAATTCCTTAAATCGAGGCAAGCATACTACTAGAACAGTTAACCTTTTTCCTTTAGGAAAAGGTTATCTTGCAGATACTCCAGGCTTTTCAGCAATTGACCTTACGACAATTAAAGTAAAAGAGTTATGTGATTATTTTATTGAATTTAAAAGAGCCAGTAGCAATTGTAAGTTTCGGGGTTGTCAGCATTTAAACGAACCCAGTTGTGAAGTAAAAAGATTGGTTGAAGCGGGAGAAATTAAAAAGAGCCGCTATGATGATTATTTGTTAATTCGCAAAGAAATAGAAAATGGTAGACTGCCAGAGTATTTAAAGTGAGGAGAAAAATATTGATTGCACCGTCAATTTTAAATATTAATAATCTAAATTTGGAAAAAGATATTCAAACGGCGATTGATTGCGGTATCAGCCGCTTTCATATCGATATTATGGATGGACATTTTGTGCCAAACTTATCATTTGGCCCGCAGCTCGTATCTGATTTTAAAAAAACTTTTCCTACAACTGAAATTGAAGTTCACTTAATGAGTAATAACCCTGATATTTTGGTACCTGCTTTTGTCAAAGCGGGTGCACAGATAATGTTACTTCATTATGAAGCAATGACTGAGAATAAACTTAATTACTGGCTAGATTATTTAAAAGAAAACAATGTTAAAGCGGGTTTAGTTCTTAATCCAGATACAGCAGTTTCTGTTTTACAGCAATTTCTTAGAAAAGTTGATCAAATTCTATTAATGACTGTCTATCCCGGTTTTGGTGGTCAAAAATTTATTACTGAGTCTTCTTCAAGGATTAAGCAGGCCGTTAGTTTAAGCGCTGGCAAAGTACCAATTGAAGTTGATGGGGGAATTAACCAACAAACTGCTAAAATTGCTAAGGAAGCAGGAGCAAAAATCTTTGTTGCTGGCTCTTATTTGTTTTGTCAGAATAGTATTAAGAAGCAAATTACGGAGTTAGAAGGCATACTGCAATGAAATCCTATGCATTGTTAGGCGCGCCTAAACAGTTATGGCCTGATGATCTCAAACAGCAATTTTTAATAGCTAATAGAACCGGTGATTTAGTAATAGGTGTTGATCGCGGGGCTCTTCTTTTACAAGAAATGGGCATTAAAGTTGATGTTGCCGAGGGAGATTTTGACTCACTACAAAAAAATGAATTGGCAGAAATCGAAAAAAAAATTGCTGATATTAGATATTCAAATCCGGAAAAAGATTGGACTGATGCTGAGCTCGTTATTCGCTGCGCCTTTTTAGATTACCGTGTTTCTCATTTAACTCTTTTTGGTGCAACGGGTGGACGCCTAGATCACTTTTTGTCTAATTTATTTATGGTTCTTAAGCCCGAATTTAACCAGTTTGCTGAAAAAATAACCCTTATTGATCAGCAAAATTTAATTAGTTTTTATAATGCTGGGAAACATTTAGTTAAAAGGCAGCTAGGTTATGAATATTTTGGAGTAGTAAACTTAACCAAGGTCTTGAATTTAAATATAAATGGAGCTAAATATAATTTGGCTAAATTTAGCAGCGCAAATCCTGTTTCTTTTAGCTCGAATGAATTTTTACCAGAAAAAGATGCATTTGAACTTTCATTTAAAAGAGGAGTGGTAGCAGTCGTTCAGTCAAAAGATATTAATCGCTTTCAAAATATTTAAGCAACAAAAAAAAGCAGAAGATTTCTTCTGCTTTTTTTAAAACTTTTTATTTAGGCACGGGTAACTTTACCAGATTTTAAAGTCTTAGTTGAAACCCATACACGCTTTGGTTTGCCATCAACAAGAATACGAACTTTTTGAAGGTTTGGCTTCCACGCACGACGGTTTGAATTCAACGCGTGTGAACGTGTGTTACCAAAAGTGGTCTTTTTGCCAGTGATATAGTCTTTTGCCATTTGCTAAACCTCCTTTATTGTGTTTTCATACTAAGTTAAGATAGCATAAGTTTAAGATCATTGCAACTCCAAAAGTATTTTTTATGAAGGGAATTTTGTATTTAAACTTGATTACTATGATAAAATAGATTCATAATATTGAGAACAATGATACGGAGGTAAACATGGCTGTAAAAATCAAAACAAAGAACGGTTTGATTGATATTTCAAACGGAGTGATTGCAACTGTTGTCGGAAGTGCGGCTACATCCAATTACGGCGTTGTTGGCATGGCTTCAAAAAATGCTATCCGTGACGGTTTCGACGGAATTTTAAATCGAGCAAATTATAAACGTGGTGTCGTTGTCAGATCTGAAGATAATCGGATTACGGTTGATGTCTATATAATTGTCGGCTATGGTCTAAAAATATCTGAAGTAAGCCGCAATGTCCAGAATAGTGTTAAATTCAATTTGAAAAATCAACTTGGAATTGAAACTAAAGCTGTCAATGTCATCGTTCAAAGTGTTAAAGTGCTTGACGAATAACTCAAGCGGAGGTTAAAAATATTGGTTTTAAAGGAAATAGACAGTAAAAAATTTAGAGATATGGTTCGCGTTGCCACACACAGACTTGGACGCAATGCAGAGTTTATTAACTCTTTGAACGTTTTCCCGGTTCCTGATGGAGACACTGGAACAAATATGAATTTAACTATTGAAAGTGGTGCAAAGGCTGTTGCCCAAAATAATAGTGATAGCGTAGGGGACTTGACAGAAAGCCTCGCAAAAGGAATGTTAATGGGAGCTCGTGGCAACAGTGGAGTTATTTCTTCTCAGCTATTTAGGGGAGTCTATAAAGCCACTCAGGGCATGAAAACACTTAATACACAGGAATTAGCCAATGCTTTTTCTAATGGAGTTGCCACTGCATATAAAGGTGTCATGAAACCCGTTGAAGGAACAATTTTGACTGTTGCCCGAATTGGTGCACAGGAAGGTGCTAATAAAGCCAATGAAACCGATGATGTTGCAGAAGTTATGAAAGCGATTGTTGAAGGCGCCAAAAGAGCGTTAAAATCAACTCCTGACTTACTACCGGTTTTGAAACAAGTTGGAGTAGTCGACTCTGGAGGACAAGGACTTTTATTTATTTATGAAGGATTTCTTGAAGGACTTCTAGGCGAAGAATTTGCTGATCGTTACCAGCCGGACGAAGGCGAAATGGATGAAATGATTAATGCAATGCATCATCAATCCGTTCAATCTCAGCTTTCCACTAAAGATATTGCTAATGGTTACTGTACTGAAATTATGGTTAATTTAACTGCTGACGTTCCGGCAAAGAAAACCTTTAATTTAGATGAATTTAGAGAGCATTTGTCTAAACTTGGTGATTCTCTTTTAGCTGTTTCAGATGAAGAAGTAGCAAAGGTTCATATTCATACGGAACAACCTGGAGCTGTTTTTGCATATGGCAGTCAGTTTGGTCAGTTAGGAAAAATAAAGATTGATAATATGCGAATTCAACATGAAACTATTGTCAATAACAATGAAGAGAATCAGGAAAGCGTTGATTTTGCTGTTATTGCCGTAGCTTCAGGTAATGGTATTCGTAAGCTGTTTGAAAGTGAAGGGGTTAACCGGATAATTTCTGGTGGACAAACTATGAACCCTTCAACTCAAGATATTATTGATTCAATCAAAAAATCTGGTGCCAAAAAAGCAATTGTAATGCCAAATAACGGTAATATTATTATGGCAGCTAAGCAAGCAGCAGAAGTTAGTGATATTCCTGTTGGTATAGTTCCTACTAAAACTATTTCACAGGGTTTGACGGCGATGCTTTCGTTTGATCCGGATGATTCGCTTGCCGATAACGTTGCTAACATGACTGATGCACTTGATACAGTCGTTTCAGGAGAAGTTACTAAAGCTAACCGTGATACAACGATTAACGATATAGCAATTCATCAAGGTGACTTTTTAGGAATAGTTGATGGAGATATTAAAGTAGCGGCTTCTGATCTAATTGTTGCTGCCTCCTCTATGATAGAAAAAATGCTGGATGAAGATTCAGAAATTATCACAGTAATGTATGGGCGGGATTCTAATAAAAACGAAGCACAAAGGCTCGTTGATGAATTAAAGAAAAAGCATGATGACCTCGAATTTGAGCTTCATGATGGTGGTCAGCCAGTATATAGTTTCCTGATTTCCGTTGAGTAATTATGATAGCAAAAGAACTTTTTGCTCCAGTAACCGATTTGAAAGGTGTGGGAACAAAGACTGCTGCTGCTCTTGGAAGTTTGGGAATTTATAGCGTTTATGATTTGTTGTATTATTTTCCATTTCGTTATGATGAACTTCAAACGATTCCTCTTGATCAGATCATGGATGGTCAAAAGGTAATGCTAAAGGGAATTGTTGCAACAGATGCTTTTGTAACCAGGTTTGGATATAAAAAAAGCCGCCTTAGTTTTAAGTTAAGAATTGACCATGATGTCATCATGGTCAATTTTTTTAATCAACCATGGTTAAAAGAAAAAATTGAAATTGGCAAAGAAGTAGCAATTTACGGTAAGTATAATGCTGCTAGACAAAGCCTGGCTGCCTTTAAGTTCATTGCAGCAAAAGAAAATGACAGTGGTATGGCACCCATTTATTCAGTAAACCGGCAAATTAAACAAAAAAAACTAATAGATTTAATCAATCTTGCCTTAGATGATTATTTAGCTGAAGTTGACGATGTTGTCCCTACTAAGGTAAGGCAAAAATATCGTTTGCTACCCGAAAGTAGTATAGTGCAAGAAATGCATCATCCACAAAATGCTACAGAATCTCAGGTTGCCAAGAGAAGTGCCATTTTTAGAGAGTTTTTTATATTTCAAACTGAACTAGCTCAGTTAACTGAATACAATCCGCGTAACAAGGGGATTGCTAAAAAGTATAACTTAGATGAAATTGCCAAGCTTACTAAGTCACTACCATTTGAGCTATCTGCAGATCAAAAACATGTAATTAACGAAATTTTTACGGATTTGTTTTCTTCAGTTCAGATGCAGCGACTGTTGCAAGGGGATGTGGGTTCTGGAAAGACAATAGTCGCTGTTTATGCACTTTTTGCAGCGGTGACAGCTGGCTTTCAAGCTGCCCTGATGGTTCCAACGGAAATATTGGCAACCCAACATTTTAAAAAGATTGATGAGTTGCTGAAACCTATGGGAGTTCGCTGTGCTCTTTTAACGGGTTCTACTAAAACACTGGAGCGCAGAGAAATTTATAATGAACTAACTGATGGCACTATTAATGTTGTGATAGGTACTCACGCTTTAATTCAATCTAGTGTGATTTTTAAAAAATTGGGATTAGTTATTATTGATGAGCAGCATCGTTTTGGTGTCAATCAAAGACAAGCCCTAGTCAATAAGGGAAATTTGCCTGACGTTTTAGCAATGACAGCCACACCAATTCCGCGAACTTTAGCTTTAACAGTGTATGGCAACATGACTATTTCCGAAATACACCACCTTCCAGCAGGACGAAAAAAGATAATTTCCTGGTGGAAAACGAGCACTCAAATGGATCAAGTATATCAACTGATGCATGAGCAATTAGAGCAGGGATTCCAAATATATGCTGTCACTCCTTTGATTTCAGAATCGGAAGCCTTGGATTTGAAAAATGCTGAACAGCTTTACGACAAGCTTAGTCATGACTTTCCTAATGAAAAGGTTGCTTTACTTCATGGGCAAATGCCAGGAAATAAAAAAGACGACATTATGGCTGCTTTTGCCGCAGGTGATATTAATATCTTGGTTACTACTAGCGTAATTGAAGTAGGAGTAGATGTTGCTAATGCTAATATGATGGTTATTTATAATGCTGATCGTTTTGGAATTAGTCAGCTTCACCAATTAAGAGGGCGAATAGGGAGAGGTAAAACTCAAAGTTATTGCATATTTTTGGCTGATCCTAACACACAGGCAGGTAAAGCTCGTATGAAAATAGTGGCATCAACAACAGACGGATTTAAGTTAGCAGAAGAAGATTTAAAAATGCGCGGTGAAGGTGATCTTTTTGGTAAGGCACAATCTGGTTTACCTGAATTTCAGGTAGGAGACGTTGTTAACAATTACAATACCATGGTAGTGGCACAAAAAGAGGCCAAAAAGTTAATAAAAGCTGATCCTCTCTTGCAAAAATCAGAAAATAAAACTTTAAAACAAATGTTAGAATATAAGCAATTACAACAAAAAAGAACTTAGTAAAGGTTGAGGATAATATGAGAACTATTGCTGTTGATGCAATGGGCGGAGAAAATGCTCCTGAAGCAATTATTCAAGCAGTATTGCAGGCAAAAAAAGAACTGCCGCAAACAAAATTTATACTTTTTGGCGATCAAGCGAAAATAACGCAATTATTAGGTGAAGATAAAAGTCAAACAGAAGTTGTTAATACTACTCAGATAATTAATGATGAAGATGAGCCAGTTAAGGCAATCAGGTCTAAAAAGGATTCATCACTTGTCGTGGCGGCGCAATTTGTGAAGCAGGGCAAGGCAGATGCACTTTTTTCGCTAGGAAATACGGGTGCTATTCTAGCTTGTGGTATATTTATAATAGGACGAATTAAAGGAGTAACTCGTCCGGGTTTTATGCCGACTCTACCAGTAAAAAATTCTGATGACGGTTTCAATATGATTGATGTTGGTGCGAATGCCAAAAGCAGACCGGAATATTTGCTGGCTTGGGCCAAAATGGCATCATATTATGCTGAAAAAGTCAGAGGAATAAAAAGCCCCCGGGTTGGTCTGCTTAATAACGGGGCTGAAAATGATAAAGGTGATGATGTTCATCAACAAGCCTATCAATTATTGCTGAATAGCAAGCTTAATTTTATAGGTAACATTGAGGGCAATGAATTATTGGATGGTAAAGCTGATGTAATTGCAACAGACGGTTTCACAGGTAATGCAGTTTTAAAAAATATTGAAGGAACTTCTGGTGTTTTAATCCATCTGCTAAAAGATAGTTTGCTCAATAATGGTCCTTTTGTTAAATTAGGCGCATTGATGATAAAAAAAGCACTAAAAAGTTTAATTTCAAAATTTGATGTAGATAAATATGGTGGTGCAGTTTTACTCGGAGTTAATGCTCCTGTAGTTAAAACACACGGTCGTTCAGATCAGCGTGCTGTATATTTTACAATTAAGCAAATTGATAAAATTTTACAGGAAAAAATAATTGATAATTTTAAAGCAGAATTTGCTAACGAAAGCAAGTAACAACAAGGAGTAGAAACATGAGTAAAGAAGAAATTTTTAATAAAATCAGGGATATTTTAGCAGATAATTTTGAAGTTGATAAAGAAAAAATAACTGATGAAACTAATTTCACTAGTGATTTGGACGCTGATTCCATTGACTTAGTGGAATTCATTTTACAATTAGAAGATGAATTCGGCGCCGAGATTTCTGATGAAGATGCAGAAAAAATTAAAACTGTTGGTGATGCTGTTAATTACGTTGCAAATCATCAAAACTAATTAAAAAAATTCAATTATTAGTTTGCATACAATTTGTTTCACGGTTATAATTAGAAATTAAATAAATTTATTAAATATCTTTAATAAATTTCATTGAAGATTTGAGAGGGGAAATGACCTTTGGAAAAACAAAGTGATCTCTTGCTAGATATCCAGCATTTACATACAGCATATCGTTTAAATGGGAAATTTTATGATGCTGCAGATGATATTAATTTAACTTTGAAAAGGAATGAAATTTTATCAATTGTAGGTGAATCTGGTTGTGGTAAGAGTACAATCGCATCTAGTATTATCGGTTTGTACGACCATAAAAACACTAAAGTAACAGGTGATATTCTTTATAATGAATTGAATTTGGTAGGCCTAAATGAATCACTGTTCGATAAAATTCGTGGGAATAAAATCGGAATGATTTTTCAGGATCCTTTAGCCAGTTTAAATCCACTAATGAGAGTTGGTGATCAGGTAGCAGAAACTTTGTATTACCATACGGATATGGATGAGAAAGAACGTCATGCACGTGTAATTGAGCTTTTTAATCAGGTGGGTATGCCGAAACCTGAGGAAACTTACGCTATGTACCCGTTTGAATTATCTGGTGGATTAAGGCAACGTGTTGTTATTGCCATGGCTGTTGCATGTAAACCCGAAATTATCATTGCTGATGAGCCGACCACTGCTCTTGATGTTACTATTCAGGCACAAATTTTGGACTTGCTGGAAGACATTCAAAAGCAGTCTCAATCTGGTATTATTTTAATAACTCATGACTTGGGAGTAGTTGCTGAAACAGCTGATGAGGTTGCTGTTATGTATGGTGGTCAAATAGTAGAAAAAGCTGATGTCAAAACAATTTTTGAACATCCACTTCACCCTTATACACGATCTTTGTTAAATTCAATGCCTCAATCTGAAGATGAAGAAGAAGATTTACATGTTATTCAAGGAACAGTTCCATCATTGCAAAATATGCCTAGAAAAGGTGACAGGTTTGCTGCTAGAATACCGTGGATACCTGCAAGTGCCCATGAGGAAAATCCAGTAATGCATGAAGTTGAACCAGGGCATTGGGTTAGATGTACTTGCTGGAAGACGTTCCACTTTCAAGATGAAGTGAGTGGGGAGTAGTTTATGGCTAAAGAAATTATTGAAGTAAAAAACTTAAAAGTTCATTATCCTATCAGATCTGGTTTTTGGAATCGTATTACCGATTATGTTCGTGCCGTTGATGATATTAGTATTACTATTAACGAAGGAGAAACTTACGGACTTATAGGTGAATCTGGTTCAGGCAAGTCGACTACTGGCAAGGCAATTGTTGGAGTTGAACCTGTTACTAGCGGCAGTATTATGTATAAGGGTGTCGATATTACTAAATCTAAAAGTCGCCACAGACTCAATTATAATAAAGATGTTCAAATGATTTTTCAGGACTCTCTGTCAAGTTTAAACCCAAGAAAACGAATTGAGGATATTATTGCAGAGCCAATACGCAATTTTGAGAATTTAACTACTGATCAAGAGCGTGATCGTGTGCAAGAATTACTTGACATCGTTGGAATGCCTAGTGACTCAATATATAAATATCCGCACGAATTTTCAGGTGGTCAAAGACAAAGAATTGGCGTAGCCAGAGCGGTTGCTACTAATCCACGTTTGGTTGTCGCTGATGAGCCAACCAGTGCCTTAGATTTATCAGTTCAAGCACAGGTGCTGAACTTTATGAAGCATATTCAGCAGCAGTACAATATTGCTTACCTCTTTATTTCTCATGACTTAGGTGTCGTTAAGCATATGTCTGAGAATTTGGCTATTATGCATCGTGGTCGTTTGGTTGAAATTGGTTCAAGAGAAGATATTTATCAGCATCCAATGCACATCTATACGAAAAGGCTGCTTTCCGCTATTCCTCAAGTCGATGTCGAACATCGAGATGAACATAAGAAACACCGTCAAGAAGTTGAACAAGAATTTCAGAATGATCAAAGTAAGTGGTACGACAAAGATGGACGTGTTTTCCCACTTAAACATGTATCAGATAATCATTTAGTTGCTTTACCTGAAAAAGAAATAATCGAAGAAGAAACAAATGATAAGGAGGGAGCATAATCATGTGGAAAACTGTTTTAAGACGTGTTTTAATTATGATCCCACAATTGATCATTTTAAGCATTTTAGTCTTTTTCTTGGCAAAAATGATGCCGGGAGACCCATTTACGGGACAAATTAATCCTAATACTGACCCTAAGCAATTAGAAGCTCTGAAAAGAGCTGCCGGACTATATGATCCGGCCCCAGTTCAATATGCTCGTTGGGTAGGTAATATTTTTAAAGGTGATTTAGGTACCAGTTATATACAACACGTTCCGGTGACATCTTTAATTGCCGATAGAGCTTTAAATACTTTTTGGCTTTCGCTGTTAACAACAATAATCAGTTACAGTATTTCAATCCCTCTTGGTGTGATTGCGGGTAAACACCAAGATGAATGGCAAGACCAAGCTGTACAAATTTTTAATTATGTTACTTTTGCTATTCCTGCTTTCGTATTTTACATTTTAGGTATCTGGTTATTTTGCTTTCTTTTAGGCTGGTTCCCTATTTCAGGTTCGGTTTCTCCTAATGCTTCTGGTTTCTGGGGTACACTGGGTAGTCAGCTTTACCATATCATTTTTCCAGCTATCTTGAGTGCTGTTATCACAACTACTGGAATTGTGCAATATTTAAGAACTGGAATTGTTGATAATAAAGTTGAAGATTACGTTAGAACAGCCCATAGTAAAGGTGTTCCGGAAAACGTGGTGTTTAATAAACATATTTTACGTAATTCACTGTTACCAATAGCTTCCTCATTTGGTACAGTTATAACTGGTCTGTTAAGTGGTTCAATGATTATTGAAACTGTTTTTAGCTATCCTGGTATGGGAAAATTGTTCTTAGACTCAATACAACAGCGTGACTATACTACGCTAACTGCATTAATTTTAATCTTTGGTTTTCTTACTCTACTTGGTAATTTATTATCAGACATTATAATGAGTATAGTAGATCCAAGAATTAGGATAAAATAAAGAAGGGGAGACAAATGTTGAAAAAAAATAAAACCACTTCGACTGAAAAAGCCAAGAAAGTGCAAGTTTCTCCTCCTGCTTCAAGTTTTAGAGTAGTTGTACGAGAAGTTGTAAAGGACAAGAAAGCTTTAACTGCCTTCATAGTGATAGTCTTAATTTTACTATTAACTTTTGGCGGATCACTATTTTTAAAGTCTGATAAAGTCACTGAGGCAAACATAATTGAAGCTTATACAGGCTGGTTCACTGATGGTCATATTCTGGGAACGGATGATGGTGGCCGAGATGTTCTTAATCTATTAATTATGGGTGGTCGTAATTCTATCCTTATTGGATTAGGGGTTACTGCTGTTTGTGAGACTGTTGGTTTAATTGTCGGTCTCGTTTCAGGATATTATGGCGGCTATATTGATGCTGTAATTATGAGAATAGTGGACTTTGTGCAGGTTTTGCCTGCAACGCCTATAGAAATTGTCTTGGTAACTGTTATACCGCATTACAGTCCCGTTACTTTAGTTTGGATAATTTCGATTTTTGGCTGGACAGGTACGGCAAGGTACTTTAGAGCATTTGTTCTTTCTCAAAGAGGAAGAGACTATGTACTGGCATCGAAAACTTCTGGTTCATCAGACTTGAAAATAATGTTTAGAGAAGTGCTGCCCAACATTGGCTCTATGCTGATTATCGATGTCGTACTAACAATTGCCGGTAACATCGGTATTGAAACCAGCTTGTCCTTTATTGGCTACGGGTTACCGCCTACAGTTCCTTCCTTAGGTACCCTAATTGGATTTGCAAATGATCCGGTTAACGTTGTCAACAGGCCTTGGTTATGGCTGCCAGCTACAATATTGTTACTAGCTATTTCGTTGAGTATCAATTATGTTGGTCGTGCTTTACAAAGAGCTGGTGATGCACGTCAAAGAGAAAGTTAAACTGAATTTTTTATCATTTATATTCTAAAATCTCTGTTAATAGATAGTATGGTAAATTTACCATATTATTTATTAGCAGTTTTTTCTTTAATATCTCTATCACAAATTTTTATAGCAAAATTTTCAACATTAAACTATTTAATTTTTACCACATTAAGACTAAAAAAGTAATTATTAAGTATTTACGGCAACATTTAATACCAGAAGTGGTCCTTCATGAAATAAATATCTATTAAATATAAATGAACAAACTATTGCTTTTTTAATTTTATGTGGTAATATTTAATTATTAACTTGTTTTGAAAATTAAATTTTCCTGATAATAAAAAGGAGTTATGTAGAGATGAAAAAATCTAATTTATATAAATCATTGGGGGTAGTAACAGCAGCTGCTTTAACGCTGGTAGCTTGTGGCAAATCAGGCAAGACTGATGATAATTCTAATGCCAAGACAGCTAAGAAGTTCCCAGAAGCAGTACCCAAGAAGGAAGCTAAACAGGGTGGAACTGTTAAAGTTGCCTTGGAAACAGATACACCATTCACAGGAATTTTTTCTGATGAGTTGGCTATGAGTGCTATTGATAGTTCTGTTGCATCTCCTGGTGAAGAATCACTTTTTGATACTGATGACAACTACAAGATTAATGATAAAGGTCCAGCTACAATGAAGTTGGATAAAAAGAATAAAACTGTCACAATTACTATCAAGAAGGGTGTTAAGTGGTCAGACGGTAAGCAGGTTAATGCTAAAGACATGGAATATTCCTATGAAATATTCGCTAATAAGGCTACTCAATCAGAAAGATACACTAGTCAATTGGCCACCATTAAAGGTTTACAAGCATACCATGATGGCAAGGCTAAAACTATTTCAGGTATTGAAATGCCAGATGGCCCTAATGGTAGAACAATTGTGATTCACTATCCTGAATTAAAACCTGGTATGACTAACAGTGGTAACGGTTATTTCTGGGAATCAGCTGCGCCATATCACTACTTAAAGAATGTTCCTTTTAGTAAACTTAAGGAATCTGATCAGATCAGGAAAAAGCCATTATACTTTGGTCCGTTTAAAGTTAGCAAACTTGTTCGTGGCCAATCAGTAACTTGGACACCAAACAAATATTACTGGCGCGGTAAACCAAAATTAGATAAGGTCATTTACCAGGTTATTAATCCTAATTCCGCCAGTCAGGCCATTAAGAGTCACAAATTTGATATCATCAAAGTTATTAACTCACAATGGGATCAAGTAAAAAAGACTAAGAATATTAATTTTGTTGCTAGTATTCCTTTATACTACAGCTATCTAGCATTTAAAGTTGGTAGATGGGATGCCAAAAAGGGCAAAAACGTTATGGATCCAAATGCCAAGATGAATCATAAACCATTGCGGCAAGCTATTGCTTATGCGATGAATATCTCAGACGTTAATAAGCATTATACTAAAGGTCTTTCTTTCCAAGTGCCTACTTTGATTCCAGCGCAGTTTGGTGATTACTTTGATAAGAGCATCAAGGGTTATACTTACAACCTGAAAAAGGCGAACCAGATTTTGGATAAGGCCGGCTATAAGAAGAAAGGTAAATGGCGTACTCAACCAAATGGTAAGCCATTAAAGATTCATTTTATGACAATGTCAGGAAGCGCAACGGCTGAGCCTATTGCACAGAACTATTTACAACAATGGCATAAAATTGGTTTAAATGTTTCTTTGGTTGGTGGCCGTCTGACTGAATTCAACTCGTTCTATGATAAAGTGCAACATGATGATCCTTCAGTTGATATGTTTATGGCTGCATGGGGTCTTTCGTCAGAACCGTCTCCAGCTGACCTTTACAAAGAGGCAACTCCATCCAACTATTCACGTTTTGTCACTCCAGAAAACAGTAAATTACTTGATGAAATTGATTCTCAAAAGGCTTTTGATCATAAATACCGTGTTCAAAAGTTCCATGAATGGCAAAAATACATGTTGGATCAGGCTTATGTTGTTCCAGCATCAAACGCATATAGTATTGACGCTGTAAATGATAAGCTTACAGGTTACACATTGAAACCATCACAAAATAACAATGGTCACCAGTTATGGTACCAAGTTGGTTATGTTAAATAATAGAATTTAAGTGAAAATATCAAACTAGTAAAATAGTTTGGTATTTTTTATTTTAACTTTTTAAAAATCACTTTCTATAATTTTCTAGAAGATAATTTTTGATGACACATTATTAAAACTAAATTTTTAAGCTTTAATCCTCAATTCTTTCCGATATTGGTTAACCCAAACATTTGATGGAATTTTTATTATTTAAATAATATGTATTTTTTTAATTGCTTTACTATTTATAGATAGTATAATTTCTGAATTTACCTTGCTTTTTTAATGATTAATGTTAACATTTATCTGTTAGCTTGTTTCCAAAATACTATTAACTTTGCATATAAAGGAGACATGTATGATGAGAACAAGAAAAATTTTAGGTTCAGTAGGGCTTATAACTGCAGCTGCGTTAACTTTGGTAGCTTGTGGCAAGAGTAATAAGAGCGCCAGCAATGAGGGGGCTAAGACTGCCAGCAAGTTCCCAATTGAAACCCCGGTTAAGACTGCCAAGAAGGGTGGAACAATTAAAGTTGCTGAAATAACTGATACACCATTCACCGGCGTCTTTAACGAAGAATTGCAAATGGATCAACCAAGTGCTGATGTCGCAAGTCCTGGTCAAGAATCATTATTTGAAACAGATGATGATTACAAGATAAACGATAAGGGTCCAGCTACTCTTAAACTCGATCGTAAAGCAAATACTGCCACTATCACAGTTAAAAAGGGTGTTAAGTGGTCTGATGGCAAACAGGTAACTGCCAAGGATATAGAATTCGCATATGAGATTATTGCAAACAAAGCAACTAAATCTCAGAGATATGCCAATCAACTCAATATTATCAATGGCTTAAGGGAATATCATGAAGGCAAGGCCAAAACAATTTCAGGAATAGAAATGCCTGACGGTCCAGATGGACGAGTTGTAGTGCTGCACTGCAAAGAATTAAAACCTGGTATGTATTATAGTGGTAACGGCTATATTTGGGAGGCAGCCGCACCGTATCACTATTTAAAAGATGTTCCGTTTGATAAACTAGAATCTTCAGATAAGTTGAGAAAGAATCCTTTGTTCTTTGGTCCTTACAAGCTTAATAAAATTGTACGTGGTCAATCTGTTACTTGGATACCAAATAAGTATTATTGGCGTGGTCAGCCAAAACTAGACAAAATTGTTTACCAAGTTGTTTCTCCAAACTCTGCTTCACAAGCAATTAAAAATCATAAATTTGATATTATCAGGGTTACTAACAGCCAGTGGAAACAAGTTAAGGATACTAAGGATGTCACATTTGTAGCTAAAATTCCTCTATATTACAGTTATTTAGCTTTTAAGGTTGGTAAATGGGATAGTAAAAAGTCAAAGAACGTGATGAATCCAAATGCCAAAATGAATAACAAAGCATTACGCCAAGCTATAGCTTATGCAATGAATACTGATGCTGTTTATAAACATTATACTGACGGCCTAAGCTTCCAAGTTCCAACTTTAATTCCAGCACAATTTGGTGACTATTTTGATAAAAGTGTAAAAGGCTATACTTATAACATTAAGAAGGCCAATCAAATCCTAGATAAAGCTGGCTACAAGAAAAAAGGTAAATGGCGTGTACAACCTAATGGCAAGCCATTAACCATTCACTTTATGGCCATGTCTGGTAATTCGATTCAACAACCGATTATGCAAAACTTCATTCAACAATGGAATAAGATTGGCTTAAATGTTAAATTAGTTGGTGGCCGTTTGACAGAATTTAATTCTTTCTATGATAAAGTCCAACATGATTCACCTGATGTGGATATGTTTATGGCTGCATGGGGTCTTTCATCTGAACCGTCCCAGGAACAAATGTTTAGTGAAGGGACAATGTCCAACTACTCACGTTTTGTCACTCCAGAAAATACGAAGCTAATCAAAGAAATGGATTCTCAAAAGGCATTTAACCACAAGTATCGTGTAGAAAAATTCCATGAATGGCAAAAATACATGTTTGATCGGGCTTATGTTGTTCCGCTTTACAATGCATATCAAATAGATGCGGTTAACAGCAAACTTACTGGCTATTCACAAAAACCATCCAAGCAAAATAACGGACATCCACTTTGGTACAAGGTTGCTTATACAAAATAAAAATTAATATAGAATAAAAGATAGAAAACTGTTGTTATTTAGAAACAATAGTTTTCTTTTTTACACTTAAAAACTGGTATAATTTAGGTTATTAAGGAGATGATAGAATGGTTAGTGCCAAGTTTATTAATCGATTGGATAAGAAATATAAAATTAAATTTAACAATCAGAAGTTATTAGAAGAAGCCTTTACCCACTCTTCATATGCTAACGAGCATCCTGGAGATGGCATTCGTGATTATGAAAAGTTGGAATTTTTGGGGGATGCAGTTTTAGAATTAGCAATATCTGATTACCTTTATCGTAATTTTTCGAGTCTTAATGAGGGTGAATTAACCAGGATGCGTTCTAATATTGTTGATACTGAAGGTTTTGCGGAATTTGCCCAAAAATTTGGTTTTCCGGCTGAAATTAATCTAGGTCATGGTGAGGAAAAAGCTGGTGCGCGTTCTCGTAAGACACTGCTAGAGGACGTTTTTGAAGCATTTAACGGAGCGCTTTTTCTTGATCAGGGCATGGAAGCAGTCGAACATTTTTTGAGCTTAACAGTGTACCCGTTAATTGATGCTGGGAAATTTGATGCTTCACGTGATTATAAGACTGATTTACAAGAATTACTGCAAAAAAATGGGCCTGTAAAGATTGAATACGAGGTCTTGAAAGAAGAACAGCTGCCGTCTAGTTTCACTGTACAGTTAGCTGTCAATGGCAAAGTATTGTCTCAAGGGCAAGGCCATAATAAAAAAGCTGCAGAGCAAGAGGCTGCAAAAACTGCTTTAAATAAGCTTAATTAGGAGATGAGTGTGTGCCACTAACTGAACTAATAATTGACGGCTTTAAATCTTTTGCCGAAAAAACAAAAATAGAATTTGATACTGGTATTACTGGCATAGTTGGTCCTAATGGTAGTGGTAAAAGCAATATTACTGAAGCAATAAGATGGGTCATGGGTGAGTCAAGTGCCAAATCTTTGCGGGGCTCAAACATGAAAGACGTGATATTTGCGGGCAGTGAATTTCGTAAGCCGGCCAATCACGCTGAAGTTTCCCTTATTTTTGACAATAAAAAAAGTGAACTTAATTTTAAGGATGACCAGGTAATTGTAACTCGGCGAATTTTACGGTCGGGCGAAAACGAATATTTAATAAATCAAAAAAGTGTTAGGCAACGAGATGTCCGAGCTTTGTTTCTGGATTCTGGCATTTCACAAGAAAGCTTAGCCATCATTTCACAAGGACGGGTTGATCAAGTATTAAATTCTCGTCCTGAAGAGCGGCGCTCACTGTTTGAGGAAGCAGCTGGAGTATTACATTTTAAAAAGCAAAAGGAAGAAGCAAAAGTTCAATTACAACAAACAACTGATAACTTGGTACGCATCAATGATTTAGTCAAAGAACTGGAGCAGAGAATTGAACCTCTTCACGAACAAAGCTCTCTCGCAAAGGAATATCAATTTCAGAAAAAAGGTCTGGATCATGAACTAAAAACTTTGTTAGCTTTTGAAATTCAAGATTTAGATAAACAAAAACAAACAGTGCAAGAAAAAGCTGACCAAAATCAGAATCTGTTGACAAAATTGGATCAAGAAGTTAAAGCCTCTCAAGGTGCGGTAGCTGACAAAAGAAAAGAATTTCAAACTTTAAATGCTCAAAAAGATCAAATTCAAAATGATTTATTTTCGTTGACAAAAAAGCTTTCGGAAATAAATACGCATTTGCAAGTTTCTGAACAGAGCAAACAGTATAATGAAGCTACTAAAAAAGAATATCAGTCCGAATTAAGCGACTTAAAAGAGCAGATAGTGAGTACTAAAAAGGAAACGACTGATCTGCTTGAAGAAGAAGGCCATCTTAAAAAAGAACAAGAGCAATTAAATAATAAGAGAATAGGGCTAACGACACAGCTAAAAGAAAACCCGGAACAACTGAACCAAAATTTAGAGCAGCTGCGGTCAAATTATATTCAGTTATTACAAGATCAAACTTCTAATAATAATGAAATTGTTTATCTTAATTCTGAATTAAAAAAGCTTAGTGATAATACCCAACTGCAAACAGAAAATGTTTCTAATGAATTGGAAAAAGAAAGTGCTGAACTTAATAGACTTCAGGTCGAAGGTAAAAAGCTTAAACAAGATTATCAAAATAAGAAACAACAGGTAAAGGAGCTATCTCAAGAACAAAGGCTAACGCAAAATAATTTGTTGACTTTGCAAAATTCTCTTTCTACAGAAAGCCAACAATTCAGTCAATTAAAGGCACGCCATGATGTACTGGAAAATATCCGTAAACGTCACGAAGGGTACTTTTATGGTGTTAAAAACGTGCTAAATAATCTAGCAGATTACCATGGCGTTATAGGTGCTGTGGGTGAATTAATTATTTTTCCTGCAAAATATGAAATTGCCATGGCTACGGCTCTGGGTAATGGAGTTCAAAATTTAGTAACTGCAACAAAACTGGATGCTCGGGATGCCATTAACCAGTTAAAAGAAAATCGTGCTGGACGAGCTACTTTTTTACCCCTTGATGGCTTGCGGGAGTATTCGATTCCTTCCTCAACGATTAATACGATTTCTTCTTTTCCTGGCTTTCAAGGTATTGCAAGTGAAATAGTTAAAAGTTTGCGTGGTCAAAATATTACGCCTGCGATTAACTATTTGCTTGGAAATACTATAATAGTTGATACCATAAATAATGCGCTAAAAATTAGGCAACGCGTTTCTCGCTATCGTATTGTTACGCTTGATGGCGATGTTATTTCACCTGGTGGTTCAATGACAGGAGGAGTGCGTAATCAAAAAAGTAATTCTCCGCTTCAAACTACAGCAGAACTTGGTGAACTAAAGAAAGAAATTGGCAAATTACAGCAGAAAATAGAAAATAGCGAAGTAGATTTAGCTGTTGTTAATAATAAAAATAATGGTTTGCTAAAGAAAGTAAAAGATGCACAGGCAAAGCTCCAAAATCTGAAACAGAATTTAGGTGAGACAGTACTTTCGTATCAAAATCAGGAAAAAGAAGTAAACAGGTTAAAAACTGCTAATAGTTTATTTGAACAGCAAAAAGAAGAACGCAATCAGGAAATTGATTCCACTAAGCAAAAGATTATGCAAGCGGAAAAAGAAAAGAAGAGATTTCAGACAGAAATTTCTCAGCAAAAGCAAAAAATTAGTGATCTGCAATTGCGAATTAAAAACTTTACTGAACTAAATCATGATATTCAGTCTAAATTAAACGAGCTTGATCCCCAGATTGCTGTTTATGCAAACAAGTTGGAAAATATTGCAAAACAAATATCTGAAAAAAGGCGTGATTCAAAGCAGCAGCAAAAGCAAATTGCTACTTTAGAGCAAAAATTAAATGAACTTAAGCAGAATGATCTGCTTGACCATAAAAAGCAGACGACCTTTGAGCAAGAAAAAAATGATGGAGCTGTTAAAAAGCAAAAATTACAAAATCAGCTTAATAGTCTGAGCTCCAAACTGGGTCAGTATGATGCACAAATTAACCAGCTTGATCAGGTGGCAAGCCGTAATTATGATCTGCGTAAAGATGCGGCTGCCGAGCAAAAAGAATATTCTGTCAAAATAGTGCAGTTAAACAGCCAGATAGACCAGCGTTTAGATACTTTGAATACAGATTACTCGTTAACATATGAAGCAGCTTTGCATCAAGCAGAAAAAGAAAATAACGAAGTAAATCGTGCCCAACTGCAAAAAGATGTGAAATTGCATCGTATGTCTATTGCTGATATCGGGCCCGTCAATCTAAAAGCAATTGAAGAGTATGATAATGTTAAGAAACGGTATGATTTTCTTAATGCTCAACAAAATGACTTGCTAAAAGGTCGAGATAACTTAGAAGAATCGATGTCGGAACTTGATCAAGAAGTTTGTAATCGGTTTAAATCAACTTTCACTGCTGTAGCTAAAAGCTTCAGTGAATTATTCCCAGTTGTTTTTGGTGGTGGTAGTGCCAAGCTAGTCTTAACTGACCCGGAGCATTTGTTAGCTACTGGTATCGAAATTATAGCTCAACCACCAGGAAAGAAACTGCAAAGACTCAGTTTACTTTCTGGTGGGGAACGGGCATTGACCGCAATCACACTTCTTTTTGCCATGCTAAAAGTTAAGCCAGTACCATTTTGCGTTTTGGATGAAGTCGAGGCTGCGTTGGATGACTCTAATGTCACTCGCTTTGCCAATTTTTTAGAAGAATATGACATGCATACTCAGTTTATTGTAATCACACATAGAAGGGGCACAATGGAAAGAGCAGATCAGCTTTATGGGGTTGTAATGCAAGAATCAGGAGTTTCACAAGTATTATCCGTTTCTTTAAAAGAATTAAAAAATGAGGTGAAATAAAATTGGGTTTATTTGATAAAATAAAAAAATCATTGTTTGGTGAAAATGACGAAACAAAAAATAACGAAAATAATGATCAACCTAAAGGCGAAAGTCCAAAAGAGGATCAAGGAGCTCCAACTGAACAAGCTAAAATTGCTACAGAGAGTGATAATGGTTTAACGTCAGTAGAAAAAGCTTCTGCTGAGACTGCTGAAACTGAAAAGCAAAATGAAGATTCTACGACTTCCACGCCAGAGCAATCTCTAAAGAAAGAGGCTGAACCCGAATCAGATAGCGAAGATCAGGATGAAACTGAGTTATATGAAAAAGGCCTGGAGAAAACTAATCAAGGCTTTGGTGCCAGATTAAATCGCTTTTTCGCACAGTTTAGAACAGTTGACGAAGATTTCTTTGACGATTTGGAGGAGCTACTAATTGAGTCTGATGTTGGCTATGAAACAGCCGAAGAACTGACAGACGAACTTCGTGATGAAGCTAAATTGCAAAAAGCCAAATCACGAGACGACCTAAAAAGGGTGATAGTAGAAAAATTAGTTGACCTTTATGATGAAAGTGGTAATTCAGAAAATGAAAAGCTAACTGTTCATAATGACGGTAAACCAAATATCTATCTTTTTGTTGGGGTGAATGGCGCTGGTAAAACTACTACAATTGGCAAATTAACAAAACGTTTTAAGGACGAAGGTAAGTCTGTTCTTTTAGCTGCAGCTGATACATTTAGAGTTGGTGCAGTTGAACAACTCAGTGAATGGGGAAAAAGAGTTGGTGTGCCCGTTGTGACTGGCAAGGAACAGGCGGATCCGGCTTCTGTTGTTTATGACGCCACGACAAAGGCTCTTCAAGAAAATTATGATTTTTTACTTGTTGATACGGCCGGTAGATTGCAAAATAAAAAGAATTTAATGAACGAGCTGGAAAAGATTGAGAGAACAATAAAAAAGCAAGCTCCGGAAGAACCTACTGAAACTCTTTTAGTACTTGATGGTTCAACGGGGCAAAATGCATTATTGCAGGCCAAAGACTTTGATAAAACTACCAAACTAACAGGTTTGGTGCTCACTAAGTTAGATGGTTCATCAAAAGGTGGGGTAGTCTTAGCAATTAGAAATGAAATGAAGTTGCCAGTAAAATTAGTTGGTTTAGGTGAAAAGGCAAGTGATTTGGCAGATTTTGATGCTGCAAATTATGCAGTTGGACTATTTCATGATTTAATTTAAGAATAAAATTTGTGCAAAAGGAAGATATTTGATGAAAGAATACAGTGCGTGTACAACAATTTTAGTAGGTAAAAATGCATCGGTTGATGGTTCAACTATGATTGCTCGTAATGATGATACTTTTCGTCCTATTACGCCGCAAAAGTTCATTGTCAGACCTGCCGCTAAAAATGAACCTGGACGAAAAATTAAGTCTTGGTTAAACAATTTTAAGTTAGACCTACCTGAAAATGCTCAGGCGGTTCCAGCTGTACCTAACGTTGATTATAAAAATCGCGGTTATTATGATGAGAGCGGCATTAATCAAAAAAATATTGCTATGTCCTGTACTGAATCTACATATGGTAATGAACGTGTACTGGCTTTCGATCCACTGGTAAAAGACGGACTTGACGAAGATTGTATGCAATCTGTTGTGCTGCCATATATTGATTCTGCTAGAAACGGAGTTGAATATTTAGGAAAACTGATTGCAAAATTTGGTTCGCCAGCTGGTAACTCAGTTCTCTTTAGTGATAAAGATGAAATATGGTATATGGAAATCGTTACGGGCCATCACTGGGTAGCTCAGCGTATTCCAGATGATGCTTATGCAATAGCAGCCAATCGGGTTTCAATCGAACAAGTTGATTTTGATGATACTGCAAACTTTATGTGGAGTGATGGAATCCAAGAATTTGTTTCGCAGCATCATTTAAATGTTGATCATCAAGGTTGGAATTTCCGCCACATTTTTGGAACTTATAGTGAACAAGATCGTTTCTATAACACTAATAGAGTTTGGTACGCTCAAAAATATTTTAACCCTGAAATTGAACAAGAACCGACTGATGGAGACTTACCTTTTATTCGTCATGCCGCAAAGAAAATAACTAGGGAAGACATTGAATATGTACTCGGCAGTCACTACCAAAATACACCTTATGATCCTTTCGGTAAAGGAACAGAGGAACAAAAACACCGTTTTCGACCGATTGGATTAAACAGAACCCAAAATTCTCATATCTTGCAAATTAGAAATGATGTTGATCATAATAAAGCTGCAATCATGTGGTTGTGTATTGGTGGTCCAACTTTCACACCGTTTGTACCATTTTTTGCTAATATGAATGACACTGATCCTTCATACAATAATACCTCAATGGAATATAATCTCAACGATGCATGGTGGTACTATAAATCGCTTGCAGTCTTGGTTGAAACCCATTATTCGCAATTTGTTCAATTAGATACAGATTACCTAAACGAATTGAACCAATATTATCGTCGTCGGGTTTACGATGTTATTAAAGCAGCAGGAGCTAAAAACGGCAGTGAGTTGACTTCATATTTAACCAAAGCAAACCAAGAAACAGTTGCTTATACCAGAAAACGTTCTGAGAAATTTTGGGCACAAATGATGATAGACTCAATCAACATGTCAAAATTAACTTTTAATATGGATGAAAACCTGTAACTGCTATTTGGACATTTAAAAAAGTCTGAAAAAAACTTTCCAGACTTTTTTGTTAGCTATAAGTTAAATAATTTTAATTCTTTGAGTTTTTGTTCATGGCTGAATGACGAATACCATAAACAAAATAAATGACAATCCCTATTAGTGACCAGATTAGCATGTATTTCTTTGCTTGCAGATCTAATCCCCAAAAAACAGCAAAAGAACCAAGGAAAGCTAGGAAAGGCAAAACTGGATACCAGGGCATTTTAAAAGCTGGATCGGCAATATCTCTTCCTTCACGTGGTCTCAAACGGTAAATACCGATTGAAACAAACATGAAAGCTATTAAAGTACCAGCAGAAACCAATTGTGTTAAAAATGAAAAAGGAATAAAAGCTGAAATAACAATTGCAATTAGCGCCACAGTCCATAATGAGTTTGCAGGACGGTGATTGTTATTCAACTTGCCAAGCTTTTGGGGAATCATACCATCACGGCCAAATGAATACACCAAGCGGGAGCTTGCCATACATAAGCCTATTAAAGCGGTAAACATCCCTAAAATGGCAACGGACTGTACAATAGTGGCAATATGAGCAAAACCGGTCTTTCTCAAGGCATATCCGACTGGTTCAGCAGAATTTAAATATTGCTGGTAAGGAACCATTCCCACTAAAACCAAACTCACGGCAACAAAAAGCACCACTGCAATTAATAATGAGCCGATAATTCCACGCGGCATAGTCTTTTGGGGATTAACAGCTTCAGCTGAGTTTGAAGCGATTGTATCAAAGCCTAAAAAGGAGATATAAATCATTGAAACTCCTGCATAGATTCCTTGCCAACCACCGAAAGGACCGTGACTTGTGGCACGATATTGAGGTATAAAAGGAATAAAATTAGCTTTTTTGATAACTGTTAAGCCAACAACGACAAAAAGTAAAATAGCCAAAACTTTGACAACTACTAGGATATTTTCAACTCTAGAAGCTTTAGAAACGCCAAAGCTAACTAAAAATGCTGCTAATAAAATAGCCAATAGAGCGACTAAATCTAATAAACCGCCATTAACACCTAATGGGTTAGCTAAACTAGCAGGTAGTTTCCAGCCGAGTGGAGCCATTAGTGCACGCAAATTAGCTGACAAACCAGAACTAATAAAGGCCATTCCTATCAAATACTCTGCTAGTAAAGCCCAGCCTGAAAACCAGCCCCAAAATTCGCCGAAAATAACATTAATCCAAGAGTAAACTGAACCTGCAAAAGGCATAGCTGCAGCCATTTCTGCATAAGCAAAAGCTACGAGGCCAGCGACAATAGATGCTATCACACATGATATGGCTACGGCTGGACCGGTATGTAAAGCCGCAACTTCTCCAGGCAAGGTAAAAATCGAAGTGGAAACAATTGTGCCGACACCAAGTGCCAGGAAGTCACGCACCTTGAGCGTTCTAACTAAGTGACCATCTTTTTCCTGATAAATTCCTGAATCTTCTTTGCGATTCATTAATTGCCATAAATTCACATTAAACTACCCCTTAACTTTAGTTTATAATTTGTTTGAAAATACACTGCGTTTTTAAAATCACTTGATATATAAGTGCGAACTGATTTAATAGTTGTTACTAACTTACCTCGTTCACATATTTTGGCAGAGATTCCAAATAAAAAACGGTACGAAATTATATAATAATATGTACCGTTTTTAGAATTTTAAGGGATAGTTTACTCAAAAATGACATAGATATCCCCAAAACCAAATTAAAAATAATGATACAGATTTACATTTCAGAAATCAAGAATTTATATTTTTCAATTACTTAAATTTTGGCTTTCAAGATCGTCAACTTCTAACATTTTTGCTATACTGGTTCAAGGTGAGAGTAATGGACGAACTTGAAAAAAATGAAATGCTAGGCGATCTATATGCATACTATGGTAGTCTTTTAACCAAGAGCCAACAAGATTATTTTGAAGATTATTATTATAATGACCTATCTTTAGGAGAAATAGCTATTAACCATCAAGTTTCTCGTCAAGCCGTTTACGACAATTTGCGTAGATGCCGCAGCCTGCTTACAAAATACGAAGATAAATTGCACATGCAAAGAGATTACAACATGATAGAAGACAAATTGCTTAAAGTTACGACTGCACTCCGGAAAGACAAGTCAGACCTAGCTTTGCAAATAACTACTGATTTATTAAACCAACTGAGGGGAGAATAATTCTATGGCATTTGAAAATTTAAGTGAGAGAATTCAAAAGGCTTTAAAAAATTTAACCGGTAAAGGAAAAATATCTGAAGAAGATATCAACAGCGCTAGTCGAGAAATCAGACTGGCCTTACTTGAGGCTGACGTCAACTTTAAGGTTGTTAAAGATTTTATCAAAAAGATTAAACAAGAAGCTTTGGGAAAAGAGGTCCAGGAAAGTCTTAATCCCGGCCAGCAGGTCATTAAAATCGTTAATGACGAATTAACCAAGATGATGGGGGAAAGTGCTGTAACTTTAAACAAGTCTAAGCACATTCCTACTATTATTATGATGGTAGGATTGCAAGGTACGGGTAAAACTACCACTGTTGGCAAGTTGGCTAGCAGATTGATGCAAAAAGAAAAAGCGCGACCTTTATTAATTGCAGGTGATATTTATCGTCCAGCTGCCATTGACCAGCTTGAGCAAATTGGTGACCAATTAAAAGTCCCTGTTTATAGTGAAAGAGACGAAAAAGGCGTCGCTCAAATCGTTCAGAATGGATTAAATCAAGCTGATAAAAATAAAAATGACTATGTCATTATCGATACGGCTGGTCGTTTGGAAATTGATGAGCCGTTAATGGCAGAACTTGAAAGAGTCAAGGACGTTGCCCAACCCGACAATATCCTGCTTGTAGTAGATGCAATGACAGGTCAAGCAGCAACTGATGTGGCTAAAGGCTTTGACAGTCGCTTAGATATTACGGGCGTAATTTTAACCAAACTTGACGGTGATACCCGTGGTGGTGCTGCTCTGTCAATCAGAGCGGTTACTGGGAAACCGATCATTTATACTGGACAGGGTGAAAAATTAACTGACTTAGAACCTTTTTATCCAGACCGTATGGCATCAAGAATCTTAGGCATGGGCGACATGCTGACTTTAATTGAAAAAGCCCAGCAGGATTATGATGCTAAAAAGGCTGAAGAAGTTGCTGAAAAGATGAAGGAAAATACCTTCGATTTTAACGATTTTGTCGATCAGATTGAGCAAGTTGAAAAAATGGGTCCTCTTGATCAATTGATGAAGATGATTCCCGGAATGGCTAACAATCCACAGCTTAAAAATGTTAATTTTGATAAAAAACAAATTGTCTACATAAAAGCGATCATCTCATCTATGACTAAAGAAGAACGAGAAAATCCCGAATTGCTCAATCCAAGTCGCAGAAGGAGAATCGCAGCTGGTTCCGGTCGGCCAATTGTTGAAGTCAACAGAATGATTAAGCAATTTAAACAAGCTAGGGATATGATGAGTAAAATTACCAAAGGTAATTTTAAGGGAATGGATAATTTGCCCGGAATGAATTCACCAATGGGACGGATGGCTATGCGTCACATGGGGAAAAAATTCAAGAAGAACAAGAAAAAGCGCATGAAAGTGAAAAGATATCATTCTTAATTTTTACCTGTTAAGTAAAAACACTTTACACCTTTTAAAATACGTGCTATATTATTTAACGTAACTTTTAGGAGGAAATAATTTTATGTCAGTAAAAATTCGTATGCGCCGTATGGGTGCCAAGAGAAAACCATTTTACAGAATTGTTGTAGCTGATTCAAGAATGCCACGTGATGGTCGTTTTATTGAAGAAGTTGGCTACTATAATCCAGTTTCTGTTCCTAAGGAATTGAAATTAGACGAAGATAAAATTTTTGAATGGCTAAAGAAGGGTGCACAACCTTCAGATACTGTACGTTCACTACTTTCAGGTGCAGGCTTAATGAAGAAGCTGCATGATTCAAAGTTCAATAAATAGTGAGTCGTTTGTTAAAAGTTTGAAGTCAACTGCTTCAAGCTTTTTTCTTTGAGTAGGAGAAACTATGCAATTTTATGATGTTGCGCGTATATTGTCTACCCATGGACTAAAAGGAGAGGTAAAAGTTGCTCTGATTACTGATTTTCCCAAAGAACGCTTTGCCTTAAACCAAGAACTAGCTTTAAAGGATACTCCGCAAAAAAAATTAACTGTTAAAAGCGGTAGACCTTTTAAGCAATTTTGGCTAGTGCAATTTAATGAAATAACTGATATTGATAGTGCTGAAAAATTGCTAGGAAAAACACTAGTTGTCAGCGAGCAAAATCAGCATGATCTGCCTGATGGAGCATATTATTACCGCGATATTTTGGGTTGTGCAGTTATAGATAATCAGTCCGGAAATGATTTAGGCAAAATAACTGGTATTGAGCCCCCCGGTGCAAACGATGTTTGGGAAGTTACCGAACAAAATGGTAATGAATATTTAATTCCCTATATTGATGAAGTAGTTAAGAAAATAGATATTGCACATAAAAAGATTTATGTAGAACTTTTGGAAGGATTACGCAATGAAGATTAACGTATTGACGCTTTTTCCTGACATGTTTACACCGCTCACGACTTCGATGCTTGGACGCGGACTCAATGATGGTAAATGGCAGCTCAATTTAGTCAATTTTCGTGATTTTACCACTGATATTCACCATCACGTTGATGACAGTCCTTATGGTGGTGGCGCTGGCATGGTTTTGCAAATTATGCCGATCAAAAAAGCCCTTGATTCACTTAAAAATAAGGGCAAAGTAATTATTACTGCACCACAAGGTAAAACTTTTAACCAAAAAATGGCGCAAGACTGGTCTCAAAAAGAAAACTTGACATTTATTTGCGGTCATTATGAGGGATTTGATCAACGTGTTTATGATTTGGCTGATGAAATTGTTTCAATAGGTGATTATGTTTTGACAGGTGGTGAACTGCCAACAATGAGTATGATTGACGCTACAGTCAGGTTGATTCCAGGAATTTTGGGCAATGATGCTTCACCAGTAGAAGAAAGCTTTGCACATGGATTACTGGAATATCCCCAATACACTAGACCGGAGAATTTTCAAGGAATGAAAGTTCCTGCAATTTTAACATCGGGCAATCACCAAAAAATTGCGCAGTGGCGCCATAAAGAAGCATTGCGTGCAACTTATTTACACAGACCTGATTTACTTGAGCAGTATGCTTTAAGTGAAGAAGAAGAAAAAATGATGGCAGAAATAAAACAAGAAAAAGATCAAACTTGATTTTACCTGTTATTTTTGCTAGTATGATTGAGGTGTAAATTTATTTTGCACTAATAGTTAGGGGTATTCCGCTGACGTAAAGAACGCTAATGAATGCCGCAGAAGGAGAAAATAAAATGGATCCATTAATTCAAGAATTGACTAAAGGACAATTACGTGATGATATACCTGAATTCCGTGCAGGGGACACTGTTCGTGTTCACGTGCGTGTTGTCGAAGGTTCACATGAACGTATTCAGATGTTTGAAGGCGTTGTAATTAAGCGTAAGGGCACTGGAATTGGTGCCAGCTACACAGTGCGTAAAATGGCAACTGGAGTTGGTGTAGAACGTACTTTTCCTGTAAACGATCCTCGTGTTGCTAAAGTTGAAGTATTGCGTCACGGTCGTGTACGTCGTGCTAAACTTTACTACTTACGTGATCGTCACGGCAAGTCTGCTAGAATTGCAGAAAAGCGTCGTTAATTCGCGCTTAAGTGAAAGAGAACCATTCCCAAAGGGGATGATTCTCTTTTTTGTTTATGTTAAAATCTTTAACAATATATTTTTATTGAGGAGGAGAATTATGAAAGAACCATTTTTATTAAATTTTGATCCTGAATCGCAGGCTGTTCTAGAACCAGATCACGAACAAGAAATTAATAACTTTCATTTTCAGCCTAAGCTGCTGTTTGCATTCTTAACTCCTGCTGTAATCAGTGATTTTTTGGCTCGTTATCCTCATAAAAAGTTAGGGTTCTTTGACTGTTTTGAAGGAGAAACCCCTATTTATGAGGTTGATTTAGACGGACAAAAAATTACTTTTTGTCAGGCAAAGATAGGTGCTGCAGCTGCTGTAGAGCTATTAGATTGGTTAATAAGCTATGGTGTTAAACAAATTTTAGCAATAGGATCAGCAGGCTGCTTAGTTGATTTACCAGAGAACTATTTTCTAGTGCCTACAAAAGCTATTAGAGACGAGGGCACATCCTTTCATTATATGAAACCAGGAACGTATATTGACTTAAAGTCAGAGTTTTTAACTAAGACCAAAAAATTGCTGAAAGAAGAAGGTCTTAAGGTTGAAGAAGTAACTACCTGGACAACTGATGGCTTCTTTAGGGAAACTGTCAAGAAAGTAAAGCAGGCTAAAGAGTTGGGAGCCTCTTGTGTAGAGATGGAATGTGCAGCAATGGCTGCGTGTGCACAATTTAGAGAGGCAGATTTTGCACAAATATTATTTACGGCAGATTCTCTTAAAGACATAGAAAAACATGATGACAGAGGCTGGGGCAGGGATGCTCATGAGACTGCTATCAATTTGGCAGCAAATATCATTAGGTTAATTTAACAAACTTTGTGAAAAAAATTACCGTGGAACCTAAGTGAAACGCACTTATTTTTCACAAACAAAGATTATAAATCTTGAAAGTACAGCATTTTCAGCTATATTTATTAAAAAATCATTGTGAATTTGGTTTAAGCAATACTTGTGGAAAGTCGATTCTGTGCTTTTATTAAAGTGTTTTGAACGGTTACATTTGACATTTAGCGGCAAATTTATACTTTGGTCACCCAAAATATTTAAAATTCAACCCAATTAAAATGACAGTCAAGGTGAGTCTAGTTAGCCAATGAAGCCATTTAACATCACCGTGAAGAAAAAAGCCATTGGCTAAGGAAAATAGTAAAAGCCCTAGCAAAACGATAGCAGTCAAAATTGGCTTTTTAAAAACACAACTTATGATTAAACATAAACCACAAAAAGTATTAATGGCAATTAACCAGACTGGCAAGCTATGATAAGACAAAAGATTTGCGCTAATCATGATTACTCCATATAAAATAGTTAAAAACATAGTAAGATATATCATCGTTAATGCCTCCTGCTATATTTTAACCATCTGGGGTCGACCCAACGTCAAGGAAATAATTATGTATTTGAAAGAATTTATTCAAAAGGAAAATACTACACCTGATACAGTTAGACATTATATCTATTTAAAATTATTAAATCCTGGTCGTAAGGGAAGAAACTATTGGTTTACTGAAAACGAAACTGATACTTTTGAAGCAATTAAAGAGTTCCAAGACTTAGGTTTTTCGCTTCAAGAAATAAAAGACATAAAAAAACTACACGATGAATCGTGTAGTACTGAAAAGCAGCATAAACAAAACTTAAAATTAATTAAGGAGAAAATCGCTGTTATATCTGTAAAAATTAATAAATTAAAAACGCAGAAAAAAGTGCTGGAAGAAGTAGGAGATATTTTGCAGAAAAAAAGCACTATTGAAACTCGTAAAAAATGATTTTTACTAACCCCAATAATGCTATAAAGTCATGTTGTTAAATAATAGTGTTACGATACAGTCCTACCACTTTGCCTAAAATGTGAACACTTGACAAAATAATAGGTGCCATAGTATCATTTTCCGGCTGCAGGCGATAGTGATCTTTTTCTTTGTAAAATCGTTTGACTGTGGCTTCATTTTCATCAGTCATAGCCACTACAATTTCTCCGTTGATTGCTGAAGACTGCTTACGGACAATGACATTATCGCCGTTTAAGATACCAGCGTTTATCATACTTTCACCATGAACTCTCAGCATGAAAAGATCTCCGGCATCGTTTGCCAGATCTGGAGGTAAAGGGAAATAATCTTCTATATCTTCAACAGCCAAAATCGGTTGACCTGCTGTGACATCACCAACTACGGGAATTTCTTTCGGCTGGACACCAATTGCTTTTTTACCTTCATCAGTTATTTCCAGCGCTCTTGGTTTGGTGGCATCCTTGATCAGTAGACCCTTATTTTCTAACCTGGACAAATGGCCGTGTACAGTTGAAGTTGAAGATAAATCTACAGCATGACAAATTTCGCGGACAGTAGGAGGAAAGCCTCTGTCCTCAACTGTTTCATATATATAGCGTAGAATTTGCAACTGCTTATTATTTTGTTTAGTTGTCATAATTATCTCCAGTATTATAAACGTTTTCTTATATGTTTAATTTTAGCAAAACATTTCGTATAATACAAACAAATGTTCTAAGAATTTTATACTTTTTTTCATTGTTAAAATAAGGTAGAATTTTTTAATTGAGAGGTGCAAATATGAGTGAAGATCCCGAAAAAAAATTAATAAATCGTATTAATGAGCTTTATCACAAAAAGAAATCCGTAGGCTTAACTGAAGCTGAAGAGAAAGAGCGTAAGGAATTACACCAGGAATTTATCAAAAATTTCAGAGCTGGCTTCAAGCAAGATGTTGAAAATTTAGTCATAATTGACAAGAATGGTAAGGAAATTACGTCTGAGAAAGCAAAACGGGCTCAAAGAAAAAAAGGTTTAAGAAAAGATTAACTTTGATCTTTAATTTTCCTTAATTATTAGGTAAGATATAACTATTGGACAAATTGAGGTGATATTTTTATGAATTTTGGATTAGCGATTTTTCTGATTGTGATTGCACTATTATTGGGCCTTGTAGGTGGCTTCTATGGTGCTAGGTCATATATGAAAAAGTATTTTAAAGATAATCCGCCAATCAGTGAAGATACGATTGTTGCTATGATGTCTCAAATGGGCCAAAAGCCTTCGGCTAAGAAGGTCAACCAAGTGATGAACATGATGAAGCACCAAAAATAACAATTTTACTAGATTGAATTAGTGCGGCGGAGAATAATTTCTCCGCTTTTTTACTAAATTTTAAGGTGAATAATGGGAATATTTTTTAAATTAGGTTGGTTTTTTAAAAAAGAAAAAATGCGTTACCTCATCGGTATTACATTTTTAGCACTTACATCTGTTGTAAATTTAGTACCACCAAGAATATTAGGCTTAATGGCAGATCAATTGGATAAGGGTCACATTAGCTGGCAAAAATATGGTCTGTTAATTTTAGCTATTATTTTGTCAGCCCTTTTGCTATATGGTTTTCGCTATTTTTGGCGTAGACAAATATGGGGTGGAGCTGCTGAACTTGAATTACAATTGAGATCGAAATTATTTGATCACTTTATGGCAATGGATCGTACTTTTTATCAACGTCACAGAACCGGCGACCTGATGGCTCATGCAACAAATGATGTTTCAGCTGTCCAGGAAGTTGCTGGTGAAGGCGTTTTAACTTTGGTGGATTCTCTTATCATGAGTGTATCGACTATGGTTGCTATGATTGCATTTGTTGATTGGCGCCTAACGATTGTTGCCCTTTTGCCATTACCATTTCTAGCTTGGGGAGCTTGGAAATTAGGTGACAGACTCCACGATGCATTTGACAAATCCCAGGCAGCTTTTTCAAAGCTGAATAATAAAACTCAAGAATCGGTTTCAGGTATCAAAGTTTTAAAAACATTTGGTCAGGGTAAAGAAGATACTGCAGCTTTTGACCAGATGGTTGAAGACACCATTAAAATTAATAAACAAGTTTTCAAATGGGATTCATTATTTGATCCCTTGGGGACATTGCTTATTGGTTTAACCTATACTATTACCATTATTTATGGTGGTCTATTAGTTTTTAATAAAGCTCTTACCATTGGTCAACTGGTTTCTTTTATTGCATATATTGGCAATATGGTTTGGCCAATGTTTGCGATTGGCTATCTTTTTAACATCTTAGAGCGTGGTAGTGCCAGTTACGACCGTATAGAAAAGTTACTTGAAGAAAAATCAGAAATTACTGATAAATATGCAGATCAAAAGATTTCGGCTAAGGATATAGCAGGAGATCTTGATTATCATGTTAGATTTTTCGCATATCCGGATGAACCAAATGTCCAAGTGCTGAATAATATTAATTTTACTCTAAAAATGGGACAGACTCTGGGACTTGTTGGTAAAGTTGGAGCGGGCAAGACAACTATAATTCAACTTTTGCTAAGAGAATTTGATAAGTATGATGGTCATATAACTCTAAATGGGTATGATATTAGAGAAATTCCACTAAATGTTTTATTGCGGCAAATTTCTTACGTACCACAGGATAATTACTTATTTTCTACTAGCATTCAAAAGAACATTGCATTTTCAAATGCAGACAGTGATAAGAATGCAATTATTACTGCTGCAAAAAAGAGTGATTTACACAATGATATTTTAGAAATGCCTGGAGGCTACAATACCTTGGTTGGTGAAAATGGTGTTTCACTTTCTGGTGGTCAAAAGCAAAGGATGTCAATTGCTAGAGCGTTACTTAAGCACAGTCAGATATTAGTTTTGGATGATGCTTTATCTGCTGTTGATGCCAGAACAGAAATGGCCATTTTGCATTCCTTAAAGAAAGAAAGAAAAGGCAAGACAACTTTGATTGCGACGCACAGACTTACCTCTGTTATGAATGCCGATTTAATTTTAGTATTAAAAGACGGTCGCATTGTTGAAAGGGGTACTCACGATCAGTTACTCAAACTTAATGGCTGGTACGCTGATATGTGGCAAAGACAGGAATTAGAAGACAAGGTGGGTGAAAAAGATGGATGATGAAAACTCATTTCAATCAGTTTGGTCTCAAGAAATACCGGTAAAAGAACAGCTCAGTATTTTTAAACGCCTTTTGCGTTTCGTAATGCATTTTAAGAACGAAATGATTATTGCTGGAGTTGGAGCGCTTTTAGTAAGTATTATTAATGTTCTCTTGCCTTATGGTTTACAGTATTTTTTAGATAACTTTTTGGTAAAAGCTGATGTAACTACTCAAATAATATTATTTGCTGGTTTTCTCTATGCTTTTGGTTCAGTTGTCAAAGGAATTTTGCAATTCACTTATGAGTATTTCTTTGCATTAGGTTCTGAGAAATCCCTTGAAGGCTTGCGTGCGGAATTATATCAAAAATTACATACTCTGGGTATGCGCTACTTTGATCAAACACCGGCTGGATCGATAGTTTCAAGAGTAACTAATGATACTATGACATTGAGTAACTTTCTTACCGTTTTATCCAGTGTGGTAATGTCATTTTTCTCAATTATTTCGGCCATGGTGGCAATGTTTTCTACAAATGTGACAGCGGGGCTAATAGTATTGGCTTTTCTGCCTTTACTTTTGGTAATTATATGGCAATATTCTAAAAGAAGTTCCAAACTTTATCGCAGTTATCGTGAGCGACTGAGTCGTATTAATACCAATTTGAATGAATCAATCGAGGGGGTTTCGTTAATCCAGCAGTTTAAGCAAGAAAAACGTATGACTAATCATTTTGAAGATGAAAATACAGCTTTAATGAAAACCAGATTCAATATGATTAATCTTAATTCTCTTTTACTTTCGCCTTTGACTAGTTTATTGTATTCTCTTGCTCTAGCTTTAACTTTAATGTATTTTGGGTTTCCATTAAGGGAAACTTTTGTACCAGCTGGTGTGGTTTATGCATTTTCACAATACATCTCACAGTTTTTCAATCCAATCGCTAATATGATGGATCAAATGACTTTCTTCCAGGATGGTATTGTTGCGGGAAAAAGAATTTTCCGTATTTTAGATAATACTGACTATGAACCTAAACAAAATGCTGAAGATGGATTGACAATAAATCAAGGAAAAATTGAGTTTAAGCATGTCAGCTTTTCTTATGATGGCAAAAACAAAATTTTGCATGATATTTCTTTTACAGTTAATCCAGGAGAAACTCTCGGCATTGTAGGTCATACTGGCTCCGGTAAAAGTTCAATTATAAATGTGATGATGCGATTTTATGAATTCTATCAGGGTGAAGTCCTAATTGACGGTGTAGATATCAAAAAGTACCCTAAAGCAGAATTACGTAAAAAGCTGGGGCTAGTGTTGCAAGAACCATTCATGTTTTATGGGGATATAAACTCTAATATCCGTCTTTATAATAAAGATATTACGGATGAACAAATAAAAAAGGCTGCTGAAACTGTCCAAGCGGACGGCTTTATTGAAAATCTTCCTGGTAAATACCATGCAAAAGTGGGTGAAGGAGGAAGTGAATTTAGCCAAGGACAAAGACAACTTATTTCATTTGCTCGTACATTAGTTACTGACCCCAAAATTTTAGTTTTAGATGAAGCTACAGCAAATGTTGATACTGAAACCGAAACGCTTATTCAACAGGGATTAAAACGGCTTCGTAAGGGTCGTACTACTCTGGCTATTGCGCACAGACTTTCAACTATTGTGGATGCAGATCAAATTATTGTATTAAATGATGGCAAAATCGTTGAAAGAGGCAATCACGAAGAGCTCCTTTCACAAAAGGGTTATTATTATAACTTGTATACTTTACAGAACAATCAAAAGTAAAAACGGTAGTTGATAAAAAGCTTTGATAAAACCTCCAAATTAGTTAAATTTGGAGGTTTTATTGTGTCTATTTTTAATAAAAGAAACCAAATTTAAAGCTTTTATTTTCTAGGATTATAGGAGATTGATTGAAACTTTTAATGCCCTTTAACTTATAAAATATTTATATACGTTATAAATATATACACTATTGACAGCGTTTGCAGTATAGAGTAAATTAATTTATAAGCATAGGATACTATGCTTTTTAGTAAGAAGGGAATTATAATGGAATATCATAAAATCAATGAAACTGATTTGGAAAATTTAAGAAAATTTATCTCAGATCCAGAAAGATTTATTACTAAACCCACAAAGCACTGGGATCATGACCAATTTCGTACTGTAAGGGCAATGCCAGATTTGGTAATTCAACCGACGACTAATGAAGAAGTCATGAACGTTGTTAAATATGCAAGTGACAACTCAATACCTTTAGTTCCAAGAGGTAATTCAACCGGCTTGATGGGAGCTAACTTGACAGTTGATGGCGGAATTTCACTAGATATGGTCAAGATGAATAAGATTTTAGAATACGATCCTGAAAACTTGACAATGACAGTTCAAGCAGGAATTAGGCTGAAAGATTTGGATGAGTTTTGTGCTGATAAACCATTTGTATATATGCCAGCACCTGCTATGCATTGGGCTACAATAGGAGGCAATGTTTCAACAAATGCCGGTGGTCTTAAGGCAATTAAGTATGGCGTAACGAGAGAGCATATTCGTGAGATCAAAGCTGTTTTGACAAATGGCAAATTATATAAATTTGGCTCAAAAGCAGTTAAATCATCGTCAGGTTATTCGCTGAAAGATTTATTTATCGGTGCTGAAGGTACTCTTGGAGTTATAACAGAAGTTACAATTCGTTTATATCCAAAACCTCACAAGTCAATAAATGCAATTATTCCATTTCCAACTCTAAATGATGCAATTAAATCCGTTCCGGCCATTCTAAGATCAGGTGTTGTGCCCACAACAGTTGAATTTATGGGACGCAAAGTAATTAAATTATGGGAATCATATGCTAAAGATGAATTTCCACTTAAACAAGGCGATGGCTTCATCATGATTGGTATTGATGCCTTTACTGAAGATGAGTGGAAGGCGGAACTGAAGGAAACTTTAGAAGTAGTAAAGCCGTTTAAAGCTGAAAAAGCTGTTGTCCTGGGTGCTGATTCTGAAGAAGCGAAGAAAATATGGAAATGTCGTGAAGAATTGCTTTTAGCTATTCAAAAGTCCACTCCAAAAATGGACGAAATTGATGTTTGTGTACCAATAAATCACATTCCTGTAGTTTTGGATCGTATTGAAGAACTTGAACAGGAACTAAATATTCGCATTCCAAACTTTGGCCATGCTGGTGATGGTAACCTGCATATCTATCTTTGCTCTGACAATATGACAGATAAAGAATATGTCAAGACTAGCGATAAGGTTATTTCTGAACTATATAAGACTGCTAAATCTCTTGATGGTAATATGTCAGGTGAACACGGAATTGGTTATGCCAGAGCAAATTACTTTGAAGACTTTTACGGCGAAGAATATACTGATTTATTACGTAAAGTTAAAAAGCTATTTGACCCTAATTATGTTATCAATCCAGGAAAAATTTTTGAGCCTTAAAATTTTTTCTGTTTTTTAACAATAAAAAAAGCTGATAAGTTTTGTTTTATCAGCTTTTTTGTATGTAATAATTTTTTACTTGTTTAACATATATTTCCTAGTCATAGGCAAATTTTTACCAGATGGTCCTTTGGTAATGAGATATTGCACAACATCAATATTTCCAGATTCAAAAGAAGCAGCGCAAGCCTGTAAGTACAGATCCCACATTCGGGTAAAACGTTTGCCCATATTCTTTTGAATTTGATCTCGTTTGCTGTTGAAGTTACGATCCCAAATTTCCAAAGTTTTTTGATAATGCCTTCTTAGCATTTCGATGTCTGCAATTTGCATATCATTTTCAATAATATGGTCAATATTTTCGGCTAAACCAGGAATATAACCACCTGGGAAAATGTACTTATTGAGCCAAGCATTTTTAGCACCACCTTGCTGGCGCGTTATGCCGTGAATTAAAGCGACTCCGTCCTTTTTTAAGTATTTCGCAATATCTCCGAAGTATTGCCCTAAGTTTTCTTTACCGACGTGTTCAAACATGCCGACAGAAGTTACATAGTCCCACTGTTGATTGCCTAATTCACGATAGTCCTCTAACCTGACCTCGGCAACATCTTGTAAGTTTTGGTCATATATTTTCTTTTGCACTAACTTATATTGTTCTTCACTCAGGGTTACACCTGTCACTTTCAGCCCATATTCTTTTGCAGCTAACAGCATGAGTGTCCCCCAACCACAACCAATATCAAGTAAAGTTTTTCCTTTTTCCGGATTTAATTTATTTAAAATATGATGTATTTTTGCCAACTGTGCAGTTTCAAGGTCATCATTTTCATTTTCAAAATAAGCACAGGAATAAGTTAAAGTAGGGTCGAGCCATAGTTTGTAAAAATCATTACCTATATCATAATGACTTTGAACGTCTTTTTCGCTTTGTTCTTCAGTATGCTTTTCTTTCGGCAAAAATTTACGGAATTTACTAGAACGCAAAAAGCTTCCCGCACTTTCATAAGCTCCGCATATTAATTTTTGCAAACTTCCTTTAATCTCAATTTTTTTATCCATGTATGCTTCTCCAAGAGCTAAAGAAGCATTTTTAGAAATAGCGCTCGTTGGGATTTTCTCGTTAAAAATAATCTCAATACTCGGGGTACCGTTTCCATATATTTCGCTTTTACCGTCCCAGTAGGTCACTTTAACAGGGAACGGAAAAGACTTACTTAACATTGTTCTATAAAAAGTTTTTTCCAACAATTTTCAAAATCCTCCGTCTGAAATTTTTACACTAATATTCTAACACCGGAATAAAATAATATTTATGTAAAGCCATATCTTTTTATTGAGGATGGTAATGAAAATTTGGGTTCTGTTCATAATCAATTTTATCCCAGGCTTTTTTCAATTTATTATCTATTTGTGCTTCATTTTCGTGAGTAAGCTTAGTTTTACGATCAACCATAAATGGTTCACCAAAACAAATTTCCAAAGGTTGCCGTTTTAACAATCCGGTAAATGTCAGGGGCCCTTGATAAACAACGGGGACTATAGGCTTTTTTGACAGCTTGGCAATGGCAATAGTACCACCCTTCATTTCGGCTGAATGTCTGGTACCTGATGGAAATATGATTAAAGAAAAGTTTCCGTTTTTCAAGCCCTTAATTGGTGTTTTTAAAGCTGAAGGTCCAGGATGTTTCCGATCGACGGGAAAAGCATGAGCGTGCTTTAAGATAAAGCGCAATATGGGATTTTTGAATAATTCTATCTTAGCCATAAACATAAATTCTTTAGGACTAGCGGCAAGTGCAAACAATATTGGTTCCCACCATGTTCTGTGCGGTGCTGCTAAAATATAGTTGCCTTCTGGAATTCTTTCTTTATGATTAACGTGTAGATGTCCGTTTAATAGCCAAACTATAAAGCGAGCTACGGGACGAATAAAATGATAGAACATAATTTCCTCCAATTGATGTAGAATATTATAACAAAGCTGAGGAAGAGGACAAATTTTTATGGCAAAATTATTGAAAAATGAACGCATTGATTATATGTATAGTGATGATTTACGAATTATTCAAAATAAAACCTCTTTTAGTTTTTCTTTAGATACGCTGTTATTAGCGGCAGCCGCAAAAAATGCTATCAAAGACAGTTCTAAAGTAGCTGATTTATGTGCCGGCAATTGTGCAGCTACAATGTACATGGCTTTTTTTAATCGTGCTAAATATGATGCAATTGAAATTCAAAAAGAAGTGGCATCACAGGCAAGACGATCTATTGCATTAAACCATATGGAAAACAGGATTCAAGTTTTTCAAGAAAATGTTAAGGATGCCCCGAAATTTTTAAGAAAAGATTCTTATGATGTTATTGTCGTAAATCCACCGTATTTTAAAGTGGCACCAAACCATAAAGTCAATCCTGATCCAGCAAAAGCCATTGCTAGACACGAGATCTTAATTAATCTTGAAGAAATAATTGCAGTGGCGAGCGGCCTGCTTAAGATGAAGGGAAAAATGTTTATGGTTCATAGACCTGAGCGGTTAAACGAAATTGCTTATTTTTGTCTTCAGCATGATTTGAGTATTAAAGTGATTCAACCTTACGTTTCCCACCGTGGAGAAGACTGCAATTTGATAATTATTGAAGCAGTTAAGCATACAGGTAGCGACGGATTAGTGTTAAAAGATGCAATTGAGGTACACGATCAACAAGGCAATTATCTTCCTGCTATTCAGTGTATCATTCGTGAGACTGAACAAGATAAGGTCAAAAGGAAAAAATTAAAAAAATACTTTTTTTATGTTTTGTTGTGTAGTGATGGCAGCTTTTATGGGGGCTTTACGGACGATCTATTAAAAAGATTAGAGGCTCATAACAACGGTAAGGGTGCTAAATATACTAAATCACGCAGACCGGTAAAATTAATTTATCATGAAGGATTTCAAGATAAAAATTTGGCACTTAAGAGAGAATATTGGTTTAAACACCATAACAGGTTATGGAAAGAAAAATTTTTAAAAGAGCATAAAGTTAACTTTTAGCCTTGCATCTTCAGCAATAATCTAGTATTATTTTAACGTATGCGTTTTAGCATATAATTAAAAAACATCAAGAGCGATCGGTATTTTGGTGCCACACAATGGTGAAATACTGAAATGACCGCTTGAGAGGATTAAAACCGTAGGAGGAATTTAATATGTCAGTAGTTTCAATGAAACAATTGCTTGAAGCTGGTGTCCATTTTGGTCACCAAACCAGAAGATGGGATCCTAAGATGGCTCCTTATATCTTCACCCAAAGAAATGGTATTTACATCATTGATTTGCAAAAAACCATCAAAATGTTGGATGATGCTTATGCCTTTGTTAGAGCTGTTGCCCAAAATGGCGGAGTTATTCTTTTTGTTGGTACTAAGAAGCAAGCACAAGATTCAATTGCTGAGGAAGCTACTCGTGCTGGTCAATACTACGTTAACCAACGTTGGTTAGGTGGTACCTTGACTAACTGGAAGACTATCCAAAGCCGAGTACAAAGATTAAAAGATTTGAAGAAGATGTCAGAAGATGGCACATTTGATGTGTTGCCAAAGAAGGAAGCCTCTCTTTTGACTAAAGAAAAGGATAAATTGGAAAGATTCTTAGGTGGTATTGAAGATATGCCTAGAATTCCTGACGTTTTATTCGTAGTTGATCCTAAGAAAGAAAAGATTGCTGTTCACGAAGCTAACATTCTTGGTATTCCTGTTGTTGCTATGGTTGACACTAATACTGATCCAGATCCAGTTGACGTAGTCATTCCTGCAAATGATGACGCTATCCGTGCAATTCGTTTAATTACTGGTGCCATGGCTGACGCTGTTATTGAAGGTAAACAAGGTCAAGATGACGATGATGCCGAGGCTGAAATGGCTAAGGGTGCAGAAGAAAAGCATGCTGATACTGAAAATGATGCAGAAAAAGCAGTAGAAGCTGAAGAAACTTCTGACGCAGATGAAGACTAGTTTTTAATTATCAATAAGTTTTTATTTGGAAGGGAAAATAATGGCAAGTATTACTGCTAAACAAGTAAAAGAATTACGTGACCGCACCGGTGCTGGCATGATGGATTCCAAGAAGGCTTTGGTTAAAGCTGATGGTGATATTGAAAAAGCAATTGACATTTTAAGAGAAAATGGCGTTGCTAAAGCTGCGAAGAAGAGTGGTCGTATCGCAGCCGAAGGTCTTGCTGAATATGCTTTTGATGGCAACAATGCAGTTGTGGTTGAAGTCAACTCAGAAACTGACTTTGTTTCATCTAATGATAAGTTCATTAAGTTGGTAGACGATGTTACCAAAGCTATTTTGGCAGCGAAACCAGCAAATGTTGACGAGGCATTGAAAGCTCCGCTAGGTGATTCAACAATTGGTGATGCTATCACTAATTTAACAGCAGTTATTGGTGAAAAAATCACTTTAAGAAGATTTGATTTAATTACTAAAAATGATGATGAAGTCTTTGGTGCTTACAAGCATAATGGTGGTGCAATTGTTGCGCTTGTTACCTTAAAAGGAAACAGTGAAGAAGCAGCTAAGAATATTGCCATGCATGTTGCTGCAATTAATCCAGAATACTTGAATAAAGATTCTGTACCAAAGGCTGACTTTGATCGTCAAAAAGAAGTTTTCACTAAGGAAACTGAAAATGAAGGCAAGCCTGCTAAGATTATTCCTAAAATTGTTGAAGGTAGAGTAAACAAGTATCTTAGTGAAATTTGTTTAGTAGACCAACCTTATGTTAAAGATGGCGACATGACTGTAGCAGAATATGCTAAATCAGAAGGCTGCGAAGTTGACGGATATAAGCGCTATGAAGTTGGCGAAGGTATTGAAAAGAAGCAAGAAGACTTTGCTGCCGAAGTAAAAGAACAAATGAAATAGATAATTTCAATAATCTTATCTAATAAAAAGCTCTTATCTGTATGGATGAGAGCTTTTTTGTATACTGTTGAATGCTTATTTTAAGGTAGCAAAAATCTTTATCAAGACTAAACGGTAAGAAAAGTAATATAATATATAGAATTAAGCAGCTATCTAAACAAAAAAATTAAATTTTGTTTTATTTTAAGGAGGGTATACATTTATTGCTAAATTTCTATTAGAATTCAAACAATAAAGTGCAGTATTTAATAAAAGATAAAATTTTGCTTTTTACTAGATTTATTTAAAACGAGGAGATATTCATGGGTTTTTGGGTTATGGTTCTTTCTCTAATTTTTGGAGCAATTTTAATATATTTCAGCTTTGCTAGTCGGTTTTCTAAAACAATAAAGTATATTGCTTTTTGAGCAGGATTCCTACTAATAGCAGGAGCTGTTTTCTTGTCTACACCGGATGGAGCTGAATTTGTCATGAAAATTACATAGGAGATAGAAATGTATTTAATCTAATAAAGCTTTTATAAGATTAGTTTTGTATCTTGATGCAATAGCAGCAAGATATTTTTGTTTATAAAAAATTGTGACTTTTATCACTTATCATCTTGACGATGAAGTAACTTCATCAATTAAAATAAATTTGTAAAAATATTTGATAAGGAGAAATAAAAATGACTAAGAAATCATTTGTAGGTAAAGGTCAGGGTTTTAAGAGTCAAATAGTTTTAAAAGGAGAATTTGCTGACAATAAATTAAGTGAAATAGAGTTAGTTTCAAGTGGTGAAACCAAAGATGTCGGTGAAAAAGCCCTACCAAAACTTGTAGATGCTGCAAATAAAAGTAAAAAATTTCAAGTTGATGTGATTTCTGGAGCATCAAGAACTTCTAAGGGCTTTAACGAAGCTCTAAAGGATATTGAGAATCAGTTAAATGGTGTAGAAGTCGGAACAGAAACTACTGTAAAAGATGGTAATTATACAGTTGAAGTAAAGTCTTTTAAAGAAAACCAGGGACTGCCTGGTACTGGCAGGGCGTTGATCAATGTCACATTTAAAGATAATAGAATAACAAATATTGCTGTACCAGAATATACTGATACCCCAGTAATTGGTGGTATGGCATTTGATTTGCTAAAAAATAAAATAATCGAAAATCAGTCTACTGCTGTTGATGTGATCACTAGTGCGACAGTATCTTCAAATGCATACCTTTCTGGTATTGAAAAGGCAATTTCAAAAGCGGGCGGCAATCCTCAATCTTTTGCAAATCGTAAAATTCAAAAGCCCATTGCTAAACATAAGGAAATACATACAGATATTATAGCTATTGGAGCAGGGCTATCAGGATTTAGTGCAGCAATTGAAGCAGCAGATGAAGGGGCTAAAGTAATCCTTCTTGAAGCGGGACAAACTTATAGCAGTTCTACTACCCGTGCTCAAGGATTTGTCATGGGTGCTGATACGGATGAACAAAAGAGAAGGGGGATTAAGGACTCAGCCGATGACTTTTATAATGATTTAATGACTGTCTATGGTGATGAGCCAAATATTGAGCCCAAATTGTTACGCAAGCTAGCTAATGAGTCTGCAGATTATATTTCGTTTTTAGAAAAACAGGGAATAAAATGGGATAAAGTGGTTAATATAGCTCCTAAAAAGCCAAGATTAACTAAACGTGCTCACACTATCAAAGGTATGGGAACAACTTTAATTCATACTCTGGTTGATTCAGCTAAAGCCAAAGGTATAGATCTGCGATTGGGAATAAAAGTAGATGAGCTAATCGTAAAAGATGGAAAAGTTAAAGGGGTTAAAGCAACTAATGTAGATGGTGATAAACTGACCATCTATGCGTCAGCGGTAATAATTGGAACAGGATCTTATACCGCAAACAAGGCAAAAATTAAAGAACTCAATCCTAAAATGACTAATATAGAGGTAATAGTTGGCAATGGTGATGGATCAGCTTTGAACTTTTTCAAGCAGGTTAATGCCAAAATAGTAAATGTCCCTTATTTGCAATTTATGTATTACTTTTACGGTGTTTCTTTTGGGGATAAATTCCCTGAGGCAATTCCTGAATCTCCTACTTTACCAAACTATGATGTCCTATGTGTTGATGGTGGCGGTCAAAGACTAGTTTCTGAAGATGATTTTACATTTGAGTTTACTAAAAGATGTTGGCGTAATGGTTACGATGAAGGCTATGCCGTTTATGGGCAAAAGACAGCAGAAAAATACCCAGTTATGACTGAATTAGGCCTAACTAAAAAGACAATTCAGGGTAAAAACTTTGGTTATAAAGAAGATAGTATTGAAAAATTAGCTCAAGATGTTGGAATTAAACCTGATAATCTTAAAAGAACTGTCTCAAGGTACAATGCTTTCTGTGAAAAAGGGAAAGATGAGGAATTCCACAAAAATGGAGAGAACATGATTAAAATTACCGCACCGTTTTATATTTTAAGAATGCCACAGATTTGTACTGATGGCTATACTGGAGCAAAAATTAATGAAAAAGGTCAGGTGCTCGATAATACTGAAAAGCCCGTTCCAAGATTATACGCAGCCGGTTCATGTGCTGACAGTGGAGTAATGGGAATCGATTATTTTGGAGATGGTATGTCATTATTAAATTGTGGAGTATTTGGACGCGCTGCAGCTAAAGATGCCGTTTCTAAATTGAATGAAAACTAGTTAAAAAAATTAAAAGACTTTGACAAAATATGTTAAAGTCTTTTTTTCTGCTTTAATATAGCTATAAGCATGCAAAGGAAGTAGAAAAATGATAGATCATAAAGCGTATCCCTATGTCTATACTTCTTCACAGCTGGGTAAGTATTTTGGGATTTCCATTAAGGGCATAGAATATTATGAGAGAAAAAAATTAATCAACCCTAAAAGAGTTGGCAATAATAATCAGAGACAATTTAATTTAAATGATACATATCGAATTTTCATGGCTAGGTATCTTAGTCAGTCGGGTTTAACTCTTAATGACACACTGGATGTATTAAACGCTTCAAATGAACAAATTGCTTTAAAGTTTTTAGTAAAAAATTTGCACGATTCTGAAAAAGAATTTACACGTATCAACGCTTCTATAGAAGTAATGACTCACAACATAAAGCTTTTACAAAAAGTTTTGAACTATCACATTTTTTTTGAAATAATAAAATCACCAACATTAAAAACATTGTTTTTACGAGAAATGGACGGCCCTCATAAAAGTAATCAAGAACAAACAGATGAATATCGCACTTGGAATAAGTTAATGCCAATAACCAATGGCTCAATCCGTTATAGAAAAAAGGATATTTTGAATAAAACATCAAAAATTGAACCAGAAATTGAAATGATTATAAGCGAAAAATATTTCACAGCTTTTGGTTTAAAAAATAGTAATCGTGTTAATACTATCCCTTCCAAAACTTGCTTGCATACAGTTGTAGTGGGTAATGCTCAAAATATTGATAATAAGGGGTGGTTAAATTCTATAAGATCTTATTTAAAAGAAAATAATTATCTTTTAAATGGTGATATCATAACTTCCTTACTTTTAGTTTTAGATAATTCGCAAAAGCATATCAGATATGATGAGGCCTGGATACCAATAAAAAGTAAGTGGTGAAAATAGTAACATAGGAGGAAATTTATTGAGTTTTGGATTATGGTTTTAGGTCTTGCCTTTGGAGCAATATTAATTTATCTTGGTTTTGCTGGTCGGTTTTCTAAAACAACAAAATATATTGCTTTTTTGGTCGGTTTCTTATTAATAGCTGAAGCTATTTTCTTGTCTACTCCAAACGGAGCCGAATTTGTAATGAAAATCAACTGATTTATCATGAAATCGATT
>NZ_CALYQV010000002.1 GCF_945290125.1 uncultured Lactobacillus sp. | reverse complement strand
AAAAGCTTGCTTACGGCCGCAGTTTAAGCGGCTTATCTGGTAGCGTCTTTGCGCTTTCTGGGCATCGTAGCGGTAACGTTTGCCGTGATACAAAGAAATCTGGCCGCGTTCAAGCTCGTACTTGACCGTGGTGGGCGAACAGTTGAGGGCACGGGCAATTTGACGCAAGAACTGGCCTTGGCTGCGTAAAACTTGAATAATTACGCGGTCTTGCAAAGCAAGATGTTGGCCCTTTTGGTGAGTAGATATGGTAGAATTAAGGGAGTTCATTGGAAACTTCTTTCTAGAATTGATTGGGTTAATTACATTCTATCAGAGAAGTCCAATGGACTTTTTTTATTTTTTAATCAGGGCAAGTGTTCAACTTCATTTTACAATTTACCTGTAAAAATTTTCTAAACTCTTTTTATCATAATATCCAAAGATAACTTCTTTAATCATAATTTCTCTGTTTCTTTAGCATAGTAGCATATATGCTATCAGGTTTAAATTGATTTATACTATCCTGATTTTTATATATTTTTAATAAATGAAATTAGTGTTAATTGAATAATTGTGGATTAGGAAAAATAAAAATTAGACAATTATATCTGTCGAGTTAATAGCTCATTTTATAAACACAAGATACTTTTTAAAAAGCCTTACAATAGTTATATAATTAGTTTAAATATAGTTATAAATAGGATTATAAAATGAATTTTACACAATTACATTGTTTTGTTAAAGCGGTTGATAACTCGAGTTTTACTATTGCAGCAGAAGCTTTGAATTTTACTCAACCAGCTGTTTCAAAAAATATTAAGGATCTAGAAAACGAGCTTGAAGTGACATTAATAGTTCGTGAGCATCATCGAATCTCACTAACAGATGCGGGCAGATATTTTTATAAAGTAGCCCGTAATGTGGTTGATGACATGGATTATGCCAAGGATTACCTTAGAAGCAATAAAAATAAAATTGGAAACTCTTTAAGAATAGGGGTTTGCAATATTCCGTTAGAAGAAGACCTAATGCCGGTTGTTTTGCATGAATTGCATAAAATTGATAAAAGTCTTGATATACGCTTTATCGATGTATTAAATTATTCAATTTCTGAAATTTTAAATCATCATGTAGACATTTGTCTTGTTTCGCGTGATAGTGTAGAGGCAATTAAGAATATTAGTTTTGAGCCCTTAATTGAGGGACATTTTGTAGTGATGTGTCCTTCAAATTCTATACTAAGTAAAAAAGAAAAAGTTACTTTAAAAGATTTACAGCAACAAAATATATTTTTATTTAATCCGACAAATTCGTTAAGCTTTCAAACGCAAAATGAATTAATTGCAAATATGAATGTGAAGCATATAAGGTTTGTCAGTGATTTCTTTAAAATGGGAATATATGTTAAAGCAAATTGGGGGTATGGTATCTTACCCAATTTTATTGCAGATTATAATGCAAATGAAGTTAAATATTTACCACTTGACTGCCACAAAATACCGCCATATGGCATTGCTTATATGAAGTCTGCTGTTAGAAATATTGATATTGACAAAGTAATTCAAGTTTTTAAAAATGCGGTAAAATGGACTATTTAATTCCATAAATAGTTTGAAGATTAAAAGTAGCTCGTTAATCTATTGGCAAAAGGTTGACGAGCTTTTTTGCTGCTAAAAACCGAAATATTTCAAGCATTCCAGTTTGTTATTTTACATTTTAATGTGCTTGCCTAATTACCAAATTAACATGCTACTTTAAGAGTGTGCACAAAATATATTTAAAGAAAGAGTTGGTAAAAATGGAAAGCAATTATGACGTAATCGTAGCGGGAGCAAGCAATTCTGGTGGAATGGCTGCTTGTACTGCAGCTGAAAAAGGTGCGAAAGTTTTGTTAATTGATAAAATGGGTGATTCAAAATATTTATATCGCTCATCAATTGCTGCAGTAGACAGTAATGCACAAAAAAAGGCTGGCATAAAAATAGACAAAGCAAAGTTGATTAATTTTTTAACTTTATTTGCTCAGTCTAATGTTGATCAACGTCTTTTATGGAAATGGGTTAATAATAGTGCTGAGACTGTAAATTGGCTTGAAGATAATGTTTTAAAACCTAATGGCGGTCACATTATGGCTCAACCGGATGCGAGATATGAAACTCTTATCAATACTGCTTTTCCAGTCGAAAATGTGATTGCAAATGAGGATGATACTGATTGGGCTCACTATGGTTCTTGGGTAATTAATGAAGCTCAAGAATTAGGGGTGACTTTACAATATAATACCAAGTTGGAAGATTTGATTACTAATGATGAAGGTAAAGTTATAGGCATTGTTGCCAGTGATCGTCACAACGGCCAAAAAACGGAATATTATGCTAATAAAGGCGTTATTATCTGTACTGGCGGATATGGTGGAAACAAGAGTCTGATGGCGAAATGGAATCCATTTGGACTAAAGAAGAATGTTTATTCTGATGGCCCACGTGATGACGGGTCAGGTATCATCGCTGGTCTTAAAATTGGAGCAGCCCGTGATGAAGAACCAGCAGAAACCATTTTCGATCGAGGCGGTGTCAAAGTAGGTACAAATGCAGAAGATCACTATGTAGTGGATTATCGTGGGTTTGGCTACTTTTGGCTCGGATCATACCCGTTTTTAAAAGTTAACTTACAGGGTGAAAGATTCGGAAATGAAAGTGAACCATATCAATTTGACATCAATAGTGCAGCAAAACAACCCGGTTATTTAGAAGCTGTTATTTGGAATGAAGAAATAATGGATCATTTAGAACAGTTTCATACATTAGGCTGTTCAAGACTAAATTGGCCAGGAATATATGATACAGAGGGTGCTAAAGCTGAAGTTCAGCGCCGACTTGATGATGGGACAGCACAAAAAGCAGATAGTATTAAAAAATTGGCCGCTAAACTGCAATTACCGGAAAATAACTTAGTCAGAAGTGTTGAGCGCTACAATCAGCTATGCCAAAACAAAGAAGATAGCGATTTTGGTAAGGAACCTTATCGAATGTTTCCAATTGAAAAGGGTCCATACTATGGCATAATTTTGGGCGGTCGCTTATTAGCTACTCTTGATGGATTACGGATTAACACTAACATGCAAGTTATTGATAAAAAGGGTAATGCAATTCCTCATTTATATGCGGCAGGTAATGCCAGTGGTGGCTTTTTCTGGGGTAGTTATCCTGATCGTGTCCCGGGTCTAGCATGTAGCCGGGCTCAAACTTTTGGACGACTAGCTGGTAAAAACGCCGCTGAAAATTAATTTGCTTTTAGAAGGAGAAAGTAAATATGGAAGAAAAACAAATGCCTCGTCTTTCTAGTTATCGTTGGGTTATTCTAGCAATAGTATGCTTAATGGACGTGGCTAGTAACTATATTCAATTTCAGGTTTCTGTACTGGCAACACAAATTATGCCTGCTTTACACATTTCAACTGCTCAATTTTCAAGTTTGCTAATGGCTCCCATGTTGGTGGCTGTAGTTTTAAGTTTACCAGCAGGATCTTTGGCAGATAGATTTGGTGCTAAAAAGGTTGTAACTGTAGGATGCATTATTTCAATTATTGGTGCCTATGGTCGTTTAATAGCAACTAATTTTGCTATGATGATGGTTATGCTATTGCTGTTTGGCGTCTACATGTCAATTTTAAGTACCAATACAATTAAAATTTTTGGTATTTGGTTTAAACAAGATACTAATTTAGCAATGGGCATGTTTTTTGCTTCAGCCAGCATTGGAATTATTCTTTCGCAATTAACGGGACCGTTATTTTCTAGTGTTAGAGCAGCTTATATGTTCTCCTCAACATTGTTACTCGTTTTGTCAATTTGCTGGGTGCTGTTTATTAAAGATGCTCCTAAAGGAGAAAAAATTCCTCCTTCAGAACCAGTAACAAAATATATTAATATTGCTGTTAAAAGTAAAAAGACCTGGTTAGTTGCGATTGCCGGGGGTATTGGTCAAGCTGCTTCCATGTCATTTACAGGGATTTTGCCACAGGCTTTAATTAATGGCAAAGCAATGACACCAACTGGTGCTAATGCAATTGCATCTGTTGCAGAGATTGGTAGTCTGATTGGGGCTATGCTTGGGCCAGCAATTATTGGCAAGATGAAAAAAGCTAAACCAATAATGGTAGTCTTTGTCACCGTTTCGGCCTTAGCAATGTTTATGGTTGCATACTTATCTGGTAACGGTCTTTTAATTGTAGACTTAGTACTTGGTGGATTGTTTGGTGCTTCAGCTGGTCCAATTTTGCAATCAATGATTATTTCATTTCCAGAAATAGGGCCAAAATATGCTGGTAGTGCTGGTGGTATTGTTGGTATGACATCTACTTTGCTATCATATATTTTACCAGTTGTCATTTCTTCAATTGCTGGACAAAATTATGGCTTAACATTTATGATTCAAGCTGGTTTGTCCTTCACAACAGCATTTTTTGTTTTGGCACTGCCAGATGCTAATAGTGCAAAAAGAAAATAAACAATAAATAAAATAAACAAAATAAAACGCGAAATATTTTAAAATTTCGCGTTTTTAGTTTGCTTAAGGCTTTAATTTAATCCGGTTCATTAATATTTAAGATAGCATCGAAGACACTTTGCGGCAACTTAATGTCACTTTTAACGGCTTGTCTCTTATTTAAACTTTGTCTGCGTAAAAGTTGTTGTTTCTTCGAGATACTTCTTTTTTCGCCATTAACAGCCGCATTTTTACGTAAAGGTGGCACGTCAACTCTAGCAATTGACTTGTTTTCCACCACTGCCTGCACAGGCATTGGGTATAAACGACGCGGAACCGTATATTTTAATTTTTTAACTAACTTATGAGCAATTAAATCGGCTTTTTGCCGTGGCACAATAATGTCGAGAGCATCAACAGCGGCATAATTAATCTGAATTTGAATTTTAACTACATCCACTAGTTCGTAATCCAAAAATTCAGTATCAAGAGTCGCAAAGCCGTGAGTAATTGATTTTAAGCTGTTGAAAAAGTCATAGGCAATTTCAGACACAGGCAATTTGTACGTTAATGTGACTAAATCTTGTTGATTGTCCAAGTCTACCATTTCCCCAAAATGCTGGTCACATAATTTCATGACTGCACCCAAGTATTCATTTGGGGTAGTGATTACTGCCTTAACATAAGATTCGGTAACATAATCAATTTCAGAAAAATTAGGAAATTTCGCCGGGTTAGTGATGGTGAGGTATTCCTGCTTAGGCTGAGGCTGCTTGAGATAAACGTGGTAGGTGGCATTCGGTGCGGTTGTCAACACTTCTACATGATATTCATCGCGCAGTCGCTCCTGGATTATTTGCAAATGGAAAATACCTAAGAAGCCGCAACGAAAGCTGGCATCGAGAGCTTCAGACTGTTCTGGGGTGTAATGAAAAGCTGAATCATTGAGAGCTAGCTTACTAATAGCCTGCTTTAAAGCCTCATAGCTGGTATTTCCTTTAGGATAAAAACCGGCATAAACCATTGACTGCGCTGGCTTAAAGTGCGGAATGGCATTTTTAGTAGGATTTTCTGCAGCGGTTAAGGTATCGCCAACCTGAACGCTGGCAACATCCTTAATCCCAGTCACAATATAGCCGACTTCTCCCGCATTTAATTCCTTTACCGGCTTCATATCTGGCGTGAAGATTCCCACTGCTTGAGCATTAAATTTACTCACGCCCTGCATTAATTCCAATTTTTGCTGATTTTTTAACTGGCCGTCGATTAGTCTGACATCGGCAATAATTCCCTGATAGGAATCGTATTGCGAGTCAAAAATCAAGGCCTTAAGGGGTGCATCTGGGTTTCCTTGAGGAGCCAGGATTTTTTGATAAATAGCTTCTAAGACCTGGTGAACATTTTCCCCGGTTTTAGCAGAAATTTTTAAAATGTCCATATGCGCAAATTCTGGGCGCAAAGCACGTATTTGAGCTTCTGTTGCTGCTACGTCGGCAGCTGCATTATCAATCTTGTTAATAACTGGAATGATTGTTAAGTTATGCTTTAAAGCTAAACGTAAATTAGCTACCGTTTGTGCTTGTACGCCTTGGGTTGCGTCAACTAATAAAATAGCACCATCGCTGGCAGCCAGACTTTTAGAAACTTCGTAAGAAAAATCAACGTGTCCCGGAGTATCGATTAGATTATATTCATATTCTTGACCATTGTCTGCTTGATAAAAGTTACGTACAGATCGTGACTTAACTGTTACTCCATGCGCTTGTTCAACTTCCATGCTGTCGAGTAGTTGGTCACTTAATTGCCTTTTGCTCACAGTATCAGTTTGTTCCATAATTCTGTCAGCTAAGGTCGATTTACCATGATCAATATGAGCAATTATGGCAAAATTTCTGATATTCGCAAGTTTCATTTTATTTGGTTCCCTCCAGTTTTTGTTGTAATCCTTGCAAGTAAAATAACATTATTTGATTGGCTTCTTGTTCGAGATCAATTTGAAATCCTTTAAAATCAACTGGTAACTGATCATGATGAAATTCGTCCAGATTCATCATGTTCATGAGTCCGCTAATTATGGCGCTTTGAATAATAAAAAGGTGACTGGCCTGTTTAACATCTAATAGAATAATTCTTTCAGAAATTGCCTGACCCAATTGCCGATTTATTTCATATAACTTTTCCCGACCAGCTAAAGTTTGTTCTCTGTCTGCCGCTGCTTCTAAAATTGGCCCCCGTAATGCGTTAAGCCGTAATAAATCGGGCCTTTGATGAATTAACAAGTGATTTTGTTCTAGTAAAAAAGCAGCAAAATCATTCCAAGAAGTGATATTTTCAGCTTTTTGGAAACGCTGGAGCACTTCCTTAAGGTAGTCTTGATAACCGGAAAGCAGCAGATACATAAAGATGTTTTCTTTGGTTTTAAAATAATTAAATAGTGTGCCTTTGGCTACACCGGATTCATGCGCAATTTGCGCCATCGATATTTGGTTAAAATCATTTTTTTGAAATAATTTACTGGCAGCAGCTGCTATTAGCTGCTTTTTGGCTTCTTTTTCTTTGGGAGTCAAGACATACATAATAATATTTTCTACTCCTTTCATTCAATAATGACCAACGGTCATTTTACAAATAATTGTCAATTTTTGCAAGCAAAAAACCAGCTACCTATGCAGCTGGTTTTAACACATATTTTATTTGTTAATGTATTTCTTTAATTGTTCACCATGAAGTCCGGCACTTAGTCCCACTAAGAGTTTAATTCTGGCCTTTTGGCCATTAAGGCCGCGGCAGAAGATAATACCCATTTTGGCTAAACCGACACCGCCGCCCTCGTAGTCATAAACCGGTTCAGCGATACCGTTAAAGCAGCGTGAAACTAATACTAACGGAATATCGTTATCAAGCAATTTTTGCAATGCTGGCAGTGTTTGTGGTGGCATGTTGCCGGCACCTAAAGCCTCAATAACTATTCCATTAGTTGTTGGTTTGTCCAAGGCTTGAAAAATTTCTGGTCCCATTCCTGCATATGCTTTCACCAGATAGACATTTGAAACGACATGATCAATAGGTAAGTGCTGTTGCGGATTAATAGTTTGCACATAATTGACGTGACCTTCTGAAACAACGCCAATTGGACCAAAAGTGGCTGTCCGAAAAGTAGCTACATTTGTGGTATGAGTTTTAGTGACATAGCGTGCCGGGTGAATTTCATCATTCATGACTACTACAACACCTTTACCAATGGAAGCATCAGAGCTTGCCACCATAATTGCAGTCCTGAAATTGTACAGGCCATCGCTGCCAATTTCGTTAGAAGAACGCATGGCCCCGGTTACTACTACAGGCATTTTGCTGGAGATGGTTAGATCTAAAAATAAGGCTGTTTCTTCTAAAGTATCAGTGCCGTGAGTTACAACTGCGCCAAAAAAGCCTTCTGCTTCAGCTTGGCGGATACGCAAAGAAAGTTGCAACATGCGTTCAGGAGTCATATGGGGTGAGGGTAAATTAAAAATTTCTTCTGTAACTAATTGAACGTCATCATCAACGTTTAAAGACAAATCAGCCAATGGATTTTGACTGTTGGGCTTAATTTTGCCATTTTCATCTTCTGACATTGAAATGGTACCACCAGTGTGTAAAATTAAAATTTTTTTGCTCATGATCGTTTTACTCCCGTAATTTCTTTTAATACCCATCAAGAGTAACATAAATTTTCAGCTGCTGATACCTTTAAAGGTCAAAGTTTTTAGACATAAAAAAGCAGCCGGACGAAGCAGTGATATGACCCTCAAATTTAGGACAAGTTTGGAGATTATATGAGCAAAACAGACCAGCCGTTTTAGTTAAAAATTTTAATCAGTGAAAACTTCTTGCGCCAGGCCAAACGCAGACCATGCTTTAGGCCAGCCACAATAAAAGGCCAAGTGAGTAATCAACTCCACCATTTCGTCTTTGGTAATACCGTTCTTTTTTCCTATAATCATATGTGATTTAAGCTGGGGAAAAGCTCCTTGTGCCATTAATGCAGCACAGGTAATCATACTACGGTCGCGCGCAGATAATTTATCTTCTCTTGACCAAACTTCGCCAAATAAAACATCATCATTTAATTCCGCAAACTTAGGAGCAAAATCACCTAATTTATCTCTACCAGCAGTTTGTTTTTTCATTTTTAGTCCTCCAGTTTCTCATATTCTTCCTCTGTAACAGGCTCCAGCCATTTGGGTGTACCCGCAGTAATAGCTATATGTGCAAACCAACTGTTCTTAGTAGCACCATGCCAATGTTTGACACTGTCATGAACTACGACTACATCCCCTGGGTGCAGTTTACGTGCCGGCTTGCCTTCTTCTTTATACCAGCCTTCACCGGCAGTAGCTAATAAAATTTGAAAGCCGCCGATATGCTGGTGCCAGTTGTTGCGACAACCAGGTTCAAAACTAACATTTGAGACGCTAACATTAATATTAGGATCACTGACTAAACTTCGCAGGTAGCTTTGACCCTTAAAATATTTTTGATAAGCATTATTTTTTTCGCCTAAAGCAAAAATACCATTTTGCACATCACTTTTATGGTCGTCCATTTTTTTAACTCCTTTATATTTGATTTAATAAGATTACTTTAATCCTTAACGTGAACTTTAAGTCAAGTTATTTTAACAGTAAACGTAAGCTAATTGATATTTATTAATAATTGATTATTGTTTTTCTGAATAATATATATTGAAAAAATATAATGTGATAAAATTAATTTGACTAATGAAAGCGATTTATATTAAGGAGATTACCATGATTTATCACAAGAATATTGCATGGGATGCAAATTATGATGTTGTTGTTTTAGGATTTGGTGGTGCTGGAGCCACTGCCGCACGGTTTGCGGCTGATCATGATGTCAAAGTGCTGCTGGTTGATGCAGCTCCCGAAGGGCACGAAGGTGGTAATACCCGTTATTCTGCCCAATTAATTGGTACTGGCAATGATTTTGATGAGTTGAAAAAGTATTATCAGAAACTAACGGCGCCAATGGAACTTGACGAAAAGATGATTAACACCTATGTCGACGGGATGGTGCACATTCCTGAATATGTTTCTAAATATTTGGGTGTCAAACCAAATAGTGCTAAGGAATATGCCCCTGATAAAAGCTATGCTTTCAGGGAATTTCCGGAATTTCCAGGTTCAGAGTCCTATGATTTCACCACTGTAACTAAACATTGGTTTGATGCTTCCTTATGGCAGATTTTAAAAGAGCAGGTAGTGAAACGGCAAGACAAAATTGATGTTTTGTACAGCACACCTGCTCAAGAACTAATTCAAGATCCGGAAACCAAAAAGATTTACGGTGTAGTAATTAAGCGTGATGGCAAATTACTCAAAGTTCAGGCTAAAAACGGTGTTGTTATGACCACCGGTGGTTTTGAAAATAACCAAAGAATGATTGAAGACTTTATTGGCGCCAAAAGACTGGCACCTTTAGGTACCCTTTACAACAAAGGTGATGGTCTGAGAATGGCTCAGGAGGTTGGCGCTGATTTTTGGCATTTACATAATTATGAATCTTTAGGTTTACTTCATGGCATGGCTTTTGCGGTACCAGCAGGACAACGTGGCCGTTTAATGTTAGGGCCTCAAAATGAAGCGGTTGCTACCGGCAGTTCGTTTGTTGTCGGTGATGATGGTACCAGATACTTTAATGAAACTGAAGAAAACCGCCACGGTCATATTAAGAATCATGGTCAATGGAAAGTGCCACTAAATCAAGAGCACCCGTATTTGATTTTTGATGAAACCAAAAAGCATGAATTAGATAATGATAAAATTATCGGTGATTACAAGCCATACACAGAAAATGTTATCAAGGCTGACTCTGTTTCCGAATTAGCCGAGAAAATTGGGGTTGAACCTTCTGTATTGTCTGACACCCTTAATCGTTTCAATAAAGCATGTCAAGAGCAGGATGATCCAGAATTTAGAAGAGAGCCGGCAACTTTACGTGCATTTACTGGTAACGCAATTTATGCTGTCAGACTGGAACAAACTATGCTTAATACACAAGGTGGTCCTAGAAGAAATAAGAATGCCGAAATTTTGGATACCAGAGGTAAAGCGATTCCTAATCTTTATTCTGCTGGTGAGTTAGGTGGAATCTGCGCTAACCAATACCAAGGGGGTAATAACCTGGCAGAATGCTTAATTTGGGGCAAGATTGCGGGAGAAAATGCTGCTAAACCAAAAGTTGCTGCAACAACTGATGCAGCAAGTGGCGCTACTGTGCCTGAAAAGCACTTGACTTCGGATCTTAAACACGAAAGCTATGAAACCGGAGAAAATCAATATATTGGTAAATCAACTAAAGGTATGGGTGATGAAATAGTCGTCCGGGTAACTGTTGATGAGCAAAAGAACTTAAAGAATATTGAAGTTTTGAAACAAGCTGAGTCAGATGACTACGGCTTGAAAGCTATCAAGACTTTACCTGCCAAAATGGTTCAAGAAAATACCGTTGATGTTGATGCAGTCAGTGGTGCCTCAAGTTCGTCACGCGGTCTAAAAGATGCTGTTAACGATGCGTTAAGTAAGATAAAGTAACTATTTTTAAAAAGGCCATTTGCGATAAATGGTCTTTTTGTATACACTAAATCAAATTGGACAATACAAATCTATGTTTTTATATTAAAAGCTTTTATTATAATATATACAGAAATTAATTTAAGGTTTTTAATGAGGTGATAAAAATGAATTTTACTCAATTACGTTGTTTTATCAAGGCTATAGATAATTCAAGTTTTACTATCGCAGCTGAGCAGTTAAATTTTTCCCAATCAGCAGTTTCCAAAAATATTAAAGATCTTGAAAATACCATCGGGGTAACTTTAATTAATCGTGCGCATCATCGTATTTCACTGACAAGTGCCGGCAAATATTTTTATCGTGTGGCACGAAATGTAGTAGATGATATGGATTATACTGTTGCCTATTTACAGAGTAAGAAGAATGATCCAGAAACCCTTGTGCGAATAGGAGTTTGTGATACACCATTTGAGCAAAAAATCTTACCAATTTTTTTGCGTAAATTACGGGAATCTGGTAGCAATCTAAATATTCAATTTGTTTTTGTTCTTAATAATTCAATCGGTGAACTTCTCAACCATCATGTAGACTTATGTGCAATTGCTCGAGAAGATGTTGATATCATTGAAGACATCAATTTTGAACCAATGGTTCAGGGTAAAGTAGTTATAGCATGTCCTCAAGGCTCAAAATTGGCTGAAAAGTCTAAGATTAATATTTCTGATTTGGTCGATCAGGATTTGTTTTTACTTGATCCAAATAGCTCATTAAATGTGCAATTAAATTTTCAAACTGCCCTAATCAATAAATTAGGGATGGATCATATTAAATTTGTACAAGACTTTTTGGCAATGGATATTTATGTTCGGGGAGGCTGGGGTTATGGCATCTTACCTAATTTCATTGCAGATTATCAAACAGAGGGGATTAAATATATTCCCATTGATTATCATGATATTTCGCCTTACGGTATTGCATATATGGAAAGCTTTACCAATGATTCTGTACTTGAAAAAGTGGTAGGCACATTGAAATCAGCAATAAACGAATATTTATTTGAAAATAAAAATAAGTAATTCACAACTGAAAGTGATTTTTGCAGAGTTTGCAGTCAACATATAAATGTTGATACTGCAAGCTTTTTTTGCTTAATTTCAAAGGCTTAATGGCTGCATTCCATTTTGTAATCTTCAATTCTGAAACGCGTGAAAAGAATCACTAGATTCATAGTATCATGTAAGCGATTGAGATATTAGTTTTAAAAAGTGAGGGACAAAAATGGAAAATACTTATGATGTAATTATCGCCGGTGCCAGCAATGCCGGTGGTATGGCAGCATGTACCGCGGCAGAAAAAGGAGCTAAAGTTCTGTTAATTGATAAACAGGGTAGTTCACAATTTCTCTACCGTTCTTTCTTCGCCGCTCTAAATAGTAATGCTCAAAAACGAGCAGGTATTAAGGTGGATAAAGCTAAATTAATGAACTTTTTAACCTTATTTTTCCAAGATAATGTTGATGAAAGATTACTTTGGACCTGGGCTAACCATGCTGATGAAACAGCTAACTGGCTTGAAGATAACATTCTAAAGCCGAATGGTGGAGTCTTGAGACCACAAAAAGATGCGTACTATGAAACAGTTGTTAACACAGCCTTTAACACTGAACTTGCAATTGCTACGCCTGACAACGGCTGGGCTCACTATGGTGATTGGGTAATTAATAAAGTTAAGGAGTTAGGAGTAACTCTTAAATACAATACTAAGCTTGAAGAACTCGTTACTGATGATAGTGGTGCGGTTACCGGTGTCATTACCAGCGATCGTGATAGCGGTGAAAAAACAAAATATCAGGCTACCAAGGGTGTCATCATTTGTACAGGTGGCTATGGCGGCAACGTTGAATTAATGAAGAAGTGGGATCCACTTGGCTACAAGAAGAACGTTTATTCTGATGGTCCGCGTGATGATGGTTCCGGTATTCTGGCAGGACTTAAAGTGGGAGCAGCTCGTGATGAAGAGCCAGCTGAGATTATTTTTGACCGCGGTGCTGTTCCTGTTGGTACCAACGCTGAAGAACATTATCAAATTGACTTTAAAGGTCCTGGTTATTTCTGGATGGGTGCATACCCAATGCTAAAAGTTAACCTGAACGGCGAACGTTTTGGCAACGAGAGTGTCCCTTACCAATTTGATATTAATGCAATGTCTAAACAACCGGGATACCTAGAAGCACAAATTTGGTCAGAAGATACTATGGATCACTTGGCACAATTTAAGACTCAAGGTTGCTCACGCTTAGGCTGGCCCGGTATTTATAATACTGAAGAAAATAAGGCTGAGATTCAACGCAGAATTGATGATGGCATGGTTCAAAAAGCAGATACCATTGAAGAATTGGCTGAGAAATTGAACTTACCAAAAGATAACCTGGTTAACAGTGTTAAACGTTATAACGAGATGTGTGCCAAGGGCGTTGATACTGATTTTGGTAAAGAAAAATTCAGATTATTCCCAGTTGATAAAGCACCATACTATGGCGTTATTATGGGTGGTCGCCTTCTAGCAACACTAGATGGCTTGCGTATTAATACCAAGATGGAAGTAATTGATAAGATGGGTAAGCCAATTCCTCATTTGTATGCGGCCGGTAATGCCAGTGGTGGTTTCTTCTGGGGTAGTTACCCAGACCGTGTTCCAGGTCTTACTTGCAGTCATGCTCAAACATTTGGCCGTTTAGCTGGGCAATATGCCGCTGAAAATTAATTTTAATCACAAAAGGAGTTTTAATTTATTATGGATGAAAAACAGTTACCTAAGCTTTCCAGCTATAGATGGGTAATCTTAGCGATTGTAGCTTTGCTTGATGCAACGAGCAATTACATTCAGTTTCAAATTTCAACATTAGCTGTTCAAATTATTCCGGCTTTGCATCTGTCAACAGCACAGTTTCAAAGTTTGGCAATGGCACCAATGTTGGTCGCAGTTTTCTTAAGTATTCCTGCTGGCTCACTTGCAGATAAATTTGGTGCTAAGAAAATTGTTTCAGTAGGACTAATTATTTCTTTACTCGGTGCTTATGGCCGGATAATTGCCACTAATTTTGTCACCATGATGATCATGTTGTTATTGTTTGGCGTGTATATGGCACTTTTAAATGCAAATACTATCAAGATTTTTGGTATTTGGTTTAAGCAAGATACTAATTTAGCTATGGGAGTTTTCTTCGCATCGGCTAGTGTAGGTATTATCTTAACCCGTATCACCAGTCCTTTATTTCCAAGTGTAAAGGCAGCCTTTACATTTTCAGCAAGTTTATTACTAGTTCTGACAGTTTGCTGGCTGCTATTTATAAAAGATGCCCCTAAGGGTGAAGAAATTCCACAACCTCAAGTAAAACAAGGAAAAGCTGAATCATCCCTTGATTTCTTTAAAGAAGCTGCACACAGTAAAAAGACTTGGATTGTCGCTATCAGTGTTGGTGTCGGAATGGGAGCAAGTGAGGCTTTCTCTAATATTATGCCACCAGCTTTTGCCGCAAGAGGAATGTCTACCATTCAAGGAAATAATATCGCTGCTATAGCTACCATCGGTAGTCTTTGTGGTTCATTATTTGGTCCTGCACTAATTGGCAAAGCTAAAAAGGCTAAGCCAATCATGATTACAGTAACCCTGATTGCCGGTCTATTAATTGCACTTACTTGGTTCATTCCATTAGGATTGCCATTAACCATTTCTTTAGTACTTGGTGGATTATTCGGTGCGATGACCGGCCCATTGATGCAGGCAATGCCAATCTCATTCCCTGAAATTGGTCCCAAATATGCAGGTTCAGCAGGTGGTTTGATCGGTACTGTTTCATTACTATTTTCATATTGTATCCCAGTTATTATTTCAATGATTGCTGGACGTAACTTTATGTTGACTTTTATCATTCAGGGTATTGTCTTAATGATGACAGCAATTTTCATTGGCATTTTACCTGATGCTAATGTTGCTAAAAATGCTCCGCGTGGTAAGTAATTGATTTGATTTTGAAAGGAATTTTGTAATGACCAAAAAAATAACTGCAAATCCGGGCAAATACACTGGCTCGGGTCAAGGCAAAGAAAGCCAAATTAACCTTGAAGTTGAGGTAAACACAGATAAAATCGTTAATGTTAAACCATTGGATAAATATGCGCCAGACAGTTTAGCTGACAATGCATTTAAGAAAATGGCCCAAAAGATTGTTGACCAGCAATCAGTTGATGTTGACGTCGTTTCTGGAGCTTCCGAAACTTCTCGTGGTATTATTGCGGGTGTAAAAGAAGCCCTTGATAAAGCTGATGTTGACTACGATGCTCTTAAAGAAAATGGCAGTCAAAATACCGGTAAGAAAGAAGAGATTATTAACGTTGACGTCGCTGTAGTTGGTGCCGGTGGTGCTGGTGTAGCAGCTGCTTTAGCTGCTCGTCAACATGGTGCAAGCGCTGCTTTATTTGAAAAAACCATTTCTCCACTTGGTGCAAGTACGTTTGCCGGAGGTATGTTTGCTGGCGACAGTCAACAACAAAAGGATCAAGATGCAGTCGTTTCCAAGAAATGGCTTTATGACGAATACATGGACGCTTCTCAAGGCTACATGAACTCAATTCTTGTTCGGCGCATCATCGATGAATCAGGTAAAACCGTCGATTGGTTAAATGAAAACGGCGCGATTATGAAATTAGTTGACGCAGGTACTGGCGGCAGTTATGACCATATCGGTATGCCGGCTACTCTTCATGGCTATCAAGAAGGCGGTACTAAGGCAGTAACTAAATTGATTGAGAAGTTCAAGTCAATTGGTGGCAAGATGTACTTTGGCTTTGCTGGTAAAAAATTACTGCAAGATGATGACGGCAAAGTTGTTGGCTTAATTGCTGAAAGTGATGAAGAAACGCTCCATGTTAATGCTAAGAAAGTTGTTATTGCCACAGGTGGTTTTGGCGGTAACCCTGAAATGCGTAAGGAATACTTGGGTGATGTCAGCACACAAGGACAGGTTTTGCAAAACACCGGTGACGGTTTGAACATGGCCTGGGATGCAGGAACTGCTCATCATATTAACGGCTCAACCCATTACTTCTGGCAAACATTTAGCAATAAAGATATTGGCGATATGGCTAAACTTGTCGGCCCCAACTGGATGCCTGTTAATGCTTTGGCAGACTTTCCAAACTTGCGCGTTAATAATCGTGGCCAGCGTTATGCCAGTGAAACTCACGCGTTAGATTTTGCTGTGCATGGAGCCGAATTGTCAGAACAACCACAACAAACTGAATTCGTTGTTTTAGATCAGGCAATGCTGGATAAGATCAAAGAAGGCGGTACGGTTGCAATAGAAGATCACTATAGCAAGTGGAAGAATCACCGTGAATTTTACATGGAATTTAATTATCCAACAGATACTGAAGAAAATATTAAGCATGAACACGAGAAGACAGACTTTACTGCACTATTAAATAAGCTTGCTTCAACTAACGTTGTATTTATTGGTAATACAATTGCAGAATTGGCTGAAAAGATGGGTGTTGACAAGGAAAACTTGGTAAAATCAGTTGAGCAATACAATGATGCTAAGAAGAAGGGTGAAGATGATTTGTTCTTCTCCGATACCAAGAGAATGATTCCAGTAGAAAACGGACCATTTTACGCTGTGAAATTTATTGCCCGGAACCTAGGAACTCTTGGCGGTGCCACAATTGATGAAAAAATGCATGCTTTGAATCCAAAAGGTGAACCTGTACCTAACCTTTACGTAGCTGGTGCCGATGCATCTGGAATGTACGGTAAGGCTTATGTCGACTTTGAAGGTGGTACTTTAGGCTTTGCTTATATCTCTGGTAGATTAGCCGGAATTGATGCAGCTGAAACTGCTAAAGACGGTAAGTAGTTTTATTTAAAATCATGTATTAAATTTTAAAAATTGATTTGTACATGATTTTTTACTTGAGGAAGAAATATGACACAAGAAAAATACGATGTAGTAATTGTTGGTGCTGGTCTTGCTGGTTTTGCTGCTGCAGATGAAGCTGTTGACAATAATTTAAAAACTTTGCTGGTTGAAAAAGGTAAAACAACTGGCGGCACTGGCAATTATGTTGAAGGTGTTTTTGCTGCCGATTCAGAATTGCAAAAAAAGGATAACGCGGTTCTTAATAAGGAAGATTTACTTAAAGAAGAACTGACTTATTCGCATTACAAGGCAGATGGCAAAATGTGGCAAAAATATATTGACAATGCCGGTAAAAATGTTTCTTGGCTTGAAAACCATGGTGCTGAAATTGGTATGGTAGCAAACCTGGGTTCCGGTGCAAGAACCTGGCACTTGTTTAAAGGCAAGGGTCATGATGCTATTCATAATGGCTTAGAACCATATGCTAAGAATAAGGGCATTACGATTCTTACTTTAACTAGAGTAACTGATCTAAAGCAAAATGCTGACCACACTTATGATGTTACTCTGACTAATGTTGTAGAAAAAACTGCTAAAGTTGTTAATGCTAAGAATGTGGTTTTGGCTACAGGTGGTTATCTGAACGACCAAAAGTTATTAGAAAGTACACCTCACCAAAATCCTGATAACATTATTCCCGTTAACTCTGGTAAAAATACTGGAGACGGTTTGAGACTGGCCTGGAAGTTGGGTGCTAAAAAATACTTCACAGGAATGGCAATGATGTTTGGAGGCCAACTAAAAGATAAGACTGTCCCGTCATTCAAATTATGGGGTACAGCTATCTGGAGTTCAGTTTGTGACCAGCCGCAAATGTGGGTAAATGAATTAGGCGAGCGCTTTGTTGATGAAAGTGCAGCTGTTGTGAACTGGGCTAACGAAGGCAATTCAATGAATCGCCAAGATCGGGTCTTCTGCATCTTTAGTCAAAAGATTTTGGATGACTTTACTGATAAATCATACCCAAGATCAATGAAGCCATTTGTTCCAGAAGACAGGTACCCAACTTTGCGTGATGATATTGCCAAGGCCGAAAAAGAAGGGCGCCAATATCTGCACAAGGCTGCAACGCTGGAAGAATTAGCTCAAGAAATTGATACTCCTAATTTAGTTGCTTACGTTAAGCACTATAATGAGATGGTGGCAAACGGCGAAGATACCGACTTTCATAAACCAGCCAAATATCTGTTGCCAGTTGATGGCAAGGGCCCATTTTACGCTATTGAATTAGGTGTTGGTGCCTATACTACTGGTGACGGCCTTCGTGTTAATACCAATAATGAGGTGCTAGATACTAAAGGCAGACCTATTGCAGGCTTATATGCTATCGGCGGTGACGGTTCTGCTGTTCTGTATGGTGATACTTATGGTGTTAATGTTCCTGGAACACATGCAGGCTATTGTATTTTTTCAGGCCGTAATGCAATTAAAGCAATTGCAGCTAAGGAATAAAAAGCAAAAAATAATTCCTAAAATAACAAAATAATATCCCAAGTTAAAAGACTAACTTCCGTTTTGATGAGAGTTAGTCTTTTTGCTTAGCCGAAATACTATATTACTTATTTTGTTTTTTAAATTGATTAGGCGACATGTGATAGACGGAATAAAAAGCATTATACAAATTACGATATGTTATAAAGCCTGTTAATTCAGAGATTTTTACCCAGGACTTGGAAGAAGAATTCATCAGATCAATTGCCTTATTGATTCTGACTAATCTTAGAAGATCGGAAAAAGAGGAGCCTAGGCTTTTCTTGATTAATCGTGAGGTATAACCATTTGAATAGCAAAAGTATTGTGCAACATCGTTAATTCGCAATTCATGCTGATAGTTCTTTAATACAAATTTGGTGAGTTCTTCTATAAAATTGATATTACTCTCTTCTTCAATAGTTTTACTTTCTTGAGCGTAGTATTCAGTTAATATGCGAATGACATTTATCACCTCTGTCATAATTTTGAGGTTAGTCACCAAGTTGGTTTCTTTATTTTGTAAGCTAATAATGCTGGCAAATGTTGAAATAAGTTCTTGATCATTTTCTGACTTTTCAATGCATGAATTAGCGTTAAAAACATATTCATGTAAAAACTTGCTATTAGTCATCTCGCTTAAAAAAGGCAATGGTAATTGAATACATAATACCCAGTTTTTTTGTGGGCTTTGAGTTGAGTGAATTTGATACGGATTAATTACTACAAAATCATTTTTGCATAGCAAATAACTTTGATCTTTTAGTTTCACTTCAAGTTTACCCTGAGCACAATATAGTAATTCAGTGCTTTGATGCCAATGTAAGGGAATTACTCTGTTCAAATTGTGGGCGTGAAAATTAAAAATCTTGAAAGGTAACTTTTTTGAATTGCTGATTTTTTCATGTTGGATATAGGACATTGTTATCACCTCGCATAATGTTATAATGGAAGGTCATTATTTTACAGCTTTTTCCTCTGGAAAATGTATTTTAACACATCTGAAATCGCTTTACTATATTTAATGAAATAACGGGAGCAAAAAGGAGGAGTTTTTTATGAAAGAAAAAATGACAAAGTTTTTTCAAAGAATGCAACCGTGGTTTGACAGGGTAGGAAATAATAAATACCTGCAAGCAGTTATGGGTGCAATGATGGCCACCTTAGGGCCGATGATCATCGGATCCTTTGCTACTTTAATTGCGGTTTACGCCAGCAAGTGGAAAATGTTGCAGCTGGCAAAAATTATGGGATTTGTCAACTCAGTCACTATTGGTGCTATTGCTTTGTATGTTGCCTTTTTAATGGCTAAACATATTGCGGGGATGTTTCTCAAAGATGATGACGGCACCAGTGCAGGTATTATTTCGTTAATGTCATTTTTGATCATTACACCACTTGGAAGTATCAAAAATGTTACAGCAATTCCAGTTACCTGGATTGGTGCTGATGGTCTTTTTTCAGCAATCATAGTTGGTATTGTTGTGGGTAGATCATATGTTTACATGAAACAGCACAAGTGGACTATTAAAATGCCGGCTGGTGTTCCGCCAATGGTATCTGATACTTTTGCCGCTTTAATACCTACTTTACTATTAGGTGTATTTTTTGCGATTGTTGCCTTAGGATTTAGTGTTACTCCATTTGGCAGTTTTCATCAACTAATTTTTACTATCATTCAAGCACCTTTACAAAATATTGGTGGTTCATTCTGGGCTATGGTTCTAATTTGTTTAATTGAACAATTAGTCTGGTTCTTTGGTATTCATGGTACAAACGTAATAACACCAATTGTTGTTCCTATTTGGATGGCACTTGATATGCAAAACTTAACAGCATACAAAGCCGGTCGTTCTGTTCCTAACATTTATGGCTATGCCTTCTTTAATTTTTACACTTGGGGCGGAACAGCTTTAGGTCTGGTTTTACTAATGCTTTTTATTGCTAAGAGTCAGAGATATAAGACTTTAGGTAAAATTTCAATTGTTCCTGCCTTGTTTGGAATTACTGAACCTGTAATTTTCGGTACTCCATTAGTTCTTAATTTTGATTTCTTTGTGCCGTTTGTGACAAATAATGCTATTGTTGTCATGATAGCTGGTTTGTTAACTAAACTAGGCATAGTTGCTAGATGTACGGGTGCTCAGGCAGTATTTGGATTGCCACTAGGAGTGCACGCATTATTAGGGGGACATATCTCAATTGTTATTTTAGTTCTGCTGATCCAGTTAGTGATTTCACCAATTCTATGGTATCCATGGTTTAGAAGAGCAGACAAGAAAGCTTTAGCACAAGAACAAAATGCAGCTAAATAGACTATATAATAGAAGAGGTTGCAATAAACCTCTTTTTCATTAGGAGGTATATGGTATATATTATGGAAGAAAAACAATTAAAACTACTACTGAAGGAAATGAGCCTTGACGAAAAAATTGGACAGTTAATCCAATTATCAGGGGAATTTTTTCAAGCAAACGATATTTCATACGGTCCGCGAGATAAATTAGGTATTTCACAGAAAATGGTTGACTTAACCGGATCGGTTCTCAACGTTGCTGGAGCTGAGGCTACTCGAAAAGTACAGGACCAACAGATGGCAAGACAGCCACATCATATTCCTGTGATGTTTATGTCCGATGTAATCTATGGTTATAAAACAATTTATCCAATTCCCTTAGGCTTAGGTGCAACCTGGAACCCGGAAATCATCAAAAAGGCCTTTGCTACGGCAGCGGATGAAGCTTCAGCTGCTGGTATTCAGGTTGCTTATGCTCCTATGCTTGATACCGTACATGATGCCAGATGGGGTAGGGTCTTAGAATCTCCCGGTGAGGATCCATACCTTAATTCTAAATATGCTGAGGCAATGGTTGAAGGTTTTCAGGAAAAAATAGAGGACGATAAAGGAGTAGCAGCCTGCTTTAAGCACTTTGCTGGCTATGGTGGGGTTGAATCTGGCAGAGAATACAATACTGTTGATATGTCAATTAGCAACCTTTATCAGAATTATTTGTCTGCTTATAAAGCAGCGGTAAAAGCTGGTGCAAAATTAGCAATGACTTCTTTGGCAGCTTTAAATGGTGTTCCATCGACTGCAGATAAGAAATTGTTGGATAACTTGCTCAGAAAAGCTTGGGGCTTTAAGGGTATTATTATCTCCGATTATGCTTCAATTTATGAACTGGTTAAACATGGATTTGCTGCAAATACAGTTGAGGCATCCTATAAAGCTTTGGATGCTACTGTCGACATAGATATGAAATCGCCGTGTTATGCTAACGGTTTAAAGAAGCTGGTAACTAATGGTCAATTAGACGAAAAGAAAATTGATGCAGCCGTTTGGCGTGTCTTATCATTGAAAAATGACTTTGGTTTGTTTGAAGATCCTTATCGGGGAACATCGCTAGCTAGAGAAAAGGCAAGTGTTTTATCCGAAGATAAACGGAATCTGGCCAGAAAAATTGCCACAGAAGCCGTGGTATTGCTCCAAAATAAAAATAATGTTTTACCCCTTAATAAAAATGAGAAATTTGCGTTGATAGGACCGTACAGTACCGAACATTCTTTGCTGGGAATGTGGGCTGTACATGGTGAATCTAAAGACAGCATTTCAATTTATGAGGGACTAAAACGCTATGTGCCTGATATTAAAACCGCCAAGGGGACAGATATTAACCGTAGTCGCCAGATGCTGAAAGAAATGGGTTTTCCGTCTGATGAAGCAATTTCTCAGGTCATTTCAACTGAAGAGAAAGAAAAGAATAATAACAAATTAGCACTTCAAGCAGCCCGAGAATCAGATGTTGTGATCTTGGCAATGGGAGAAAGTACCCTTGAAGCCGGAGAAGCAGGTTCAAAAACGAATCTTTCTTTACCAGCTAATCAGTTAGATTTGATTGATAAAATTTCTGCATTAGGTAAAAAAGTAGTTCTACTAATTATTAGTGGCCGCCCACTAGTGTTAACAAATGTCAAAGACAAAGTTGACAGTATTCTTGAATGCTGGTTCCCTGGAACTGAAGGTGGGGCAGCAATCGCAGATATTTTATTTGGCAAAGCCAATCCTTCTGGAAAATTAACAATGTCGTTTCCGTACAGTTCAGGACAAGAACCGCTTTATTATAATCACTTGTCAACTGGCCGTCCCGTTCATGATTCGCAACATGTTGGTCGCTTTTTATCAAAATATTTGGATGCTCCTGCTGAACCTTTATATCCATTTGGCTATGGCCTATCTTATGGTCATATCAGTTACGAAAAGATGAGTTTAGATAAAAAAGAACTGCATCATGCTGAACAAATTGTAGCTAAAGTGGTGCTAAAAAATGACAGTGACTGGGACTGTGAGGAAACAGTTCAGCTTTATATGCACGACAAAGTAGCCACGATTGTTCAGCCGGTAAAAAGGTTAATTGATTTTAAGAGGATAAATATCAAAGCTCATACAGAGAAAACTGTCAGTTTTAATATTAGTCCTAAGCAATTGACTTTCTTTGATAATACAGGTGAAAAAGTCTTAGAAAACGGGGAATTTACTCTATATATCGGCAGTAATTCACGGGACTGTTTGGCACAGGATTTTACCTTAGTTGATTAGTAAAAACTTAATTAAGAAAGAATAACTATGAAATATCAAAATCCAGTTTTAAGAGGTTTTCATCCTGACCCCAGTATTTGTAAAGTTGGCGATACCTACTATTTAGTTACCTCAACATTTGAGTTTCTTCCCGGATTACCGGTCTATCAAAGCAAAAATTTGCTAAATTGGCAATTGGTAAGTCACGTGATAGATAAAAGCACTGCAAAACATTATCCGTATGGCAATCTTAAAAACTCTCTTGGCGCTTTTGCTCCTACTATTCGTTTTCATGATGGTGTTTTTTATATCGTTTGTGCTTTTATACCCAAAGGCACTTTTATTGTCAAAACCCGAAATCCCAGTCAAGGCTGGTCGCAGCCTATTTGGATAAAAGAGGGAATGGGCATCGATCCTTCCTTAACATTTTTGAATGATAAGTGTTATCTGCAAATAACAGAAGCCGGTAAAATAATGCAATTTTTGTTAGATCCGGACACTGGAAGAATATTAAGTGAAGAAAAAATAATTAGTTGTGGCACTGGTGGCCGCGATCCTGAGGGACCGCATAACTATTATCAATTTGGCAAGTTCTGGCTTCTTTTAGCAGAAGGAGGAACTCGTTCAGGGCATATGGTAACAATGCAAGTTGCTGATAACATTGATGGGCCTTACCACAGCGTCCTTAATAATCCCATTTTGACAAACCGTGATTACAAAAATGAGCTTCAGTGCGTTGGTCACGCGGATATAGTTCAAATAGATGAAGAAAGATTCTGTCTAGTTGCACTTACGACCAGACAGCCGCCCCATATTCATCGCACCTTACTAGGACGTGAGACAATTTTATTTCCTGTCAATTGGGATGCCAACAAAATTGAAGTTAATAAAAAAGAAAAAATTGGCAAGGCAACGGTTAATGTGACCGCGCCATTATAAACTAATTTACAATCGCATAGTGAGGAGTACTTTGGTGCAGATAATTTGCTTTCTGTGGCAGGATTACCTGATTATCAGCTTGTAAAAAACAAATTAACATTAAAGGCTAATATGCTGCCTCTTAAAGTGTCTCAGGTGAGCCAACTTGCACCTTCTTTTATTGGTTTTGCGCAAACTGAATTTAAGGGTGAATTCTCCTTTTGCTTAAAGGTTGAAGGGCTGAGTAATAATTTAGCTGGATTAACTGTCTATAAAGATGACGCACATTATTTTGCAGTTTTGTATAATAATGAGCAAAATATAATTCAAATAAGCAAACGAGACAGCGACTTGAAAATTGAGCAGAATTTAAAGGTAAAATAAGAGGCACTACAATCAAATTTATTTTAAAAATGAGACAAGAAAATTATTGTGTGATTTTAAAGGATGATGAAACTGAAATTGCTAAAACCAGTATGCTGACCAGACATTTTACTAATGAAGTTAGTGATTCGCCTTTTACAGGTGTAGTAATCGGTTTAAGAGCAATTGGTCAAAATAGCGTTAAATTTCATTCGATTAGTTTAATGTATGAAAATCTGTAGTAATAAAAAAGGTAGAAAAATTCTACCTTTTTTGTGTGATATTTACAGTCGAAAACTTAATTAAATTGTGCTACAAATTGATCTACTTCATCTAAATATAATTGCTTTTGGCGTTGGCTAATCCAAGAGGTCTCAAAAGAATTCTTAGCAAGTTGTACAACTTGATCTCGTGAAAGATCAAATTTTTGTGCCAAAGCATAATAATTATCACTGATATAGCCCTTAAAGTAAGCAGGATCATCTGAATTAATAGAAACTTTTACTCCCGCATTCAAAAGATCGATTACTTCTTTACCCTTCATTTCTGGTGAAACAAAGCTGTTAGATAACGGGCAGGAAGTTAAGCCAATCTGTCTTTTGGCGGCTAATTCAACCAGGTCTGGATCTTCCACAATGTTGGTACCATGGTCAAGTCGCTCAACTTCCATAATTTCTAAAGCCTGACGAATATGTTCAATTGAATCTTTTTGATCAATGTCACAGTGAGTAGTGATGTGCAGTCCAGCCGCAGCTGCGTCTTCAAACTGGCGAGCAAATTTTAATGGCGGATTGTTATGTTCATCAGAGTCAAGTCCAATGCCAATTATCTTATCACGGTACTTAAGACCTTCTCGCAAGGTCTTTCTAGCAGATTCCTTAGAAAAGTCGCGTAAAAAGCACATGATTAGGTGAGCGTCAACGTTTAATGCACGTGCATCAACAGTAGCTTGATAAAGGCCATTGAGTACAACTTCAAATGGGATACCGCGGCTAGTGTGAGCTTGGGGGTCAAAAAATAATTCTACATGCCGAACATTGTTGGCGGCAGCCTTAGTTAAATAGGCCCAAGCCAAATCGTAAAAGTCTTCTTCAGTTTGTAAAACATTCATTGCTGGATAATAGACAGATAGAAATGATGCCAAATCATGGTAATTATAAGTCTTTTGGACATCTTCAATTGTAGTTTGTCCTATATCTACATGATTACGCTTGGCTAACTTTAACTTCAATTCAGGTTCTAATGTTCCTTCGATATGCAAATGCAATTCGGCTTTAGGCAAGCCCCGTGTAAATTCTGGTGTGACGACTGAACTCATGTAATCCTCCTTAGATAATGTTCTTGATTTTTACTTGTTATTTTAGTTTAGCACAATTTTAATAATAAAAATAGAGTAAAAAGCGAACAAATTAAGGAAGATAAGTGTATATGTTCCTAATAAAATACCTAACTAAGAATCTAGTTAGGTAAAATAATTAAAAATTCCAGTTAAGTATTTTAGTCACAATGGCGCCATTTTGCATCTGTTAAAATGCGGGCTGTTAATAAGCCGATCGGCAGGGCAGTAATAATCATCAAAGCATCCATAATCCAATAAGCACCGACATTAATGTTAGTAATGACAAAATTAAAGACAGCGTGATACATGTATAAGCCAGGAACCATTATGACAATTGCGGGAACAGTAATTGCAATACGGGGAAAGCCAACTTTATCACGTACGAAACTGGCAATTAGTCCTGCTAATAAAGCTCCGATGAATGCTGCTAGAGCGGCTGGAACATGGTTAAATTCAACTAGACTTAAACGCAGAGTATTTGCCAGGGCACCAATTACGGCAGCAACTGTTGCCATTGATAATTTAGCATTAAACATAATTGAAAAGCCAAAAACGCCACAAAAACTAGCAATTATTCTAAGCATTGTTAATAAAGCCGGATTAAGATTTAGTTTTGGCATAGCACCTGGTGATAAAGAAAGTAAGGTAGCCATGCCCCAGCCTACCATTGAAGCAATCATAACTACTAATATCGCATAGGCCAGTCTTTCAAGTCCTGACCGCATATCAAGTTTAGACATATCAAGACCAGATGTGATAAAAGGAAAACCGGGAATGACATAGAGCATTGAGCCGATATAGCCATAGGCATGATTATTGCTCCAGCCCCAAACTATTGCTCCTAATTTAAAGCATAGGAAATATACAGCACAGGAAACCGCCACACCGACAGTTATTTTGGCAACAAGTGTAATTTTCTTTTTACCCATTAGTTGACGTAAATAGTTACCAACAAAAGCACCTAAAAATGTACAAAACATTTCTGGCAAGCCACCACCAAGTAAAAAAATAAAACTGGCACATGCTAAACCTGCACTCAAAGCGGAAATAATTAGGGGATAGTTTTGAGTATGGCGTTCAATTTGATTCAATTTATGATGAACTGCGCCAATTGTCCAGTGATCATTTTCAGTTTCAAATTTGCGGACAAAATCTTCCATTTCATTTAACTTATTCATATTTACGTCTGTAGTTGGCAAAGAAAGTGTCTGCGAATATGATTTGTTATCAATATCAAAACAGGTATAACTGATAGTTACTAAACCAATGTCGGCTGAACAAGTGATTTTAAGTGCACGTGCAATGGTATTCATCGAATCGCGGACACGCCAAGCTCCAGTGCCACATTGCAGCAGCATTATACCTATTCTACCGACTAAAGATCCTTTTTCTACCAGGGTAATATCCTTGACTAAAGTATTATCTGAACTTTTAAAAAACTGTTTCCAGTGAATTCTCATGTGATGCTTACTAGAAATCTTGGGATATGATGCTGGAGATTGTTCGTCTTTCATAACTGCTTTTTGACCTTTCTTTTATTAATATAGTGTTTTAATTTTACCATATTAGTGGCTGGACCAATTTGACAAGGTATATTGTGGCAAAAATATCAATCGGCTTATACGTTAGACCAAAATAATATTATTCTGTTCATATAATTATGAGTATAGCTAAAGACGCATAGGCCAATTAATTTAAGCTAGATCAATTTTTATGAAAACGGTATTATAAAATTGCTGATTGATTATAGTTAGAAATTGACTGGCAAGCATTGAACCGTTCTTTAAAGCGCGTAAAAATAAATATTAGCTGAGGAAATGAAAACTAATGAAACTAGATAAAACTAATGAAATTTTAGATGAAGTTGTCCCTTTAATTCAATATGCCTTTTTAAAAACTAATGATCTGAAAAAAGATAATAATTTTATGAGTTGTTATCGGCACAGTGACAGTTATGGCATTTTTCATGATGGTAAACTTGCAAGTTATATTATGGCGATCCATTTTGCAAGTCAGATTTTTGATCATCAAATTAAAATGTCAGGAATTGGCTATGTCTCATCATATCCGGAAAATCGCGGCCGTGGAGATATTTCCAAACTAATGAAAGAAATACTGGAAGATCTTCATGACGAAGGTGTTTCACTATCTAATTTAGCACCGTGGTCCGAAACATTTTATCAGCAATATGGTTATGAAAATAGTATTTATCAAAAAACATATAGTATTAAACCTACAATGTTTAAGTATTTCAAGTTACCCAAGACTGGCAAAATTGTAAGAGGTAATTGGAGCAATCCGACATTAAGCAGTTTGATAAAAAAGCTATACCAAAAGCAAATTAATGCAGGTGAGGAACGTAATACAGTTATTAGAGCAAAATGGTGGTGGCACAGACTGGAAACTTATTATCCTGATAGAAACATTGTTATTTATGTTGATGAAAATCAAGCTCCTCAGGCCTATATGTTTTATCGTTTTGCAAACAAAAAATTTAAGGTTGACGAAATATATTATACAAACGCCACTGCCATCACGGCATTGCTTAATTTTATTGGTGGTCACATATCTTCATGTACCGAGTTTGAAATTACAGCACCAGAAGATTCATTGCTTGAGGAATATTTTCCTGATCAAAGTGGCTTAAGCATTAGTATTCGGCCTTACATGATGTCAAGAATTGTTGACTTTGGGGAAATTGCGTCTGCCGTGAAGTTTGTTGGTGAAAGAACTGCCAATTTAGAAGTTACAGAGGATGACATTTGTCCGTGGAACGCTGGGGTTTGGCATCTGGTGAATAATTCTGGTGAAACCAGTTGCGTTAAAACCAGTGCCAAACCTGATTTTAATGGGTCAATAACTAACTGGACAAAGGTTTTACTAGGCCATTTAACTTTAAAGCAAGCAATAAATTTAGGATTAATAAAAAAACTGAGTTCCAGTAAATTGGAATTTTTAAACGGTAAAGTAAGTTTTTATGACTATTTTTAACTGGAAATTGTTTTGATTAGCATAATAGAAGTTGCATAATTTATGCGATTTCTATTTTTTTTGCTGAAAATGAACGATTTTGCAGGAAAGTGACAAACTATGATTGAAAATGATTGCTTTTAATTATTAAAGCGCATAAAATACTCGCTGGGGTGAAATATATGTTAACGCCTGAAAGGCAAAAAGTGATTGAGGATTTCGTTAACCAGCATGGTTTATGCCGTGTTAGTGATCTCTGCTCAATAACTTCAACTTCAGAGTCAACCATTAGACGAGATCTAAATCAAATGGCAGAAAAAGGTTTGATTAAACGGGTGCATGGCGGTGCCCAGTCAGTCAAAAGTTTTACTCATGATGTGTCGCAACATATTCGGTTATCTATGAACCATAATGATAAAAAGCTGATTGCTCAATATGCTGTTAAGAATTTTGTGCATCAATATGACTATATTTTTATTGATGCAGGAACAACAACATATGAGATGGTTCCTTTTATTGCTGATATTCCACGAGTATCCGTTGTGACTAATGGTTTAGAAACTGCACTTTGTGCTATTAACCATGGGATTGAGACTATACTTTTGGGTGGCCGAATCAAAGAAAATACACATGCGGTAGTGGGACAAGCTGCTCTGCAACAACTGCAGAGGATGAACTTTTCCGCCAGTTTTGTAGGCACAAATGGACTTGATGACCGTGGCAATCTAACCACACCTGATACTGAAGAAGCCGCAATTAAAAAAACAGCAATTGCTCAAGCTAATCAGACATATATTTTGGCCGATACTTCTAAAATTGGCGAGTGCAGTTTTGCTACTTTTGCGCAAGTCAAAAACGTCACAGTTCTCACTACTGCGTTAAGTGCAAAAGAGAAAAAATTACTGCCTGTCAAAATTAAACTGAAGGAGATTTGCTAATGATTTATACGGTTACCGTTAATCCTGCTTTGGATTATGTAATTCAATTAAAGCAGGTTAACCGTGGTGAAGTTAATCGCGCTAATAACTGCTCGTTTTTGGCGGGCGGTAAAGGGATTAACGTTTCACAAATACTTAATCAGCTGGATATTGATAATACTGCCTGGGGTTTTGTGGGTGGCTTTACTGGCAAAGAGCTGGTACGCCAACTTAATCAGCGCGGCATTGTTAACGATTTTGTTACTATTTCTGATGTGACCCGCATTAATGTGAAGGTGCACGCAGAGCAGGAGTCAGAAATTAATGCTGCCGGGCCTAATATTACAGAGCAGGAAATAACTGCTTTTAAAGCGCGACTAAATGACTTGCAAAAAGGTGACATAGTAGTTTTAAGTGGTTCATTAGCTCCCAGCTTACCAGTAGATTTTTACAAAAAACTTTTGCCTACTATAAAAGAGGCCAAAGCAGATTTTGTGATTGATACTACCGGTCAGGCATTACTCGATACTTTAAGCTACAAACCACTTGTAATTAAACCCAATCATCATGAACTAGCTGATTTATTTAATACTACTTTTAATTCTGACAAAAAGATGCTTGAATGTGCACGCAAATTGCTTAACTTGGGTGCACAAAATGTTATGGTCTCCATGGCTGGTAAGGGTGGTTATTTGATAACCCCTAAGCATTTTTATCATGCTAAAGCAGCTGTTGGAACTGCAGTCAATTCGGTTGGTGCAGGAGACTCTATGATAGCTGGTTTTGTTGGTACTTATGTGAAAACAAATGATCCAGCAGAAAGTTTCCGTATCGGTATGGCCTGTGGTGCTGCCACAGCTTTTACTAAAGATATTGCCGTTAAAAGTCAGATTGATGCGGTGCTGCCACAAATTAATGTTGAAGAAATTTCGTAAATTGAGGAGAATTTAAATGAAAATTAAAGATATTTTGGCTCCTGAATCCATGATTATGGCGCTTAAAGCGACTAACAAAGAAGATGCTATTAAAGAAATGGCTGATTTAGAAGTCAAAACCGGCATCGTCAATGACGAAGATGAATTCATTAAGTCAATTTGGGCTCGTGAAAACGAATCTACCACGGGTATTGGCGATGGTATTGCGATGCCACATGCTCGGAATAAGACAATTAACAAAGCGCGCGTGCTTTTTGCTAAAAGTGAAAAGGGGATTGACTACAATTCGCTTGACGGTCAACCAGTTCATTTATTCTTTATGATTACTGCTCCAGATGGCGCTGACAATACTCACTTACAAGCTTTAGCTAAATTGTCCGGCTTATTAATTGACCCTGATCTGGTTAATGCTCTTAAAAAAGCGCAAACTCCTGAAGAAGTGATCCAACTTTTTGAAGATGCGGAACAGCAAAAGGATGAAGCTAAAAAAGCCGAAAAAGAACAAGCTGCAAGTACCAGTGAAACTAATAAGGTAGAGAAGCCTTTAATTGTCGGTGTTACCGCATGTATTAACGGTATTGCCCACACCTATATGGCTCAAGAAGCTTTAATTAAAGCTGGTAAAAAGCGTGGTGTTGATGTACGTATCGAAACCAACGGCTCAGAAGGCGTCAAGGACAAATTGACTGCCGATGAGATTAGCCGTGCTCAAGGGGTTGTTATTGCGTCAGACAAGAAAGTTGACATGCCTCGTTTTGATGGCAAGCCGTTAATTTCTCGTCCCGTTGTTGACGGTATCAACAAACCTGATGAATTGATTGATGACATTTTGGCTTCTAAAGCCAGTGTCTACCATTCAAACGGTGAAACGAGTAGCGATGACAGTGGCAATGCTAAAGAAGGTATTTGGGGTTCAATTTACAAGAACCTCATGAACGGCGTTTCTCACATGTTGCCATTTGTTATCGGTGGCGGTATCTTAATGGCAATTTCCTTTATTGTGGAAAACTACGCTGGTGGTCCTAAATCTCCTGCCTTTATTTTCTTAAATAATGCCGGAAACATGGCTTTTGCCTTCATGGTGCCGATTTTGTCAGGTTACATCGCCGAATCAATCGGAGACTTGCCGGCATTAATGCCTGGTTTTGTCGGTGGTTTCATGGCCACAGTTTATAGTGGTGCCTATGGTGGTGCTTATGTTGCCAATGTGGTAACTAATGCCAAATCTCCTGCCGGTTTCTTAGGCGGACTTGCTTCTGGATTTATTGCTGGTTATTTAGTAGTCGGCTTAAAGAAATTGTTCGCCAAGTTGCCGAAGTCTCTTGAAGGAATGAAGCCGATGCTGATTTACCCAATCTTAGGCCTGCTCTTCATTGCCCTTATTATGTACTACATTGTTAACCCAATCTTTAGTGCCGTTAACTTTGCGATTACTAATTTCTTAAACCAAATGGGCACTGGCAATTTAGTAGTTTTAACCACTATCTTAGCTGCCATGATGTCAATTGATATGGGTGGACCTTTCAACAAAGCCGCTTACGTTTTTGCTTCCGGTGCTTTTGCTAATGACCCTCATTCAACGGTTGCCGCAGTAATGATGGCTGCCGTAATGGTTGGAGGCATGGTACCGCCATTTGCGACTGCAATCGGTACAACTTTCTTTAAGAACAAGTTCACTATGGATGAACGGCGCGCTGGTTTAACCAACTGGATTCTAGGCTTTTCATTCATTACTGAAGGTGCTATTCCGTTTGCTGCAGCTGATGCAGGACACGTTTTGCCTTCATGTATTATTGGATCTGCCGTTGGCGGTGCCTTAGTAGGTCTATGGCGCATTGGTGTTCCTGCACCTCACGGTGGTCTCTGGGTATCTCCACTTGCTAACCACATTTTACTGTACTTTGTTGCTACTATCATTGGCTCCATTGTTGCAGGTGTAATCTTAGGTTTGTGGAAAAAGCCTGTTGACAACCAAGATCAAAAATAAATTCAATTTTAGATGCTATTGAGAGTTAAAAAATATGCACTAAGCTGTTAGTTGGCTTAGTGCTTTTTTCTGACTAAAAATTAGTTTAAGTATACTGAAAAAATTTAAACCCCTAATTTTATCATTTCAAACATTATTTTGAGCAGTTGAATGCGATTTCTATTGCTTAAACTGAAAAATTTGCCATACTAATATGATATAAAAGGTTAATTCCGACTTGATTTGCAGATTGGAGAAAGACGTGTTCAATCTATTCATATTATTATCAGAACGCCTTGGTATTATTATGATACTGGCGTTTCTCCTTGTTAACATGCGTTTTTTTAGGGATTTAATTGAGAAAAGGACACTAAAATCACAAATTTGGTTATTCATTATTTTTTCGCTCTTTGTGGTAATTGCGAATCTCACTGGTGTAGAAATTTCGAGTTCAAAAGAAATTTTTACTCCTTTGATTATTACGGGCTTACCCCAAACCGACTCGATTGCTAATACAAGAATGCTAGTTATTACTACTGCCAGTCTCACCGCGGGACCTTATGTAGGACTTTTAGTTGGTTTAGTAGGTGGATTGCATCGAGTCATTTTTGGTGGCTTTTCTGACTATTTTTATATTGTAAGTTCAGTCTTAATTGGATATTTAATCGGAATTTTAGGTGATAAGGTTAAGAAAAATAATTTATACCCATCAACATTTTGGGTGGCTATCTTGTCTTTTTTAGCAGAATTAATTCAAATGATTTTTATTTTTGCTTTTCATGGATTTGGTTTAATCAAATTAATTTTTGTACCTATGATTTTGCTGAATACGGTTGGGTCTTGTTTATTCATTGAAATTTTGAAGACTTATTTGTCTAATGAGCGTCAACTTCGTGTTGTTCAGACCAAGGATGTTCTGGAACTGGCGAACAAAACGTTGCCTTATTTTCGTCATGGCCTTGATTCTGATTCTGCTAAACATGTTTGTAAAATCATCAAGAAATACACTAATTTTGATGCTGTGGGTCTAACTGATCGAGTTAATGTTTTAGCTCATGTTGGTGCAGGCCAAGACCATCACATAGCTGGAGAACCAGTAATTACCGACTTATCCAAGACTGTTATTGCTACCGGCAAAGAAAAATTGGCACATTCCAAAAATGAAATTGGCTGTCCTCATCAAGACTGTCCCTTAACTTCCGCAATTGTTTGTCCTTTACAGGTGAATAAAAAAACTATTGGTGCATTAAAACTCTATTTTTGTGCAGAACAAGAAATGACAGTAGTTGAAGAAAATTTAGTTCGCGGACTAGCCATGATTTTTTCAGGTCAATTGGCCATTGGGATTGCTGAGCAGCAGACAAGTTTAGTGAATGAAGCAGAAATTAGAGCTTTGCAAGTTCAAATAAATCCGCACTTTTTCTTTAATGCTATTAATACTATTGGTGCGTTAATGAGAGTAAATGTTGATGAAGCTCACAGAGCATTAATGGAACTTAGCACATTTTTTAGACTAAGTTTAAAAAATGGGCAGGCAAAAGAAATCACTCTTGAGCAGGAGAAAAGGTATGTCAGTGCATATATTGGAATTGAAGAGCTGCGTTTTCCTCATAAATTCACGGTTGACTATCAAATAACTGTACCGGATAATACATTATTACCATCATTTTGTTTACAAATATTTGTGGAAAATGCCATTAAACATGCATTTAAGGGCAGAAAAACTGGTAATAAAGTCATTATAAATTTAAGCTCTAAAAATGAATATTTTATAATTTTGGTTAAAGACAATGGTATTGGTATTAAACCAAATATTTTAAAAAGACTGGGTAAAGAACCAATTGGTGAATCCGGTGGCAGCGGTACTGCACTTTATAATTTAAATAAACGTCTGATAGGCTTATACGGTACTAATAGTCAATTACAAATCCAAACTGGTGAGAATGGTACTGCTTTTAAAGCTGAGATACCGTTGAAAAATGCCAAAAAATGAATTTAGAAGTTAGAGGGGATGCTTAAAATGAAAATCCTGATAGTTGACGATGAGCCATTAGCTCGCGCTGAATTATCTTACTTGATTAAAAAGAGTCCGGTTTTAAATAAAAAAAGTGTAAAACTTTATCAAGCAGAAGATATTAAAGAAGCACAGGGAACTTTACTCAAACATGAAATTGACTTGTTATTTTTGGATATTTCACTTAATGAAGAGAATGGCTTTGAATTAGCAGATGAGCTTAAACAGTTAAATTATTCACCCATGATAGTCTTTGCAACGGCATATGATGACTATGCAGTTAAAGCTTTTGATGTGGGAGCACTAGATTATGTTCTCAAACCATTTGAGCAGGAAAGAATTGACCAAGCTTTGCAAAAAGCAGAAAAGGTGTTAAAAACTAAAAGTAACAGTGTTGTGCAACATGAAAAAGCAGAAAGTGAAGTTTTAAGTATTGAGCTTGAGGATCGTAACGTTGTCGTTAAAAAACTTGAAATAATAGCAGCAACAGTCAATAACGGTGTACTAACAATTGAAACTGAAAAGCAAAAATACGAAACGCGTAAAACATTATCTTGGCTGAAGGAGCGTTTAACTGACTCGTGCTTTATGCAAGTTCATCGCAATGCAATAGTAAATATTGAAAATATTAAAGAAGTTCAACCTTGGTTTAATCATACTTCTTTATTAATCATGGACAACAATTCTAAAATTCAAGTTGGCAGATCTTATCGCAAAGAATTAAATGCACAACTGGGTATGTAAATTTAATCTGATAACAATGGCTTGTGAGTTTGCTCATGTGTAATTCACAGGTCATTTTTTGCATTTCGCAGTTAAATCGCTTACAGAACTCAAATTAGCTATTATCTTAGTACTTGAAAGCAAGAAAGCTGTAATGAGAAAGGAAAGCGATTTTTATGAAAAAAGAAAAGACAAAATCAGCACCAATTTTAGTTCAGATGTTTATTTATGCGGCAATTTTGTTTACTGCCCAGATAATTTCTGACCTGATGCCTAAAACTTTTCCAGTACCTACTCCGGTAATAGGATTAGTCCTGCTTTACGTTTTACTGACATTTCATGTAATTAAGGTTGAGTGGGTTGATTCTTTCGGCAGCGCATTAATTTCTCTAATTGGGTTTATGTTTGTTCCCTCTGGAATTTCACTGGCCGGAAATTTAAAGATTATGAAAGCACAGGGCTTGCAATTAATTATAGTAGTAATAGCTTCTACCATTATTTTATTGGTTGTTACTGCATATACTACTAAATTTTTTAGCTGGGTTATAGAAAAAATAACCAATAACCAATTAACCGTTATTGACCATAAAAAAGTAGGGGGATGTTAAATAATGAAATACATTACCAATCCACTATTTGGCGTTTTCTTATCTCTGATTGTATTTTTAATTGGTCAATGGTTGTTTAAGAAGTCTAAAGGCTTTTTCCTTTTTCAACCGTTATTTGTAGCCATGGTTTTAGGAATAGCAGTTTTAATTGTTCTGGCGAAGTATTTCAACGTTACAACTGCCACTATTTATACTAAAGCCTATAAACCCGGAGGTGATATCATTTTCTGGTTCATCACTCCAGCTACAATTGCTTTCGCAGTGCCATTGTATAAGCGTAACGATGTCGTAAAGAAAAACTGGTTAGTAATTCTTTTGGGCTTAGTTTTTGGAACGTTAATTTCAATGGCTTTAATAACTCTTGTTGCTAAAGCGGTCGGACTGGATGCGGTTGGAATAAAGTCAATGCTCAGTCAGTCTGCTACAACAGCAGTAGCAATGCCATTAACAAACGCAATTGGCGGTAATGCTTCAGTAACTGCTATGGCATGTATACTTAATGCTGTAGTTATTTATGCCTTAGGAAAGCAATTGGTTAAGTGGTTTAACTTGAACAGTGATCCTTTAGGTACAGGCTTAGGACTGGGAGCTGCAGGACATACTATTGGTTCTGCTTTTGCTTTAGAATTAGGTTCCGTTCAGGGAGCTACTGCTGCAGTAGCGGTTGTTGCTACAGCTTTAGTTGATAATCTGTTAGTGCCGGTATTTGCCCACCTAGTTGGGTTATAGTTTATAATTATTAGTTTTATGTTTAATTGTTTACTTACTCTAAAAGCGTGCGAAAATTTCGCACGCTTTTTAGGTTGTCATTATTTAAAGAATTGTCCGTCGATTTTAGTATCATTTTATACTAATTGAATTAAAAGTATACAAAATTATTAATCTGTGAAATGGTTAGAAAAGTTCTGGTTTTTGCATATAGAACGTTAACTGTTTATAGATAATAATATTTTATAGCTGATCAGTTAATAGCAATTAAATAGCTTTTATCTAAAAACATTGGAGGTTTATAGATGAAAATACAAGATAAGTTTTTAAAAGGTGCACAGACAATTCAAAATAATATTTATGTTAAATCTATTTCTGATGGTCTGTTATCGTCAATGTCAATTATTATTTTAGGTGCGATTGGAAGTTTAATAAATAATCTTCAAATCCCTGCCTATCAAAAATTATTAGTTTCACTAAATCTTAAGTCAATACTTAGTATTCCTGCTAACATTACTATCAATGTTCTTAGTTTATATGCGGTCTTTTTAGTGGCAAATAAATTTTGTGAGTTAAGTGGACAAGAAAACAAAAAATATGGTATTGAAGCCGGTATTATCGCATTAGTTAGTTTTTTAATTGTCACTCCATTTAATACAGATAAATCTGCTTCAATAGTTTCTTTGCCCTCAGAATGGCTGGGAGCCAAGGGACTATTTACATCGTTTTTAGTAGCATTAATAGTAGCTAAGTTATATCTTTTTCTAAAAAATAAAGGGTGGACAATCAAAATGCCTGAAGGGGTGCCACCAACTGTTTCGAACTCTTTCACAGCATTAATACCATCATTCATAATTGCTTTTGTCTTTCTAGCAATCCGGTATTTATTCTCATTAACTAAATTTCAAAGTCTGCATAATTTTATTTTCACCATTATTTCCACTCCATTAACATTACTAAGTAATAATGCATTTACAATGATTTTGTTAGTTTTAATCACTCATCTATTATGGATTTTTGGAATTCATGGTGTAATGATTGTAGTCTCAGTATTTATAGGAATATGGATGCCACTAGATGCCGCCAATCTTGCAGCATTTAATGCTGGACATGTAATTCCTAATATTTATACTGGAGCTATTTATGGCATGTCAACTTTTGCTGGCTCCGGGCTAACAATCGGTTTATGTGTTGCAATGCTAAGGGCACACAAACAGCAATATAGGACTTTAGGTAAACTATCTATAATTCCAAATTTATTTGGAATTAACGAACCGTTAGTGTTTGGTACTCCTATTGTCATGAATCCTATTTTGGCAATTCCTTTCATTCTTACACCATTAATTGCCATTATAATTGCCATTTTAGGGATAAAAGTTGGTATTTTACCCATACTTCCTGGAATTGGTGTCCCTACAGGTACACCAATAATAGTTCACGGGTTCTTAGCAGGTGGAGGTAGTATTGCTTGGGCAATATATGAATTCTTAATTTGTGTTTTAAGCTATTTTATTTATCTGCCTTTCTTCAATAAAATTGATTCAGAACCAAAAAGCAATAAATAATTATTAAAATATTTTTAGGACTTAAGATTGGAAGGGAAAATAATGTATTCAGCAAATTTTCCGCAAAATTTCTTATGGGGTGGAGCTACTTCTGCTAGTCAGATTGAGGGTGCGTGGAATGTTGGTAATAAAGGACCTACAATTACTGAAGTAGTACCTAGGCCAAAAATGAATCAAAAATTGACTTTGCCCACTGTAACGAAAGATTCAGTTGCTTTTGCAGTAAAAGATTTAAATGATTCAAGGTATCCAAAAAGAAAAGGCATTGATTTCTTTTACCATTATAAAGAAGATATTAAATTGCTTTCTAAAATGGGATATAAGGCATTTAGATTTTCACTTTCTTGGGCCAGAATATTTCCTAATGGTACTGAAGATAAGCCGAATATTAAGGGCTTGGAATTTTATGACAAAGTAATTTCTGAATGCTTAAAGTATCAAATTGAACCGGTAATTACTTTACATCATTTTGATTTGCCATTAGGACTAGTGAAAAATCAAAACGGCTGGTTGAGCAGAAAAACCATAAAAAACTTTACTATGTATTCTGAAACTGTTTTTGAACGATATAAGGGAAAAGTGAAATATTGGATTACTTTCAATGAAATAAATTCCGCAACCTGGGGATTTATTGGAACAGGGGCAATAGAAGAAAACATGACCGAAAATGAGAAAAAGAATGTTCGCTTTCAGTCTTTGCATCATATGTTTATTGCCAGTGCCATAGCGGTACAGCAACTGCATAAAATTGATCCCGAAGCTCACATTGGCTGTATGGTTGCTAGAGATATGGTGTATCCCTTAACGTGCGACCCTCAAGATGTTTTGACTGCTTTGCAAAGAGATAACTTTAATTTGTTCTTTTCAGATGTTCAAGTTTTAGGCAAATATCCTAGTTTTATGAACCGGTATTTTAAAGAGCATGGTATACAGATAAAAATGAAACAAAGTGATGAGAAAGTTTTAGCTAATGGGAAATGTGATTTTTTATCTTTTAGCTATTATTCATCTTTAACTATTTCTAGTTCTCGTAATGCTAAAAAAGAACACGGCAATATGGCTGTGGGTGGTAAAAATCCTTATTTAAAAGCAACTGACTGGGGTTGGCAGGTTGACCCTTTGGGCTTGAGAATTACCTTGAATGAGTATTGGAACAGATACCAGGTACCTTTGTTCATTGTTGAAAATGGACTAGGAGCTAAGGATACTTTGGAACACAGCAAAATTCATGATGATTATAGAATTCAATATTTGAGAGAACATATTCTTCAAATTCTTGAAGCAATAAAAGATGGAATAAACGTTATTGGGTATTTAATGTGGAGTCCGTTTGATTTGGTAAGTGCCTCTACAGACCAAATGTCTAAAAGATATGGTTGTATATACGTTGATTTGAATGACGATGGTACCGGGACTTTAAAAAGAATTCCCAAAGACTCTTTTTATTGGTACAAGCGGGTAATTGAATCTAATGGAAATATTTTGTGATGAAAGTACACTACAAGGTTTAATTGTTTCCACTAATCTAAAAAGCGTGCGAAAATTTCGCACGCTTTTTAGATTAGTGGAAACAACAATGCTATCTACTTCTAGCAATAAAACTGTAATATAACTATAATAGTACGCTATTTTAAAGCAATTCGTCTTTAGTGTATAATGGTTATTAATGGTAAGTAACTTTGGTTTTTTACTGCAATTAATTAAAAAGTTGCCGTGTTAATTAAAATAGCACTTCAAAATGAAAAGGAATGACAACATTAGTGAAATTTACTAGATTAAAAAAGATATTTACTGCAATTACCCTATTGGGTTTAGTTCTTTTGACGTTAGGTGCTTGTTCTCAGAAACCACATAAAAGTAATAAAATTACTATTATGACCACTACAAATATTTATTCTGACATTGCTCAAAATGTAGTGGGTAAGTACGGTAAAGCAGAAGCAATAATTACCAAGTCATCTGTTGATCCTCATGACTTTCAGCCTACCACTAATGATGCTAAAGCATTATCAAATGCTGACATAGTAGTGGAAAATGGGTTAGGTTATGACAGCTGGATGGACAAATTGGCTTCTTCAGTTGATAAAAAACCGGTGCGCGTTGGTGAAGACTTAATGGGATTAAAAAAGGGTGATAATCCTCATATCTGGTTTGATTTGACTATGCCTACTAAGTATGTTAATTACTTAGTTAAGCGGCTCAGTAAAAAAGATCCGGAGCATGCTCGTTATTATCGTAAAAATGGGAAAAAGTATTTAGCCCAGATTGCTCAAATTCAGAGATCTGCTGCTAAATTAAATCATCATGTTAAAAAACCGATTTATGTTAGTGAACCTGTTTTTGATTATGCCTTAGAATCTGTTAATATTAAAGTGGCAAATAAAGATTTTGAGAAAGCAATTCAAAACAATACTGATCCCAGTCCGGTCTCCGTTCAAAAAATGACCGAAGGGATTAAAAAACAAAAAATTGCATTTTTTGTGGACAATGAACAGACATCTAGTTCAACTGTTACTAATTTTTTGAAATTGGCTCAAAAACAAAATATTCCTATTTTAAAAGTAAGGGAAACAATTCCTGATAATACAAATTATTTAGATTGGATGAAGGATAATTATCAAAACTTGGCTGAAGTAGCCCGAAAGTAGTTATTATGAGGCGATGAAAATGAAGAAATTGATTGCTGTTTTGGCATTGGGGGCAACTGTTATAACCATGGCAGTGCCACAACCGGTAACAGTTCAGGCTGGTACAATTAATGACACTGCAAAACAAAATAGTTATAGCGGTGTAACATTTGCGGAACAAATTTTGGCGCAAGAAGGCATTAAATATAATGACTTTACTGCTGCCAATCCAATTAATTATCGCAACGGCAAGCCCGAAGGTGTGGTTATTCACGAGACTGCTACGCCTAATGCTACAGCACACAATGAAGCTATTTATTTTAATCGTGAATGGATGAATATTTATTCCTATGTTCATGCTTTTGTGGATAAGACTGGAGTTATTCAGATGACAACTCCTGATTATGGCGTTTGGGGTGCAGGCCCTGTAGCCAATAATCGTTTTATTCAAGTGGAATTATGTGAGGAAAATAATCTTGCTGATTTTGCCAAAGGTGTCAACAATGATGCTGTTTACGTTGCGCAGCTTTTGCACAAGTATAATTTAGTACCGGATAATGCTGTTCATGATGGTAAAGGTACGATTTGGTCTCATCATGCTGTATCTAAATTTTTAGGCGGAACTGATCACACTGATCCGGATGGTTATTTTGCAAAATGGGGTTACTCCATGGATGACTTCTTTGATCTGGTTAAGTATTATTATGATCAAGGGGCTTCAGCAATACCAACTGCTCCTGTTGGTAGTAATCCGATAGTTACACAGGTTCCAGCACCTACAACACCTGTTGTACCCGCTAAAAAACCTGCTGTTTTGCCAAAACCGGTCGCTACTAGGACTCTGATGCATAATGCGCTTGTTTATGATAAAAATGGGGTAGCAACGGATTTACCAACTAAAAAAGCTGGCTCCAAGCTAACCATTTATGGTGATCTAACTATTCAAAAGCGCAAATATTTACAAATAGGTATTAATGAATATGTCGTTGCCAGCAACGTAGAAGGTAAACTTCAATGTTTAGGTCATAATGCTTATATTTATGATGGTAACGGTCAGCGAGTTGGTACCAATAAATTGTATCGTGGCAACTATGTCCGTACGTATGGCGGTCGTGTAAAAATTATGGGCCGCAAATATTACCCGATTGATGTTAATCAATTTGTCAAAGTGGGCAATTTTAAATAATAAAAGTGGGAATAATGTAAATTGTCTGATATTTTAGAAGTCACTAATCTCGCAATGAGATTTGACAAAAATACTATTTTCAATAATTTGAATTTTAAGTTAGAAAAGGGCTCGCTTACGGCTCTTCTAGGTCCGAACGGTACAGGAAAAACAACTCTAATTAACATTCTAATGGGTATGTTGACACCTAGTGCGGGTGAATTTAAGTTTGCGGATGATGTTCGGCTGGGGTACGTGCCTCAGTTTCGCAACATAGATGCTGAATATCCGTTATCAATCGAAGCATTTGTAGGGTTAAATGCCCCTATTATCAAAAGTAGTACTGTCAAGAAAGCAATAAAAAAGCAACTAGAAGAAACCAACCTGTATCAAATTAAAAATACTCGGATGGGGGAGGCTTCTGGCGGTCAAAAACAAAGAGCTTATTTAGCGCAAGCTTTACTGGATAATCCGAACATGATTATTTTAGATGAAGCTACAGCAAGTCTTGATCCTATGGCTAAGGATGAATTGATGAAGTTAATCAAGCATTTGAATGCAAAACATAAAATAACAGTCTTATTTGTGACTCATGATGTGTCATTAGCTCACAAATATATGCAGAATTATTTATATTTAAACCATGGTCAAATTGAGCATGGTGAAATGTCTCAATTTAAGGAGGCATATGAATAATGTTTGCCTATGGTTTTATGCGTAATGCCTTTCTAGCTAGCACCTTTATTGCCATAACTTGTGGTACAGTAGGCGTCTATGTAGTTGCGCGCAATTTTAGTTTTTTAGCACATACATTGTCGGAAATTGGTTTTGCTGGAGCTGCGTTTGCAGTTTGGCTTGGAATTGGCCCTCTGTGGGGCATGCTGCTATTTACGCTGCTTGGTTCAATTAGTGTGGGAGAACTATCGCTTCATAGCGAGCAAAAAGAATCCTCAATCAGTGCAATTTCAGCTTTATTTACTGGCTTGGGCGTTCTTTTTCTGGCAATATCCGGTGCAAACAGCAATTATGCTACTAACATCTTGTTTGGTAGTATTATCGGAGTTGACCATCAAGGCGTAATTCAACTAATAGTCTTGTCCGTAATAGTGCTACTAATGATTTTTAGTATTCAACGGCCCCTAAACTTTGATTCCTTTGATCACATTGGTGCACTTGCTCATGGGGTAAAAACCGGAGCAATCAGCGTGATTTTTTTAATAACTTTAGCAATGTCTGTTTCAATCGGCGCACAAATAGTTGGCTCTCTTTTAGTGTTTATTTTGTTGACTTTGCCACCTGCTACTGCTAATTATCTCGGCAAAACTATTCCGTCAATGATCGCTTGGTCTGTCTTTTTCGCTTTAATTGGCGTTTGGCTCGGATTATATCTGGGCTACATTACTAATTTGCCTGTAACCTTTTTTATAGCTGTAATTGAAGTAGCGATTTATCTTGTTACTTATTTCACTCACATCATTAAGCATAAATTATAGCAAGGCTGGCTAAAAGGATAAAACTGCTATTATTTTTGTGAAAAAATTATAGTATAAATCTTGTAATTTAAACATTCCTTTTAAAATTTCACTAACTTTTGTATGCATTTACATGTATAATAAAAAGCGGAAATAATAATAAAGAAGAGGAGTCTTAATAATGACATACTATTATAACGGTTTTCCTCAAAGCGAACGTAATGAAGCTTTAAATATGGTCAACCTCGATGAACTTGAGGAACGGGCAAAGGAAGTTATGCCTGAAGGAGCATATTATTATATTGCTTCGGGATCTGAAAATGAATGGACTTGGCGTAACAACACTACAGCTTTCAACCATTTTCAAATTGTACCGCGTGCTTTGACTAATATGGATCATCCGCAATTAGATACTGAATTTATGGACATGAAACTGAAAACACCGGTGATGATCTCACCTATTGCTTGTCACGGAATTGCTCATAAGGATGCAGAAATTGCTACCCAAAAGGGCGCAGCAGCAGCTGGTGCACTCTTTTCATCCAGTACATATGCAAATAAGAGCGTTGAAGATATTGCTGCAGCAGCTCCAGATGCACCACGCTTTTTCCAGCTGTACCTTAGTAAAGACTGGGACTTTAATAAAATGGTCTTTGATGCAGTTAAGAAAGCCGGCTATAAGGGAATTTTTCTGACAGTAGATGCGTTGATTTCTGGCTTTCGTGAAGCTAATCTTAGAACTAACTTTGCTTATCCTGTACCTTTAGATTTCTTTACCCGCTACCAAGGAGCTAAAGGTGAAGGCCAAACTGTAGCTCAAATGTATGCTTCTTCGGCCCAAAAGATTGGCCCACAAGATGTTAGACGTATCAAGGAAATGTCTGGCTTACCTGTATTCGTTAAAGGTGTTGTTTGTGCTGAGGATGCTTATATCGCTATGGGTGCTGGTGCTGACGGTATTTATGTCACTAACCATGGTGGTCGTGAGGTAGATTGTGGCCCTGCAACAATTGACATGTTGCCAGAAATTGCGAAAGCTGTTAATCATCGGGTTCCGATTGTCTTTGATTCTGGTGTTCGCCGTGGTTCGCACGTCTTTAAGGCTTTGGCTCTTGGTGCTGATATGGTGGGTATTGGCCGTCCATATCTATATGGTCTAGCACTGGGTGGTGCCAAGGGTGTTCAATCAGTTATTGAACAACTTAATCAAGAACTGTTAATTGACATGCAATTGACCGGCTGCAAGACAATTGACGATGTTAAACATGCTAAGATTACTCATATTAATTATACGGCTGATAACTTAAAGTCAAATACTGATCCTTCAAGAGTTAAGCCATATCCTGTGACTGCTGAAAACCAATTGAAAAATAATGGTTCAGATGCCGTAACCGGTGCTTCTCAAGCTTAATTAATTTGGAAATTTAAATAGTAAAATCGCTCTATATACTAGTTGTTCTTACTAATAAATAGAGCCTTTTTTTATTACTTAAAAAAATATTGTTATTAAGTAATAGTTGTAATTCTTTTTTTATATCTTTATAATTGTCATAATAAAAACAAATAATGGAGGAAAATTATGAAGAAACCGTGGAAATTGCTTGAAACTTTGTTGATAGCAGTCTTGATGTTAACTCTGTTACCCCAAACTGCAGCAGCTGATAAAGGACAAACTGAACAAAGAACTGACAATTATCTACGAAAAGTCCGACAAAAAGGCGAGCTAGTCATGGGGACCAGTCCAGATTATCCTCCCTATGAATTTGTCAAAAACATTAACGGCAAATCTAAAATAGTAGGTATGGATGTTGAAGTAGGAGAAAAAATTGCCCATGATATGGGTGTTAAGCTTGTAGTGCGGTCCATGGACTTTGATTCTCTTTTAGTAGGTCTTGAAACTGGAAAAGTTGACATGGTCATTGCCGGAATGAATGCAACACCTAAAAGGGCTCAAAGTGTCGCCTTTAGTCAACCATATTATAGAAGTGAACAAAAATTACTGATAAGAACAGAAGATAAGGGTAAATATCATAATTATAAGTCTTTTGCCGGCAAGTCAATTGGTGCTCAAACTGGTAGCATGCAAGCAACAATGCTTAAGAAACAGGCCAAAAATGTCAAACTGAAAACCATGGATAAAGACAACGACTTGGTTTTAGGATTAAAAACGCACAAGGTTGATGCGGTATCTGTTGACAAGGCAACAGCTGAGGCTTTTGCTCAAAATACTGATGGCATAATGGTGATTCCAGCAGGTCTAAAGACCGAGTCATCTGCTACATCAGTTGCTTTTCATAAGGGAGCTAATAGTTTAGTCAAATCTGCTAACAAATCAATTGCAGAAATTAAGCAGAAAGATTTAATCAATAAAAAGTATTTACCGCAAGCAGGCAAATACTTAACAAGTGGTAAAACGAAAAAAGAAGTTAAAGCATCCAATTCAATGTGGGCCTATAAAGACTTCTTTATTGCAGGAGTTGGCTATACCTTATTTATTTCCGCAATTTCTGTCTTTTTTGGATTCTTATTAGGTGCAATATTGGCATTTATGCGGTTAGGACATAATCAAATTGCCCGTTCGATTGCGACAGCATATGTTGAATTTATCCGTGGTACGCCCTTAATGGTACAATTACTCTTTGTTTATTTTGGCTTAGGATTAGTGATAAATATTCCGGCTTTACTGTCCGGTATAATTGCTGTTTCTCTTAACTCTGCAGCTTATGTAGCGGAGGTAATTCGCTCAGGCATTAATTCGATTGCTGTTGGCCAGACAGAGGCTTCTCGTTCTTTAGGCTTGTCACGGACAGCAACTATGCGTTACGTCATTATGCCGCAGGCAATGAAAAATATTTGGCCGGCTCTGGGAAACGAATTTGTTTCTCTAATCAAGGAAAGCTCTATAGTTTCGGTAATAGGCGTCAAAGATTTGATTTATCAGTCACGGGTAGTCCAGGCTGATACATATCGTGGAGTTATGCCATTGGTAATCACAATGATCTTATACTTCATCATTACTTTTGGTTTATCCAGTCTAATGAAAGTAATTGAAAGGAAAATGAATCATGACTAACGCAAAACCCGTAATTAAAGTTGAACACTTGCAGAAAAAATTTGGTAGTAATGAAGTTCTAAAAGATATCAACGCTCAAGTCAATGAAGGCCAGGTTATTTGCTTAATTGGTCCTTCAGGTGCTGGTAAAAGTACATTTTTACGGTGCTTAAATTTGCTAGATCAGCCATCTTCCGGCAAAGTGATTTTTGAAGATAAAGAATTAACTGCTTTAAGCGAAGACCAGCTTGATAAATTACGCGAGAGAATGGGAATGGTTTTTCAGCAGTTTAACTTGTTTCCTCATATGAGCATTATTGAAAATATCAAATTGGCACCTATGAAAGTAAAAGGGCTGAGTGACAGTGATGCTAAAGCTAAAGGGCTTGAGCTGTTAGATCAAGTAGGTTTAGCTGACAAGGCAGATGCTTTTCCAACCAGCCTTTCCGGTGGACAGCAGCAAAGGGTTGCTATTGCACGCGCTTTGGCAATGGATCCCGAAGTAATGCTCTTTGACGAACCAACTTCGGCGCTTGATCCAGAAATGGTAGGCGAGGTATTGAAGGTAATGCAGGATTTGGCCCAAAAAGGGATGACAATGGTCGTTGTGACTCACGAAATGGGCTTTGCCAAAAATGTTGCGGATGAAGTATGGTTTATGGCAGACGGCTATATTCAGGAAAAAGCTGCACCACAACAATTTTTTGCACAGCCGCAAACTCCGCGTGCCCAGGACTTTTTAGCCAGAGTATTGGAAGCATAAAAATTAACCTACCTGCTGGCAATTTAGCCCAATAACTTAGTAACAAAAGTAAAGCGTAAAAAATTTTACAATTTAAAACCCACTTTCAGTTAAAGAGAAAGTGGGTTTTGATGTAAGAAATTATAATTTACATATCAGTTATATTATTTGTAAGCAAAACTTGCAAGTGTTATTTAAGATTATTTTGGACAATTTTCTTAAATTCAGCTAGACGATTGGCAAAAGTGGTGAAGGCTTCTTCCAAATAATCAGGCTTAGTCATATCAACTCCTGCTTTTTTCATGATTTCAACTGGGTAGTCGCTGGAACCAGCTTTCAAAAAGCTAATGTATGCTTTTCTTTGCTCAGCAGTACCATGCACGACATTATTGGCCAGAGCAGTGGCAGCAGCAAATCCTGTAGCATACTGGTAAACGTAGAAATTATAATAAAAATGAGGAATTTTGGCCCATTCTTTAGCAATTTCTCCCCCTGGCTCGACCGCATCACCATAATAGCGCTCGTTTAATTTACCGTACATATCATCTAAACGATCAGCAGTTAGAGGTTCACCTTCAGCATCTAGTTCATGAATGCGCTGTTCAAACTCTGCAAACTGCGTTTGTCTAAATAAAGTTCCTTTGAAAGAGTCTAAATAATAATTTAAAACAAAAGCGCGGGTTTTAGGGTCAGTGATATGTGCTAAAAAGTATTCTGTTAGAATATTCTCGTTAGTTGTGGAAGCTATTTCAGCAACAAAGATAGGATAATCGCCATAAACATATGGCTGGTTTTGTCTTGTATACATACTGTGAACGGAATGACCTGTTTCATGAACCAATGTGTACAATGAATCAACATTGTCTTCCCAGTTAAGTAGTTCATACGCATCCGTATCGTAGCATCCGCCAGAATATGCACCGGTAGCCTTGTTTTTTGATTCAACTACATCGATTACCCGATTATTAAAAATATAATCAACTTGCTTTAAATAATCCTCGCCAAATGGTCGTAAAGCTTTTTTAGCCTCTTTTTTGGCTTCATCAAATGTGTAAGATAAAGCCGGTTTGCCAGTTAAAGGAACATACATATCCCACATTTGTAAATCGTTCAAGCCTAAAATTTGTTTGCGTAAAGCTACATAGTCATGAAGAAGGTTTAAATGCTGGTCTACTTCGCTAATTAAAGTATCGTAAACAACTGTTGGTACACTATTTTCATTCATTGCACATTCGCGTGCTGATTGGTAATGATGAACACGGGCATTGTAATTATGTTCTTTTACAGCACCAGACAGGGTAGCAGCCAAAGAATTTTCAAACTGACCGTATGTGGCGTACATTGAATCAAATGCACCTTTTCTTACTTCACGCTTTTGAGATTGAATCAATAAAGAATACAATCCGTCAGAAAGCTGCACCATTTCTCCGTTATCATTTTGAGTGTAACCATACTTCATGTCCGAGTTGGTCAAAACATTATAAGTATTGTCAGAAGCAGACAAAGCATCTCCAGCATCTGCAATCAGTTTTTCTTCTTTGGCGGATAGAGTATAAGGCCGCATTCTGGTAATCTGATCAAGTAAATGATTATAGTTGACCAATCTTGGTTCTTCTTGCTTAAATGCTGCTAATTTTGCGGTAGAAACACTTAAAATTGCAGGGTTCATAAAAGCGGTGGCTGCTTCAAATTGACTGGCTAATCCTTGTACTTGAGCAACATAACCTAAATAGTGTGCGTTTCCAGTGTCAACATCACTAGCTAAAGTAGCATAAGAGTAAACTTTTTCCAGCCTTCTGCTAAGTGCTAAAATTTTAGTTATTCCATTATATAATGATGTACCTGATGTAACAAAATTTTCTTTCAAGGTGTTTAAAACTGGTATTTCTTTTTTAAGACGTGTATATTCGTCTTCCCAGTCAGTATCTGATTTAAATATTCTAGTTAGATCCCATTTTAGATTTGCGGGAACTTCACTTCGTTTAGGAATTGACATTTAAAATCTCCTTTTTTGATATATATAATTAAATTATACTAAAGAATAAAAAATAAGATATTATTAATTATAATTGATATTATTTTAATTCAAGTTTGAAAGTGTTAAAAATAATAGATGGAAAAATACGAAAGGGATTAAATAGAGGAATGAATCCAAATTCAAAACGCAGAGAAGATTACCATAAAGAACATTCTTCTCTAAATCTTCAACGTAATCTTGCTTTAGCAGAACCAACTAAAGCATTCAAGGGCAGCGTTTTCGCACGGATTTGTGGTATTGTGGCTGTTTTGTGTGTTTGCCTGGGTCTGGCTTGGGCAGCTCACATGTATTTTGCTTTGCACAGCGCAATTGATGGTGATAGTGGCAATTATGCCACCTCTGCTCGTATTGCCAACAGACAACCAATCTCAGTTTTGATTCTTGGAGTTGATCAAGGACTTGAAGGCAGACATGATAAGGGCAACTCGGATACTTTGATTTTGGCTACTGCTAACCCGGCTAAGAATAAAGCAACAATGACTTCTATTCCTCGTGATACCCTTGCCAATATTTTAGGTGATCCGGGAAACAAGTACAATATGTTTCGGGTTAATTCAGCTTATGGAATTGGCGGCAGTTCTGCTTCCATGAAAACTGTTTCTGCTTTAATCGGTGTTCCTATTCACTATTATGTAGAAGTTAACATGAAGGCGTTAAAAAGCTTAGTTGATGCTGTTGGCGGGGTTGATGTCAAAGTACCGTTTAAGTTTTCGTATGACTGGTGTGATTTCCATAAAGGAAAGCAACACCTAAACGGACGTCATGCTGTAGCTTATGTTAGAATGCGCCATGATGATCCTCGAGGCGATTATGGCAGACAAATGCGCCAAAGGCAAGTAATTACCGCAGTTGTCCACAAGGCTATCTCTGTCGATTCAATAACTAATTACCGTAAGCTGGTTAAGATTTTTTCGAAGTATGTTAAAACCAATCTTACCTTTAATGATATGTTAGCATTAGCTTTGACATATCGTGGTTGCTCCCAAAATATTTCAAGCGGTTATATTCAAGGACATGATGCTTGGATTAACGGTTCTTCTATTCAGGTAGCATCTACCAAAGAACTACAGAAGGCTTCTGACAAGATCCGTACCAATCTTGACTTGGATAAAAAAATATTGGATAATGATGAAACGAAGCTCAACAGGCTAAATGAGCAGAACAATAACATTAAATGGCAGGATCCAAGTCCGTTTACTAACTATCAAATTTACCGTTCAGTAGTAACTGATGAGTCAAATAGCAGTTCTAGTGGAACTATTTCAAGTGGGACTAATTCTGGTCAATAAGTGTTCTTAGCAAAGGAGGATAAAATATGCGTAAGCAATCTGTATTTCTAATTGTTTATGGTGTGATATCAGCTTTTATTGCTTTTCTTGCCGTAATTTTCATCTGCTTACGCACATTGCACTGGTCTTTACCGGTTGCTGTTTTAGTGGCTAGCATATTTGCCTTATTTTTCTTTGCTCTTTCATGGTTTCGGGGTCATGCTTCCGTTGAAATAAAGCGGATCGCAAGTAAATATCACTTATCCGATGAGGATTTAGCCGAAATTACGGGAATGAAAGCAAGTGATTTTCCAATATATAACAACAAGTTGCAATTAATTTTGCCTAAGCGTTATTGGCCAAAAATATTGGATGCCTTGCAGAAATATGAACAAGAAAGAATGTAAAAGTGGGCAAATTGCCCACTTTTTTATTGCATGCGTTTACAAATTAAACTGATAGACAAAACAACTGCTTTACTTTTTACAGTACTACTTATCTTACTATCTAGGGAGATGCATAATGAGTTTATTAACAGTTAAAAATTTAGGACAAGGCTTTGAGGATAAAACTTTGTATGAAAATGCCAGTTTCGTCCTTAATAAAGAAGACCATATGGGAGTCACTGGCCAAAATGGGGTTGGCAAATCCACTTTGATTAAAATTTTAACTGGTGAAATACTGCCTGATGAAGGTCAAATTAAATGGCAAAATAAGGTAGCAGTTGGTTATCTCGATCAGTATGCTAAATTGCAGCAAGGCGTGACGATTCGGCAGTTTTTGCGCACAGCTTTTGCTCCCCTTTATCAAAAAGAACAAGAATTAAACTCACTTTATGAGCAATATGCAACTGAAGGAGCTGATTCTCTACTCGCAAAAGCGGGTAAGCTGCAAACTTACTTAGAGGAAAACAACTTTTATAATATTGATACAGAAATTGAACGTGTTGCTTCTGGTTTAGGCCTGGCTGAGTTAGGGTATGATCATGATGTGAGCCAATTGTCAGGTGGTCAAAGATCAAAAATCATTTTAGCTAAATTGCTGCTGCAAACTCCGGCTGTTTTACTGTTAGATGAGCCAACCAACTACTTAGATGTTGTTCATATTGACTGGCTGGTTGATTATTTGAATGATTTTGAGGGTGCTTTTATTGTTGTTAGTCATGATTATGACTTTTTAAACAGAATTGCCAACTGCATTATTGATATTGATCTGGGCACAATCACGCGTTATACCGGTACATTAAAGCAGGCAATGAGGCAAAAAGAAGCTAATCGGGAAACTTACATGAAGGCTTATACTAACCAGCAACGCAAAATTGCTAAAACGGAAGCATATATACGTAAAAATAAGGCTGGAACCCGGTCGAAAATTGCCAAATCACGGGCGCGCCAGTTGGCAAAGATGGAAGTGCTGAATCCACCCAAAAGCAATCAAAAACCGCATTTTGCATTTCCTTATGTAGCAACAGCAGCCAATTTACTTCTACAAACACAGGATTTGGTTATCGGCTATGACCAGGCGCTGGTAAAAGAAGCTTTTAATTTTTCAGTTGGAAATAATGAAAAAGTTGCTATTACTGGCTTTAATGGGATTGGTAAAACCACGTTATTAAAAACGTTGCTGGGGCAATTAGAACCCATTTTCGGCACCTATAAATTATCAGAAACTGCCAAGATTGCTTACTTTAAGCAGGAGTTGACCTGGCCTAATAATAATATGACTCCTCTGCAATATCTGCAGGAAAATTTTGAACAGATTAAGCCTAAAGAATTAAGAGGCGCTCTGGCGAAATTAGGTGTTACCGCTCAGCAGGCAATGAGTCCTTTGAAAAAATTATCGGGTGGTGAGCAAGAAAAAGTTAAACTGGCTAAAATGTTGTTTGAACCTGCTAATTTATTGTTTTTAGATGAGCCTACCAATCATTTGGATCGCGATGCTAAAGATGCACTTAGGCAAGCTATCGTTAAGTTTCCTGGCGGAGTCATTATCGTTAGTCACGAACGAGACTTTTTCCAAGGTAACTGGGTTAATAAAACTATTGATATTGAAACGATGAATAAACTTTGAGGTGAAAAATGAGTGCTGAACAAAGTGAACTGTTTTACCAGGATTTACTTGATACCTGTTTAACTGCCGGTGAGCTAATGATAGAAGGGGGCAGTGAAATGTATCGGGTTGAAGATACAATGCTGCGTATTGCTAAAAGTGCCGGGGAACCCGATCCGCGAGTCTTTGTGGTACCAACAGGCGTTTTTATGAGTCTCGACCACGGCAATTATTGTCAGAGTATTTTAGTACATGAACGCAATATTAATCTTGAGTTGGTTGACCGGATTAACTCATTATCGCGAGCTTTTGCGGATAAAAAAATCACTTTGCAAGAAGTTAAACGGGAAGTAGATAAAATTGCCCACGGTGGTTTTCCCACATTTCCCTTATGGTTGCAAACTATTGGTGCTGCGGTTTTAAGTGCCACGCTGATGGTAATGTTTATGAATAATTATGATTGGGTTGATTTTCCGGCCGCAGCTTTCGTTGGAGCAATCGGATTTCTCTCTTTTTATTATTTTAAACGTTTTACCAACGTCAAGTTTTTGGCTGAACTGGTTGCTGCTCTGGTTATGACTATTGTAGCAGCTGGTTTAGTTAATCTTTTTCCCAAAATGATTATTGATAACATTCTCACCGGTGCGTTGATGCCGTTAGTACCTGGTTTGGCTTTGACTAACGCTCTGCGGGATTTGTTTAAGGGCGATATTCTTTCAGGAATGGCGAAAATTTGTGAGGCCTTGCTCACAGCCTTTGCGTTAGGCGGTGGAGTTGGTATTGTGTTAAAGTTTTTAGGAGCTTAAAAAATGCCTTTTTGGTTAGAAATAGTAATTAACGTTGCCTTTGCTTATTTAGCTTCTGTTGGCTTTGCCCTAACAATTAATGTTCCGCGCCGAGTGCTTAATTTAGCTGGTATGAGCGGTATTATTAGCTGGATCATCTATTGGCTGGCAATGAGAGCATCAATGGGACGGCTGCTCTCAAACTTGCTTGGTTCATTTGCCATTGGTATATTAGGAATAGTTTTTGCCAGGATAAAAAAATGTCCGGCTACAGTTTTTTATATTCCGGCAATTGTGCCTCTAGTACCCGGGGTTCCTGCTTATCAGGCAGTGCGAGAATTAACCTCGGGCAACCTGAGTGGAGCTAATGATGCGGTTATAAGAGTAATAATAGTAACAGGGTCAATTGCTCTCGGGATGCTTTTATCAAGTATGTGTGTGGAAATCTTTTTCAGGATAAAAAAATTTTACAAACGTCATTCGAATAAGTATAATAATTAATGCGAGTCGACAAAAACGCGAGATGCGTATTTGTGTGAGGACACTCGCCTTAAGTGGCAGGCGCGGGAAGTGCTGGTGGTTGACCAACCTGATGTGAACAGAAGTAGTCACTTGTTATTAATAACGAGCCTCGATTTGAAAAAGAGCAGATTCTTAATTGAATCTGCTCTTTTTTCTATTCTAGATATAATGCTTGTTTTCCTTGCTGATTATAACTTTTCTCCAAGTTTTGCCACGGAATTTTTTTATTTTTATGGCCAAAAGGATCATTAACATAAACAACATGAGCTTTTTTGTCAAAGCCAGTAATAACACAAGCATGAGAAGATGGTGTTACATGAACTTCACCTTGAGCTGTTTGCCATGTTTGCATATCGCTAACATGATTAAAGTTTGTGGTAGTTATGATTAGCACAGGATGACCATCAGAAACTAATTTCATTACTTGAATAAAATCATGATTAGTAAAATTTTTAATCCGATTAGTATATTTTAGTCCTATTTGTTCTAAAGGCTCATTATAAACGCACCAGCCAGCATTTGCCTGGCTCATATAACCGACAAAGCCTACATGGGGATTGCCTCGATATTTGCCATCATCCGTATAAGAAGATACATGCTTAATATTTTCGGATAAGTTTAGTTTATTTACCTTAATACCATAATACTGTAACAGCATTGATAAGGAAGTTACTTCGCAACCATTTGGTAGTTCTGGGTACTGGTTTTCTAGTGGAACATCCAGTTTTTGAGAGGATTTCAGGGTAACCCAGTCATAGCGATCTTTAAAACTATTAGAATTAAGGGCACCAAAAACTGCACCTAAGAGAACGAGACCTAGGAATATAAATAAAATAGCTTTAATGGAAAATCTTTTCTTTTTCATAAAGCTATTTAAACATAGATTGTTTCTTAAAAGCAAAAAATCGTTCAAATTAATGAACGATTTTTGTAAAATTAACTAATTCTTTAGTGAAAGTAATAATTAGTGGTGAGTTGCGCCTGACAGAGCGTCAAGACTGTGGTCTTCACCTTTAACTGCCATACCTTCAACGTCCATACCTGGGCAGAAGACTTCATCTTCTGGAACGCCTCTTTCTTCAGCAAAAGCTTTAGTCAGAGTTTCCATGTCCATCAAATGAAATTTCTTGTCTGGGTCTTTTGGATCAACAATTTGAATTTGCGCCATCATACCGGCATCTTCGTGCTCGATAATGTGGCAGTGGTACATGAAGACACCAGTATTTTGGAAGTAAACCTTTATGCGAACTGTTTCTTGAGGTGCTACTTCGATAGTGTCCTTGTATACTCCTCTTTCGTTTGGATATGGTTCTTTACCGTTACGTGATACAACAAGGAAGTGAGCACCGTGAGTGTGGAATGGGTGCAACATGCCGTTAACTTTATCGTTAGTGTTAGTTACATCCCAATATTCAGCATTCATCAATTCCTGCTTCATATCAATTCTTTTCATTGAGAACAACTTACCGTTGATCATGTTGTGGTTATCCATAGTAACATGAGGAACTGGTGAGTTAGGGTTAACAACTGGATCATATGGTTTAAATAAAGTATCAGGAATTACGCTGTCATCTTTTTCATAACTGTGAATTCTAAATTCAACCAACTTGAAGTCGTCAGTGTAAAGATTGACAACATCGCCTTCTTTATAATTGCTGAAATCAACAACTACTTGTTGACGTTCACCTGGTCCAATTAAGACTTTAGTCAATTTAACTGGGTGCTCCAAGAATGAGTCATCACCGGCGATTTGGGTCATTACCAAGTCATCACTAAAGTGCAGGCGCCATTCACGACGGTTAGAACCACCTAAGAAGAGCAAACGTACTTTTTGAGTAGTGACATCAACGTATGGCCGAACAACACCATTGATGATTGGAGTGTCGCCAAAGATGCCCATCGCGTTGTAGTCTGCCTTGTAGTCAAATTGGTTGTCTTCGTGGAAAATACGGTCTTGCAAAATAATTGGGAACTCATCCTTGCCGTAAGTCTTAGGAATTGGCAACTTAGCTTCGTTGGCATCAGTAATAACAACGCCCATAGCTAATCCCATCCAAACTTGCATGGCAGTTGATGGACATGGGTGAGCATGAAGCCAAGTTAAAGCTGCTGGTTGTTTAACTATGAAGTCAATTTGCTTTTCTTCACCTGGGTATACTGGTGAGTGACAAGCACCATCGTTACCGGGACCTGAAAGTTCCATACCGTGCCAGTGGTAAGTAGTCAATTCTGGTAAGCTGTTCTTCAAAGTTACATGAACGTGTTGACCTCTGGTTAAAACCATAGTCTTACCAAGAACTGGGAAGTTGTAGCCCCATGTGTGAGTCTTTTTCCCTGGCAAAAATTGGAAGTCGCCTTCTTGAGAATCGATTGTATACCAAACATCGTTATTTTCTTGTTTATCAGGCTCTAATACTGGAGGAACAATCAAAGGCTGAGCTTCAACTCCTTCAGGAATATGAAGATCTTTGTATCCCATTTGGTGGTTTTTATCAAAATCTTCAGAATTATAGAAATAATCTGTGTAAACTTTATCTGACATATTCGTCTACCTTTCAGTTAAAAAATTTAGTGAAAAATTTTTAGTTACATGTTAAATTTACTCTATGTGAAAGCGCTTGTAAAGTAGATAAGTCTATGTTTTTTTGATAAATTTTTATAAAAGCGCTTTTGCAAAATTTTAAGGGCTAAAGCGTTATTTAATATTTACAAAAATAGTGCGTAGCTTTCGTTTTCTTTAAACTAAATAATTTCAAAAATATTATAAAATAACCCTGAGCAGAAAAAATGTTTTTTAAAAATTATTTTTAAAAGAAATAAAATAAATTGTTTTTGAACAAAAATTTGAGTATCGTATAAAAGATGATAAAAATTGATAAATTAGATAAGGATTTTTAACTTGAAAATAAGCTTAACAGATTTCACTACTAAAATAGAAAAGCAAGATTATATTGAAGACTTAGAAACTACTAAATACGCTGATATCAGCAAGTCCAAAACCAAATTACGTGAGCAGGCAACTAAATTAGTTAAGGAAACTAAAGCTGCCCTTAAGCATAATTCACTGAGTCATATTGCTCTTGAAATTAGCGGTCAAAGACCTATAACTTTTGCATTAGAGACCAATATGATCAACTTGCCATATAGTAATTATAAAAAGAATGCCAATTTTTTCGAGGAAGGTAATGAATATCCGGTTGCAGTATACTTTGAAACGCAGTCGGAATATTTGAATGCATCAGGATTTCGAATTGATCAAATCGCGACAGAAGCAGAAATTGAGCAAAATGAAGCCGAAGTTATTGCCAAATTAACAGATGCTATGCAGGAAAAAATAAAACAAGTACGTGAATACCAAAAGCCTGCTGCTTCTGCTAAAAAGAAGACCATTGTTAAAAAGCCTAAAACAAAAAAGTCACAAAAAGAAACAAAGACTAAGAAATAAAATATCTGAGACTTAGTAGGTGAAAATTAATTCAAATTTGAACGTAACTATTCAAAAGGTGTTTTTTACCATATAATGGAAGAAGATGCAGGAGGTCCATTATGATTAGCTGGAATCTACTTGGAGTATTGTTATGGGTAGTAGTTATTCTTTATTTTGTTTTTGTTGTGCAAAACATTCGTAAGCGCCGCATCACAATGATTATTAAGAAGCACCGGCAATTTAGCTGGCCCAATTTTTTAATAGATATTATTGAAGTAGCCGCTCTGTTAGTTGGGATTGTCTGGTTATTTGGCAAGACTATGCTGGATAACCCGGATCTTGATGATACGACTAAGATTAAGTCTCATATTACCTATGAACCGATTGTCATGAACCCGGGAGAAGGCAACTCAAGTTACGTTACAATTGATTCGAAAAAGAAAAGAATTAGTACCCAGACTTTCACTTATTACAGGCCAGGTAAAAAAATTAAAGTATCCAGTGATTTTGCTACGGTGGCTTATGGTAAAAGTCCTCTGGATCTTAATGCGGCTAAAATTCCCTACGACAAAAAGCAACTGCAGACAATGGACCGCAAATATCAACGAGCTTACGTTGCTATATACACCGCTAACTATAAAAAAGTCTGGCAAAATGGTATTGGCATGCATGCAGGGCATAATGCTACTCGTTATTACTTAATTAGGATTCCGGATTCATCGTTTATCAAGGAGAAATAGAAAGAAATTAAATAAAGCGTTTGCATAATTTTAAAAGTGTGATATGCTTTATCTGTATTGAAAATTTAAGTAGATTGTTACTATCAAATTAGGCGAGACTACTAGTATAACTGATGAATTTTTATTGTTCATCGGCTATTGCTAGTAGTCTCTTTTTTTCTGCAAAAAAGGAAGATGTTATGCGCCTTAAAAAAATTTTTAATAATAACAGCATTTTAGTTGATGTTGGGAAAGGACAGGAAGCTATTGTTTTCGGTAAGGGAGTGGGGTTTGAACAGGGCAAAAATAGACTAGTTGATACTAAAAAAATTCAGAAAATATTTTATTTAGACAATAAGAAGGATAAAGAGTCGTTTAATTACCTTTTCCATAATATTCCTGCAGATATTATTTCAGCAGTTTTTGCGGTTATTGAAAATGCGCGAATCAATTATCATTTTCAGGTTTATGATTCGATTTATCTCACCTTAAGTGAACATGTCAATGGCGCCTACAAATTACTGTTAGCAGGAAAATATCGGGAAAATGAAATTCCGGATTTAAGTGAAAAATATCCAAAAGAATATCAAATTGCAGACGAAGCTCTTGGAATTATTAACGATAAATTAGGCGTTGAATTCCCACCTTCAGAGGTCAAAAGTATAGCGCTTCATTTTATCAACAGCAAGATTCCTACGGGTATTGCCAAGCACGAGGGTAAATCGAAATATATTTTTAACACGTCTAAATTAATTAATGTCGTTCTTAATGTCCTGGATAACAATAACATTTATCAAAATGGCAAAAATCGGGACAGCTTTAGACGATTTCTAATTCATTTGCAGTATCTGGCCAAAAGGCTCTGGCGTCCGCCAGAAAAAAATGAATCTATCGATAAAAAGATTGAATGTGACATGATCAAAGCATATCCGCGATCTTACAAAATAACTGAAGAAATTTTTCAGGCTCTTAATGTTGAATTTAATTTTCATCCGTCAGACGCAGAAAGAGTTTATTTTATCATTCACATTCATCAAATTTTAGGACCAAAAGAAAAGGAGAAAAAAGATGGCAACTAAAGAAGAAATTTCAATGGCAGGCTTTGAAATAGTCGCTTATGCTGGCGATGCGAAGACTGCGTTAATCACAGCACTTGATGAAGCTAAAAAAGGCAATTATGACAAGGCCAGAGAGCTGGTTAAAAGTGCAGACAGCTCTTTAAACGATGCTCATAATGCACAAACAAAACTAATGAGTAAAGAAGCTAGTGGTGAAGAAATGGAAACCACATTTATCATGTCACACGGGCAGGATACTTTAATGACTACGATGTTGTTAAGGGATGAAGCTAAATACTTTATAGATTTGTATGAAAAGTATAATTCCGCTTTGAAGGAATTGGATGAACTAAAAAATAAGTAAATGAAAAAGGAGTTTAAAAATGAATGCTGTAATTAAGCAAATTGAAAAAGCACAGCCATTCTTTCAAAAAGTCGCCGCTAATAAATATCTGCGCGCGGTCAGAGATGGCTTTATTGCTTTAATGCCGATAATTATCTTTTCCAGTATATTTTTACTGATAGCTAACGTGCCTTTGATTTGGCACTTTGCCTGGCCAACCAAAGTGGCTAATGCATTAAACATGTTTTACAACATGTCCATGGGAGTTTTAGCATTAATGGCTTCTTCATCGGTTGCTAAGGCCTTAACTGATTCGTTTAATTTGGATTTACCGAAAACGGATCAGATTCCAACTGTAGGTGTGCAGTTTACTGCACAGGTTTCTTTTGTCTTGGTAGCTGTTGATACTTTAACTGATAAAATGAACAACCTGTATTTTGCAGTTGCAATGATTGGTACCAAAGGATTAATTTGTGCCTTTCTGGTAGCATTTATAGTTCCCAATGTGTACTACCAATGTTTTAAACATAATATTACGATTAAATTGCCAGATGCTGTACCCCAAAATATTGCAGGAGCCTTTAAAAACATTATTCCTTTTGCATTTAGTACGTTTTTCTTCTGGATCTTTTCATTAGCTTTTAGAGCTGCGACCGGGACAAATTTAGCTGCTTGGATTATTCAAGTTTTATCTCCGTTGTTTACCGCAGCAGACGGTTATTTTGGTCTGGCAATAGTATATGGTGCGATGGCTTTCTTCTGGTTTATCGGAATTCAGGGACCATCTATTGTTGAACCAGCAGTTACTGCTATCTATTTAAGCAATGTTGAATTAAACTTGTCTGCTTGGAAAGCTGGTAACATTGCAGGTGCCAACAGAATTTTGGCTCAAGGTACACAGTACTTTGTTGCTACTTTAGGTGGTACTGGCGCTACTTTAGTAATTACATTAATGTTTGCTTTCATGTCTAAATCAAAGGAATTAAAAGCAGTAGGTCGTGCTGCATCAATTCCAGTTTTATTTGGGGTTAATGAGCCAATTTTATTTGGTGCACCATTAATTTTGAACCCAGTCTTCTTTATTCCTTTCATTTTGACACCAATTGCCAATGTCTGGCTTTTTAAAATATTTGTTGATGTCTTCCACATGCCTGGCTTTATTTATAATCTTCCTTGGACTACACCAGGAACACTCGGCTTGATAATGGGTACCGGTTTTTCGATTGGGTCAATTATCTTGGCAATATTGCTTCTAGTAGTTGATGTTGTAATGTACTACCCATTCTTTAAAGCATATGACATGCAAAAATGTACTGAAGAAGCTGCAAAAGTAAATAATGACACAAGCGAATCTACTAATGCAACTGCTACTAATACCAGTACTGAACCAGCAGCTTCTGTTTCTGAAAATAATACTAATAAAACTGCAAGTGAAAGCAAAATTCCACTAGCTAAAACAAAAGATGGTAAAAGTCTGAATGTTCTCGTACTTTGTGCTGGTGGTGGTACCAGTGGTATTTTAGCCAAAGCCTTAAACAAGTTAGCTGCTGAAAACAATTTACCTTTAGCAGTGGCTGCTACTTCATTTGGTGCTCACCACGATTTGCTTTCAGGAATGGACATCGTTATTTTGGCACCGCAAATGAATGCGATGAAAGATGAACTGAAAAAGGAATGTGATAAGAATAACGCAAAGATGATTACGACTACTGGTAAGCAATATATAGATATGACACAACATGCTGACAAGTGTCTGGACCTGATAATTGCTAACATTTCTGAATAAAGGAGAATAAAATGACTTTACTAAATAGAGTACAAAAATTACCTCACGATTTCGTGTGGGGTGGTGCCACTGCCGCTTATCAAGTTGAAGGTAGCACTCAAGTTGATGGTAAAGGCAAAACGATGTGGGATGATTACCTTGAAAAGCAAGGCAGATTTTCACCAGATCCTGCTAGTGACTTTTACAACCGGTATCCAGAAGATATTGGGCTTGCCAAAAAATATGGTTTAAATGCTGTGCGCGTTTCAATTGCTTGGACCAGAATCTTTCCTAAGGGTTACGGTCAAGTAAACCAAAAAGGTGTGGAATATTATCATAAATTGTTCAAAGAATGTCTTGATAATGGCATTGAACCTTACGTTAGCCTACATCATTTTGATAGTCCTAAAACTTTATTTGATAATGGTGACTGGTTAAACCGTAAGAATATTGATTACTTTGTGGACTATGCCAAGTTTTGCTTTAATGAATTTAAAGAAGTAAAAAACTGGTTTACAATTAATGAACTAATTTCTTTAGCATATTCACAGTACATTGCCGGTACTTTTCCACCAAACCATCATTTTGACGTTACTAGTGCAATTCAGGCTGAACATAACGAGTTAGTGGCACACGCCAGAGTGGTTAATTTATATAAAGAGATGGGTTTACCAGGTAGAATTGGTCTAATTCATGTTGTTCAACCAGTATATCCAATATCAACCAGCACTGAAGATAAACATGCAGCTAAATTGCAAGATGCGTTTTTGAATAAATTTTTGCTTGACGGGACGTTCTTAGGCTATTACTCAGACGATACCATGGCATCAATTAATGAAATATTGCAGTTAAATGACGCTCATTTGGATATTCAAGACGGTGACTTGGATATTCTCGCTAAAGCTGCATCACAAAATGATATTTTTGGTTTAAATTATTATCAAAATCAGTTTATTAAAGCGTATCATGGCGAAAGTGAAAACCACTTTAACGGTACTGGTGACAAGGGTACTTCTTCCTTTAAGTTTAAGGGAGTAGGAGAAACTGTCAAAAAGCCAGGGGTACCGACAACTGATTGGGACTGGAATATTTTCCCACAGGGTCTCTATGACACATTAAAACGTATCAGTCATGATTATCCTAACTGCAAGACAATTTATGTGACTGAAAATGGCTTAGGTTATAAGGATAAATTTGTCAGACCAGATAAGATTATTGATGATACTCCAAGAATTGATTTCATTGATCAACATGTCGCTGCCCTTTTAAAAGCTCGCAGTGAAGGAGTGAATGTCCAAGGCTACTTTGTATGGTCTTTGCAAGATCAATTTTCCTGGGCAAATGGCTACAACAAACGTTATGGTCTATTTTATGTAGATTTCAAAACTCAGAAGCGTTATGTTAAAAGGAGTGCTTTATGGTTTAAAGAATTAGCAGATACAATGAATAAAGAATAAAATTTAAGCAACTAACTTAGTTTAAACCCCGAAATTGGATAAATTTCGGGGTTTTCCAATGGTCAGTAAATTTTTTGAAAAATAAGGGGAACAAGTCTGATTGTGGCAGTTAGTCCCTTGTCTAAAATTGAAACTATGATAAAGCTACATTTTACATTAATTGGCAATCTCTATTGTTTCTTTTTTACGAACTTGAACTAATAGATTTCCTTCAATAAAGGCGAAGATAAAGCTGGCTGTCAAAAAGTCCACCACATTACCGGAAGAGAAAGCAGCAAGTAGGATGAAACCACTGGCAACGATTAAGGAACTGACTAAATAAGTCCGTGCTGCTTTATACCTGAGCCACCTGTAAGCACCATAAATTAACACTGCCAAATATGGTCCAACATACAAGAGCATTCCCAGCCAGCCTAAGGAATATATTTGGGCAGTAAAGTCCCGTTCTAAATTAAAAATATTATTTTCTCGGATGTAAGAAATACCAAAAAGCTTGTCTAGTTTGTTGTTATTGGTTTTGATTACTTGATTAAGCATAGCCTTTTCAATATGACGGTTTTCCATTCGCGACTGACCCGGTTCATTCATAATGTTGAGCCAAAATTCAGGGTCATATTGGTAAGGATAGCTTTTAAATACAAATTTGGGATTAAGCGCATATTCTTGATAATTTTTCTTAATGAAGTAACGCAAAAACTCTTTTCTTTTTTCGCCATTAGGATATTTTTGTAAACCAGCTGCTAATTCCCTTTTTTCGTCCGATAAATCATGGTCAGACTGTTTAGCCAGATAAATTTCATAATTATAACGCTGAATTGCAGGGCCGAAAGGCAATATCACTAGGGATCCTGCTTCTATTAAGACAGCAACTAAGAACGCCTTGCCACCCTTTTTCACATCTTTAATCAGATATTTATGTATGCCAAACAGGATGAGGCCAATTATTATTCCACCAGTCAGACCGATAGCAGCAACTTTGGTGCCGATCTCAATCATTGCCAGAGCCTGCACCACATTTAATAAAATGGTATGCCAGTTAAAAGAGGTGAAAAGATAGTAGAGCATAAGTGGCAACAACATAAAGAGAACGGCCGAAATCATGTTGGTAAAATTGAAGAAACCTTTAGAAGCCATGTGAGAATAACCAATATTGGGATTAAAGAACCATTCAAAAATGTTGGCGCTGATAGTTCCTGTTTCGTATGATTTCAGGGAAATAACGAAAAGGTTGGAAAGTACAATAGTGCCGGAAAAAAGCCCCGAAATGCCTTCAATCACCATTTGCAATTGCTTGGGCCCAAAATCTAATTCATCAGTCAAATATAGCACGGTTAAGGGCAATATCATTCTAATTAAATAGAAGATTTCTCCACTAGGAGAATAACCATAATTGTTCGGACTCACACTGGTAAAATGTTGCACATGCATTAAATGTAATGCTGAATAGATGACTAACAGAACAATATAAATTAGCAACAATTTTTCCTGTGATAGTTTCTGCCAAGAACTTTTCGAGCTAAAGTAAAAGCAAACCAGAGTCGCCACTGCAAAAATACGGATAATTGTTGGCAGTGTAAATGGTAAAATATTAGCCAAAGTGCCATGATAGAACCAATATAAATCTAGAAACGGTTGTATTAGAATGAACCAAAATAAAATGGTTCTTGCTTTTTCTTTCACTTTTTTCTCCATATCATAAATATTTTCATGGTTTAATTTTAGGCAAAAATTAGGCAAAAAAAAAGAGCAGTGAACATTAATCACTGTTTCTTAATTAAAAAATAGTTATTATTCTTTGTTTGTGTCAGCAGTCGTTTTTTCTTTGGCAGATTTTTTAATCTTTTCTACTTTAACGTCACTTTTTGCTAAAGCCTGAATTTCCTTCATTTTCTTTTTAGAGACGCTCTTTAAGTTCTTAAAGTTGACAACTATTTTTTGATTGAGGTCACTAACTGCAGTTTTATCAGCTTTATCATAATCGATTATTTTTAACAGAACAGAATTTTCATAAATTTTTTCTACTTTGCCCACAAATGGTTTAGTCAATTCTTCTTCAGACTTGGCACTGAGAATGTCATCTGCTTTGACGTCAGCTTTTTTCATAATAAATTTTACTTCCTCTCTTAGCCATGTTTCATTATAATAGAAAGATATTATTATAAAAGCGAATAGTTTTCAAGTAAAGGAAGCTCGGATTTTGCAAAAATTAATTTTAATTGCTGGCCCCAGTGGTGCTGGTAAAACTACTATTTCAGAATACTTGGCAAATACATTCGCCATTCCCAGGGTATTGACCCACACAACCCGGCCAATGAGGCCGGGAGAAAGCTCAAAGGAATCATATCATTTTGAAAGTGCTGCCAGTTTTAAAAAATTGCATTTTTTTGAACATGTCAAATACGGTTCCTACCAGTATGGTTCAAGTAAAGAAGCTCTAGATCAGGCTTGGCTGGATCATGATCTAGTATCTTTGATTGTCGACATTAAGGGGGCGCAATCTTACCTAGCGGAGTTAAAAAAACAGGTCTATTTTTTATACGTTACTGCTAGTTCTAAAAAGATGCTGGCTGAACGTTTAATAAAGCGCGGAGATGATCCAAATAAGATTAAAGAACGGTTAACTGGCAATGAACTAAATGTCCTGCCGCTTTCTCTGCAAAAATACGCGCATATCTTAGTTAATGATGATTGGAATCAGACTAAACGTGAACTGAACGATATTGTTAAAGAACTAAGTAAGTAACTTGTCTGGGCAATTACTTTTGTAAAAATGGTTTCAAATTAAAATTCTTAACATTTTGTAGCTCGTTTGACACGAATGTGTAACATTAAATGAGTAAGATAGAAAATGTCGGAAGAAATAGATAAGTAGTTTTAACTCTGCTTGCTAAAATTAATAAATATATTTAGAAAAGAGTTTAATTTTGAAACACGGACACTCGAAAGGATTAATTAAGTTAATAATTGTTATTGTCCTCTTTTTCACTGGTGCAGCTAGCGTAACGGTAGTTAGTGCTGCTACTGCCGATGATGTTAGTGCTAGTAGTGTAACCAAGAAACGTACAGCTGTAGCTAATTTAGCTAAAAAGCAAGTTGGCAAAGGCTATGTATATGGCGCTGAGGGTCCTTATTCTTTTGACTGTTCCGGTTTAGTACAATATGTCTACAAGACAGCTGGAAATAAAATTTTACCAAGAACTACATATTCACAAGTTTTACAAGGTAAAAAGGTTTCACTAAAAAAATTAAAGAAAGGTGATTTACTTTTCTGGGGATCTTCAGCTGCCCCAAACCATGTCGGTATTTATGTGGGTGATAACCAGTTTGTACATGCTGCTACGCCAAGCCAGGGTGTTTTAAAGCAGTCAATTAGTGCTTATTTTTATCCTTCCGCTGCTAAACGTATTTTAGATTAAGAACTCTTTTCTAATTTTCCCCAAATTTGCTAAACAATAAAATTAATTTAAGCGTCCTTTTACTGCCAAATTTGTGAAAGGGCTTTTTTACGTACCGGTATTATTTCTGTAACCTTTTTGTAATAGTAAGCGTGTAAAATTGATTTTGTAATATAGAAGTAGAGCTTATTAATATAAATAGTTTGATGCGAATACGGGGGGATTTTGATTTTGAAGATTAAAAGTAACTTAGTTAAATTTACTACTGCTGCGGCGCTAACCATTACTGGTATAGGTGTTGCCGGTTTAGCAAATAATAATTTGACAACTGCTAATGTTAAAGCTGCCACTAGTAAAGTAAAAATCAATTATGTTCCCGGTTATGGCATCAATATTTGGGATAACTATGAAAATCCTACTTTTACCGGCCAACGGATAAAACACGGTAAAACGGTTAATGTTTTAAGCAGTGCCGTTGATAAGAAAGGTAGAACCTGGTATCAAATTGGTGAAGGTCAATGGATTCAAGCACGTTACACCGTCAAACCAGGTGTTAAAATAAAGTCTATAAAACCCAAAAAATCTGTTAAGCAAGCCGAAAAAGTTGTGGATTTGGCTAATGCAGAAGTGGGCAAAGCATATGCTTGGGGTGGCAATGGACCTCAAGGATTTGACTGCTCAGGTTTGGCTCAGTATGTATTTAGTGAAGCTACTGACGTGAACCTGAGTCGTAGTACTTATTCACAAGTTAAACAAGGTAAACAGGTTTCGATACAAGACTTAAAGCCTGGCGATCTTCTGTTTTGGGGATCAGCAAGTGCTCCATATCATGTTGGTATTTATGTTGGCAATAACCAATATGTTCATGCTGCTTCTCCTTCACAAGGTGTTGTTAAAGATAGTTTAAGCTCATACTTCTATCCCTCAGTTGCAAAACGTGTTCTTGAATAGGAATATACTAAAAATTAAAACACTTAGAAAATCTTCTAAGTGTTTTTTAGTACCATTTGATTGGTGTAACTTGATTAAAAATCTGAAGCGTTTAAAATGAAGTTAAATACTAGTTTTTGGTCACATTATGCTACCAAAGGAGAAATGATTTGATGAAGCGTAATTTTTGGAAAATAAGTCTTGCTGCAGCATTGACATTAACCGGAATTGGTGCTGCTTCACCACAAAAAGCTGTAGATGCTGCTACGTTTAAGACACCTATAAAAAGAATACAAATCAATTGTCTGCCAAATAAGAGTGTGAAAATATGGACAAATTATAATGGCGGACAACTGATCAGTTTTCGTGCAAAAAATAAAAGTAAATGGAATGTTGCCAAAACGGCTGTTGATCGCAAAGGTAAATTATGGTACATGATTGGCGACAGTGAATGGATTGAAGCACGTTACACGCAAGATTTAACGCAGGATTCTAATACCCAAACTGTGCACGAACAAGTTAAGAGAGCTGTAACCAAAAAGAAGAACAAAAAGGCTAAAAGCAAAATTAAAAAAATAGCAGTTGAACCGGATAAGCAGAAGACAGCTAAGCCAAAGGCGCAGGAGCAAAAGATAGTTGTACCTAAGCTTAATAATGCGATCCAAACGAAGAGTGCGGCTAATGTAATCCCAATAACACGTTTAAGTAATAAAGTTTCTGCTGATAATGTTTCTAAACGTGCACAAGACGTGGTGAACTTAGCAGAGAGTCAAATTGGTAAAGGTTATGCCTGGGGTGGAAATGGTCCAGATAATTATGACTGCTCGGGACTGGTTCAGTATGTTTATAATCAAGTCGGTGGCGTGCAATTGCCTCGCGTAACGACTGACCAAGTAAAAGTTGGAGTAACTGTAACGATGAACCAGCTGCAGCCAGGCGATCTCTTATTTTGGGGATCAGAAAATGCACCTTATCATGTGGGGATTTATGTTGGTAATAATCAGTATGTTTGTGCTGCAACGCCTGAACAGGGGGTAGTATTGCAGACAATCAGTTCATATTTTTATCCTTGTGTAGCAAAGCGCGTTATTCAATAATAAAATGGTAGTTTTGAGGTTAAGATACTTTGAGTAAATGAAAAAGATTCTCACAATAATAAATATGTGAGGATCTTTTTTCTAGTTAATATAATTAGCAAAGCGCGCTTGTTCTTGGGGGGAAAGACGTGCAACAACATGAATACCATCATTTTGATAGTTTTCTTTTAATACTTGAGCATTTTCATGCAAGTAAGACAAAATTTTTCCGGCAGACATGGGTAAAAGCAAATTGATTTTTTTATAACTGCTAAAAATATGCTTAGTTATCAAATCAGCAAGGGTTGCGATAGATTTAGCATCGATTGCAGAATATAGAATACCATTACCTTCAATTTGCGGATAATTACGCTCTGACTTGTCAGCCTTGTTATAGGCAGTAATTATCGGTGTGTTTTTGACGCCAATTTCATCAAGAACATTTTGTGTGGTGCGGATCATCTGAATCATATTGGGATCAGAAGCATCAACGACGTTAATTAATAAATCGGCATCTTTTACTTCTTGCAGTGTAGCTTTAAAAGATTCAATCAGGTTATGGGGCAATTTAGAAATAAAACCAACTGTATCTGAAAGGATAAAGCTAAAATTATTATCTAAGTCGATACGACGAACATTTGTATCCAATGTAGCAAACAGCATGTTTTTGACAAAAACTTGTTTGGCACAGTGTTTGGAGAATTCTGTTAATAACCCATTCATAGTAGTTGATTTGCCGGCATTAGTGTAGCCGACTAGTGCTACTTTAGGAATATGATTTTGATTGCGTCTTTTGGCTTTAATTTCTTCTTGTTTACTAATAGTTTGTAATTCCCTTTTTATAACAGAAATTTGTTTACCAATTGTGCGCCGATTCAATTCCAGTTTCGTTTCACCAGCCCCACGGTTGGCAAAACCACCACCGGTGGAACCGCCATTACCGCGTTGTTGATCCAAAGAATTTTCTGAAGGATGCAGGCGCGGTAATTCATATTGTAATTGCGCCAGCTGCACTTGTAATTTTGCTTGCTTAGTCCGTGCACGGCTTGAAAATATTTCTAAGATTAGTTCAGTACGATCAACTACCCGCAGCTTGGTCAGTTTTTCTAAATTACGAATTTGTACAGGTGTTAGCTCATCATTAAGTACTAATACTTTTGCTTTTAGGCCTTGTGCCATATCTTTAATTTCATTTATTTTTCCCAGGCCAAAATAAGTACCAGCTATTATGTGTTCCTCATTTTGTCGCGCCTGTCCCACAACCTGCATGTTTGCGGCTTCTGCAAGATTGACAAGTTCACTCATGTAATAATCAAAATTAGTGTCATTTAAATTAACTCCTGCAATAAATGCTTTTGTCTTATGGGGAGTATTTTCAATCATTTAATTCTCTTTCTATATGTGAAGTTATTAATAGTGATCTTATAAATTAATATTTTTTAATCCTCATGATTCATACCTCTTTTGTTTTGCTATTAGTTTAATTTTAATACATCTATGTCTCTTTACCAAAAAGAAGATTAATTGTCCGCCAATTTTGGTGGCAAAATAAAGCTTTTTAGGATAACTGACCCAATTCATTTATCTTAGCGCCAGCTCTTTTTATCTAATAAGTTTTGCAAAAATTATTGCTAGTAGTTTTTATTACTTGGCAGAGAGAAAAAAAGGAGTATAATTCAATCTATTAAGGTACCTAACTAATTTTGAAACGGAGATATTTGTAAAAATGACACAAAGAATAAGCTATCAAACTAATCAAAAGGTACAACAGAATCGCTGGTGGATTCTGGTTGCCGTGGGACTTTTTACGTTTATGTCAACTTTAGATGGCACAATTGTTAATATTGCTTTGCCAGTAATCAGTAAAGATTTGCAGATTCCAATGAGCCAGTCCGAATGGGTAGTTTCGCTCTACTTAATTGTAGTCTGCAGCTTTATTTTGTTTTTTGGAAAGTTAAGTGATATCTTGGGCAAAATTAAAATTTTTCGCTTAGGCGCAATCTTTTTTATTGCCGGGTCACTTTTATCAGGTTTTAGAATCAATCTATTGTTTTTGCTAGGCGCCAGGGCCTTGCAAGCATTTGGTGCCGCTATGACCATGGCTACTAATAATGGTATTATTACTGAAATTTTTCCCACTACAGAAAGAGGAAAAGCGTTAGGAACTATCGGTTCCTTTGTTGCTCTGGGTTCAATTGCTGGTCCTGGTTTAGGTGGATTAATATTAAGTCACCTGTCCTGGTCTTATATTTTTTGGCTTAATGTGCCAGTGGGAATCATTGCTGCATTAATTGGCGCCAAATTTTTACCCAAAGACATTACTTTTACCAAAGCTCCTTTAGATAAAATGGGCTCATTCAGCTTTGCTTTAGGCATGATTACTCTATTTGGCGGCATTTTTTTAGGCCAACAGTTAGGTTTCAGTTCTTTACCAGTTTTATTAATGCTAATAATTGGTCTTTTAAGCTTTATTTGGTTTGTTTATGTTGAAAATCATGCTGCCAATCCACTGCTGCAATTCAAGTTGTTTAAAAATCCGGATTTTTCAGTTAGTCTGCTTTGTGCATTATTAATTTTTATTACCAACTTTTTCTTCAATGTGGTCACACCTTTTTACTTGGAAAATGCGCGGCACCTGTCTCCGAGTCTAACTGGCTACATATTAATGATTTTGCCTGTAGTTCAGCTGTTTGCTGCTCCGGTTGCAGGATCTCTTTCTGACAAGATTGGTCCTAAACTAATCACATTTATTGGTTTGGTTTTACTGTTAATCAGTCAGGTGGGTTACACATTATGCAACTTAAATTCACCAATTTGGTTGTTCATTATCAGCATCGCTTTAATGGGATTGGGAAGTGGCATTTTTAGTTCTCCTAATAATTCACTTGTCATGGGTTCCGTTGAACAAAAAGATTTAGGTGTTGCTGGCAGTATTAACTCTTTATCCCGTAATCTTGGTATGGTTATTGGTATTTCCAGTGCAACTACTGTATTATTTGCGGCAATGAGCAAAGCAAAAGGAGCCAGAGTTACCGCATATTTACCGAAGCATCCTGAAATTTTTATTTATGGTATGCATGTAGTTTTCATTATTTCAATGATAATTTGTTTAGTTACTGTTATCTTAAGCGGCTGGAGACTATTTAAAAATAATAAATTATAAGCTGTAAATAAGTGCTGAAAATAAAAATTTTCAACACTTTTTTGCTTTAAAAAATAATTTTTTAATAATTATTTCTTCTTTTTACTTATTTGGGTATATTATTATAATGGGAAAGTGCAAAACGAGGAGGTTTAGGATGAACCATAAAGTTGTGACGTATCCAGCCATTTTTAAGCCACTGGAAAATGATATATATGTAATTAGTTTCCCTGATGTTAAAGGGGGAATAACCGAAGGGCAGGGTCTGCGTGAAGCAATGAAAATGGCAGCTGATACACTTGCGAGTCGTTTATACAACAAAGCGGTATTGCCGAAGGCTAGCAAAACTAGTGATATTAAGTTGCCAGATGATGGTTCCTTTGTTGCACCGGTTTCTGCAGATTTAACTGAGGCGTCGCGCGATCGTATTAATTATGAAATTTGATTTACAAAAAAAGCACCCCAATTTCTTGGGATGCTCTTTTTATTAACTTGTTCCAAAAACTTTCTTTTAATTCTCGGGAACAAGTCTATTATAATATATCTAACTAAATTTTGCTAATACTTTTAGCTTGTTTTACTAAAAAGTGCTTGCAAATAAGTCCCTAATTAAATTATATAAAAGTATTTTAGATATTCGATGCAAATTGACAATAACATTATTTGAGTGCTATTTTTGAGGAAGAAAAAAAGTGTGGGAGTAAATTATGCAAACAATTGAAAGTTCTGTTTTGCGAATTTCTATCTCTGAAAAAGGTGCTAAGTTAGTTAACTTTATTGCCCAAAATAATCAGACTGATTATTTTAAAGATGAAGATGCGCAAAAACAATTAGAGATTATTTTAAAGGGAGCAGGTCAAGGGGAAAACCTGGCTGAAATCCTGCCATGGACAGTTGTAGATAAAGGAGATTCCAGAGTAAGCTTAGCGTTAATTGACGACAACTCAAGCTATAAAAAATTTCCTTACCATTTTGAGGCAATTCTTACATATGCCTTGGAGGGAAATAGAATTGATATCAAGTTTTATTTGAAAAATAATTCGCATAAAGATTTGCCATTTTTGTTAAAATTCTTAATGCCTGTTTTTACAGGATGGTCAATCACTACCAATGCAAATGAACTTGAGCTGAGTAGGGACGGTACTACTTTGACTTTAGCCTCTGCTGATTTTGGGTTAACGACTGATTACGAACAAGTTAAAGCCAGTATAGATCAGTACAGTCTTGCCAGTGATAGTGATGAAGAATTCAAATTGACCTTAACATTGAGTTAAACAAATTAATGTTTTTAATAAGATAAAATTGACAAACCGTCGTCGGTTTGTTTTTTTGCTATAATATACTCATTGTAACTAGATTTTAGGTAAGTAAAAAGTTATGGATCACAACGAGAATCACCCGCATAAGAGTCGGGTCGAATTACACGCAAAGGACTACCACAGAAGAAAGCGGATTTTAGCTTGGGTGTTAAGCATTGCAATCCTGTTAACTGTGGCAGTTGGTGTATATTCCGCATATATTTATTTGCGCACGAAAGATGCAGTAGATAATGCCTACGATGATCAAAACAGTGTGCAGATCAAAAATGGCGAGTTTGATGGCAAAAAAAAATTTGCTGTATTGCTAATGGGCACTGATACGGGAGCACTTGATCGTAAAGAAAAAATAGGTAATACTGATACTATAATTATTGCTGTCATTAATCCTCAGAAAAAGCGTTATTCACTGATGTCGGTACCAAGAGACACAATGGCCCAAATGATAGGAGCAGAAAAATTTCAAGTTAAAAAAATTAATGCTGCTTATCCTGTCGGCGGAGCAGCCATGTCCATGGCAAGTGTGTCCAAGTTAGTTAATGTGCCAATCAAATATTATGTTTTGGTAAATATGAAAGGTATTATGCGGCTAATTCGTTATATCGGTGGCATTAATATCAAACCTACTTTGAGTTTTGAATATGGTGGTTATATTTTTAAGAAAAACCAGTTGACACACATGGGTGGCGGCGGAGCTCTGGCTTACTCACGTATGCGTTATGATGATCCGGAAGGTGATTATGGTCGTCAAAAACGCCAACGTCAAGTGATAACTACTATTATAAAGAAGTCAGTGTCAATCAATACTTTAGCCAGGTTAGATTCAGTATTGTCTGCAATTTCTAACAACATTAAAACTAATTTACCCTTTGATGCGCTGCGTCAAATTGCGTTTAACTACCGTGATTCTACTAAGAACGTCAAAAATGATTATCTTCACGGACACAATGCGACAATTAACGGTGCGTCTTATCAAGTGCAATCAACTAAGGAATTGCAGAGAGTATCAGATTATTTACGAACGGAATTAGGCTTGTCTATTGTACCAGTAGACAATAACGAAACCTACCAAAATAAACGTAACAAAATTCAAGGGTTTGATTTTAAAAATCCTGAAAATCAAGACTATCATATTTACGAGGATTATCAAGATCAAAGTTACCAGGAAGAAGGCGACAATTGGTAATGCGTTTGTGGTCAATCACTATCGGATATGGATTTGGCTGCTTGCTGTCTGCGGTTTTAATTTGCCGCTTTGCTTTACACGAAGATCCCACAAAGGTGGGCTCAGGCAATCCAGGAACGGCAAATGTTGGAGCAGTGTTTGGGAAAAAATGGGGTATATTAACTTGTATTGGTGACTTGTTAAAAACTCTCATCTGTCTTCTTATCGTACACTATCTTTTCTCAGACAATATTGCTCTTTTGTATGCGGGCTTAGGCTTGGAGCTGGGGCACTGCTTTCCCTTTTGGAACGATTTTGACGGGGGAAAAGGCGTAACGGTAGCCGTGATTGTAGCGGCGCTGTATGATACTCCTGCTGCTGCGGTGACACTTCTAGTTGCTTTAATACTACTGATACTATTACAAAATTTGACGATTCCGCCGATAATTTTTATAATATTGTTCAGTTTGTATGAACTTTTTAAAGTTAGAGAAGCGGGAATCGTATTATTAATAATGACTCTGGTCATGGCTTTCAAATTTAGATATGACCTACGTGACTTTTTTACTGGCAACGGAAAAAAGGTTGATGTTTTATACTCAATTAAGAAAAAATTGGGTATAAGACATGATAGTCAACAGCATCATTTTTAGTGAGGAATATAACTTAGGAATATGAATAAAAATAAGAAATCTTTAAAAGCTATTCAGATAATTTTCCTACTGGTGGCAACTCTGTTTATGCTAGTGCAAATGTTTAATTTGAAAGGATTTGCTGCCAGAGCACACTTTTCATTTATTCATTTTATGCCTAACATGTTGCACAACGCGACTTTAATGATAGTGCCTATGGTATTCGGTGCTGTTTACAGTAAGAAAAAGCAAAGTGTTAGTGAAAGCTTTAAATATTGGCTGTTAGCCAGTGTCACTTTAATCGTTTACTACATTTTCTTTTTCTTTATAGTTCCAACCCGTTTTAATATGTGGCGCGTTTGGGGAATGCTGTTTCCCATCATTACCAGTACTTCAGTTTTGTTTTCCGGACTGGTTTTCTGTTTGCTAATTCAGCCACACCTATATGACTTTTTGCATAAATTAACTGTTAAGCAAAATCTCTTAGTACTAAGTTTGCTGACTTTACTAGGTTTTGCTTTAAGTGCTGGTAATTTATCTTTTCAATACTCGCTTTATGGCTTGTACTTAGTGCTTTTCTTTGCTTGGGGCATGTTTCTAGCCAATGTTCCCATCAATAATAAGTTGCTGACGTTATCTTTAATCAGTGGCTTTTTGTCCTTCTTCATTGTAGTAATTGGCGTTTCCGGCTTTGATGCTGTTTACTGGTCTCAGATAATTTCCGGTAATGGTGGCGGCGACTGGAATAGGGAATTCTTAAATAATCCTACGTCACCATTTATGTTTTTATTGGTGGTAGCCGTCTTTTTATTGTTTAAGAAGTTAATCTTAACTTTTAATAAAAAGCAGATGCGCTACTTTATTCCAGTAATCATGATCATGGATGCACCTATTTCACCCAGATTTATGAGAGCTTTTAGCTTTACAGGATCATCCATTATTGACAAGCTGATTTTGCTGATAGTGATGACAATAATTGTGGTTTTCTGGTATCAATTGCTTGAGCGCTATTTATTTCAAATAAATCCATTTGCCAAGATCATCAATTACTTAGATCATGAACCTAATCTGGCCAAAGTTTGTGAAAAGGTTTGGGCAGTATTTACCAGGTTTGTTATTAAAAACAGGGTTAATTTACTTACCTGGGCCTGGTTCTACATTTTAAGTTTTGGTTCTTTCCTAATTGAATCTGATAACTTACGAATTCAGATTAGTACAGCTTCAACGATTAATGCGATAGTTTATCTTCTTGGCACTAAGTTTTTTGCCATGATTCTGACTACCATTTTTCTAGATGCATTATTCTCTGTATTTTATTTCGTAACAACGCGTTACTGGACTTCAAATATTCTGGTAAGTCTGATAGCTATCGGCTGGGCTATTGCCAATAAGATTAAGCTTTTACTTCGTGGTGAACCAATCTATCCCACTGAATTAAGTGAGATAGTTAATTGGAGAACTTTGATTCCAATGATTGGTAAAACAACTGTCATTGTAATTTTAATTGCATTAGTTGTGATAATTGCGCTAGACATATTCTTGGAATTAAAGTGGCCAATTAAAAAGCGCGGATCATGGAAAAGGCGTGGTATTTGGGCACTCTTAAGTCTGCTACTATTTGTTACACCACTACGTTTTAACCATGATGGTGGCGTAATCTATCATATTAATCGTGGCTTTGATAACAGGCAAAGATTCCGTAATCCAGAGCGAGATATTCAGGTTAATGGTCCAGTGCTTAATTTCTTGAATTACATTGACTTGCAAATTATGGATCAACCTGAAGGTTATTCAGAAACAAGCATTAAGCAACTAAATACCAAGTATGAGAAGGTTGCTGCCAGAATTAATAAGAAACGTAAAAATGACTTGAAGAATCAAACAATTGTCTTTAATCTGAGCGAAAGTTTTGTTGATCCAAGTACTTTCCCTACTATTAGGTTCGACCGTGATGTTCCAAATCCAGTTAAATTTATCCAGTCGATGAAATCACGTTCGACTTACGGTAATATGTTGAGTGCTGGTTATGGTGGTGGTACTGCCAACATGGAATGGGAAACTTTAACCGGTTTGAACATGGGTATGTTCAAGTCTACTTTGACCCCTTACGTTCAGATTGTGCCAAATTATGATTTCTACCCAACAATAGGGATGAACTTTGATTATAAATCTGCGGTCCACCCATTTATCGGTACGTATTACTCACGCCAGGAAGACTACCATAGATTTAAGTTTGATAAGTTTATCTATGTCGGTTCAAAATATAAAGTTATTGACCAAAAGAAATTAGGAAAGAGTGGTTATAACTCTGACTTTACTACCTATGCAAACGGACTGAAAGAAATCAATTCACGTAACGGCGGTCAGTTTATCAACTTGATTTCAATTCAAAACCATATGCCATACAATAACTGGTATCCTAACAACGAATACATGGGTAAGATTTCAGGAGAGTTGTTCAAGTCTCCAGCAGTGCGTGATCAAATGGCTACCTATGTCAAGGGTACACAATATACTGATAAGGCAGTTAAGCAATTTATCAAGCAGATTGATAAAATTCAAAAGCCTATTACTTTGGTCTTTTATGGAGATCACTATCCAAGTATTATTTCTCAAAGTTATACTGCTAAGTATCCGGTACAAATGCATTCAACGCGCTACTTTATTTACTCAAACAAGTATGCTCGCCAACATGGCGCAAAGACTAGATTGCCGCGTAGGGCTAATAATTTTGTCAGCTCAAGTGATTTTATTGCTATGATGCTAGAACAGACTGATTCGAAAGTTACTCCGTACCAAGCACTGCTAACTGAAGTTCATAAGAAACTGCCGGCAATTACGATTAACTTTAAAGGAGATAAAGGCTTCGAATTAATTGGCCGTCAAGGACAAGTAATTGATCCAAAATATCTCACTAAAAAGCAACAAGAAATTTTAGCTGACTATGAAGCTATTCAATATGATATGACAGCTGGCAAAGCATATTGCTTAAAGGTTAAAGGCTTCTATAAGTAATAAAATTATATTGACTTATTAAGAAAAAATGAGTATTATCATTTATAATAATTTTAAGTAGCACCTTGATTCAGCGTTCAGAGAACTAGCGGTTAGTGTGAGCTAGACAGGTCAAGAGTAGCGAAATACTAGTTGGGTGGTTCCCGTAAAGACCATAGTTAAGGCACTTGTAATTTAAGTGTAAACGTGGGTGGTACCACGGCTGAAAAAGTAATTAGTCGTCCCTAGATTCAAAAACGAATCTGGGGATTTTTTTATTGGAGGAAAAAAGATGGCAAACTTTGATATTTTAGAAGATTTAAAGTGGCGCGGAGCGATTAACCAGCAAACTGATGAAGCTGGACTGACTAAATATTTGCAAGAACACGATGATTTAGCTCTTTATTGTGGTACTGATCCCACGGGTGATTCATTACATATCGGGCATCTTATTCCTTTCATGATATTAAAAAGATTTCAATTGGCTGGTTATCATCCTGTGATTGTTATAGGTGGTGGTACGGGAACAATTGGCGATCCTTCTGGGCGTAAATCAGAGAGGGTTCTTCTTAGTGCAGAAAAATTGCATGAAAACGAAGTGGCTCTGACTAAACAAATGGAAAAGCTGTTTGGCACCGACAATTTTCAAATTGTTAATAACGCTGAATGGCTTGATAAATTAAGCTTAATTGAATTTTTGCGTGAATATGGCAAGCACTTCCAAGTTAATAACATGATTAATAAAGATGTAGTTGCCAGTCGCTTGGAAAATGGTATTTCCTTTACTGAATTTTCCTACCAAATTTTACAAGCCATTGATTTTTACCAGTTAAATAAAAATTATGGTGTTCAAATGCAAATTGGTGGTAGCGATCAGTGGGGTAATATTACAGCTGGCATTGATTTAATTCACAAGTTAATGGGATCAGACAGACAGGCATTCGGTTTAACAATTCCGTTAATGCTAAAAGCTGATGGCACCAAGTTTGGTAAATCAGCAGGTGGAGCTGTTTGGCTTGATCCTGAAAAAACCAGCCCTTACGAATTTTACCAGTTCTGGATTAATCAGGATGATCGTGATGTGGTTAAGTATTTGAAGTACTTTACATTCCTAAGTCATGAAGAAATTGATGATCTGGCTGAACAAGTAAAGACTGAACCATGGAAGAGGACAGCACAAAAGACACTTGCAAGGGAAGTAACCAAATTTGTTCACGGCGAAGCAGGATTAAAAGAGGCAGAGATGATCACAGACGCTCTGTTTTCCGGCGATATTAAAGATTTGTCGGTTAAACAGATTGAGCAGGGACTTAAGAGTGCTCCTGCAGCCTTAGCACCTTCTCAAAGCCAAAATATCGTAGATTTCTTAGTTGATACTAAGATTGAACCTTCTAAGCGTCAGGCACGAGAAGATGTTGTTAACGGAGCAATTTATGTTAATGGTGAGCGCGAGCAATCAGTTGACTTTGAAGTCGATCCTGCTAAAGCCTTTGACGGTAAATACGTTATTATTAGAAAAGGTAAAAGAAAATATACTTTGGTAACAATTGAAGACTAGTTAAGAAAGATCTGTTGCATTTGAAGCAACAGATTTTTTGTTAAAAACAATTTTTGGTTGGCAAAAGAGTATAATAACACCATATTATTTTTTCTGCGGGAGTGTTTGATATGCGCGCACGTGTAATACTTTATAATTCTGATAATGATGCGATTTTATTAATTCATAGATTAAAAAATGGTCGGGACTACTGGGTAATTCCAGGAGGTGGAGCTAAAGGGAATGAAACTCCAGTTGAAACCGCAATTAGAGAAATTGATGAGGAACTGAATGTTCAGCTAAAACCAGCTGACTTGACCTATCTATTTGAATACAAAAATCAAGAAAATGAACATTTCTTCTACGCTGAAATGCCCTTTATAGCTACGCCAGAAATTAGTGGAGAAGAAAAAGAGCGTTCAAATAATTTAAATGTATACCAGCCTAGTTGGGTAGCTGTTAAAGAGCTAACTAAGACTAAGTTAATGCCCCCTGAAGTTGCTGGTAAAATAATAAATCTGATTTGACTAATTTGACAAAAAAGTTTTAGGATTTCATACTATTTATTTAGTAATATATTATGTTAATGATACCGATAGGAGGGCCAAAATGGCACAAAGAGAGATTTTAATAACAACCACAGAAAATATACCTGGTAAAAAATACGAAATTATCGGAGAAGTCTTTGGTCTGACTACCCAGTCCAAAAATTTTGTTAAAAATTTTGGTGCTGGATTAAAATCCGTAGTTGGTGGCGAAATTCGCAGTTATACCAAGATGCTGGAAGATTCTCGCAATCAAGCCTTAGATAGACTGCGTCAAGCTGCAGAGGATAAGGGAGCAGATGCAATTGTGATGATGCGCTTTGATTCTGGTTCAATCAGTGGCGACATGCAGTCAGTGGTTGCTTATGGCACCGCTGTGAGATTTATTGCAGACAACGAATAGATATAGTATTATTTGAAGTATTCGCTTTATGAAAGTGAATACTTTTTTGTTGAATTTAATTCGCCACTTTAGCTCAGAAGGTAGAGCACCGCCGTGGTAAGGAGGAGGTCCTCAGTTCAAATCTGGGAAGTGGCTTAAATATAGTTCATTGATATTAATTAACCTTAATAAATCAAGGATTTATACAGAATGAATTATACTAATTTCAGTTAATTAAAAATAATTATGCACACAGAAATGCACACGCAAATTTGCGTGTGCTGGGAAAAAACTTTTGGATAGAAATAAAAGCTGGTATATCAACCTTATTAGCCACTTTTACGTGTGCAAAAGTGTGCACAAAACTGATATTGTATTATTGTTTTAAAATTAGAATTTCTAATAGTATACTGAATTATAAGAGAATTACTTGAAAATAGAAGGAAGTAAATTTGAAATGAATCAAATGAGTAATAATAGAATAAAAAAAGGTAGTAATAAGTACAATTAGTATAGCTTTTACAATTTTATTATTTGGTTTATTTGCTACGCATACTCATAGCAAAAATAATATTACTAATCAGGTACAAGCTTCAAGTATCACAATTCCAAAAAAATGCGTGGAACTTGGAAATCAAAACCAATCTACGCGTTCGAAACAAAACATATTAAGAAGAATATGGCTGTTCCCGCAATGAAAATGAAGGTAACTGCTAAAAAAGTTAGATGGCATTTTATTGGCTATATTCCAGCACCCTATATATAGAAAAAAACATACAATTAAATTGGTTGCTAAACAAAATGGCCAACCAGTATTAAAAGGCCATGGTCCATTTCGTGACGATAATTATTTACAAATGAGTGGGAAAAAATTGATTCTTTCATATCATGGTGGCTTTAATCAATTTACTAAAGTAGCAAAATAAAAAAACTGGCTATTTAGTTAATTAGGAACAAATAGTTAGTTCAAATTATAAATTAATTTATAGAAAGAAGTTTTTATCATGAGAAACAAGAAAAGATTAACGAAAGCAATTATTATTGGGACCTTATTATCTACTAGTATTGGTACTTTAGCTTATACAAATAACACTGTAAAGGCTAATGCTTTACCGGTTGCCACTACGAAAGATTATAACAAATTACAGAAGTTATCCAAACAGCCTGGTACTATTATATTAAAACAAGGAAATGGTATACTGGCTTTGTTCCTGGTAATAATGTAGAAGCTGCTTACTACTTTAAGTCATATAAATTAACAGGCGCAAAAACTGATCGTGGTAAAGATGACTATCAGCCATGTATTGGTACTAAAAATATAAATGGTACTGGTTATTTCATTATGAATAATAAAGAAGGTGATGGTAAAGAAAAGTTTCTTATTCCAGCAGCATATTGTCAAGTACCATATGCTTATAAGTTCAAAAAGAACCATAAGGTTGTTCATGACTATATAGGATCATTAGCCAATGCTTGGAATGGTATGAAACGTTATACGGATGATTACGGTTCTGGTGTTGCTGATGGTATTTTTACTAAAGAAAATATTATTTATAGTAACCACGATTATGGTACTTTTACGGTAACTTTGGATGAAGATGGTCAAAATACTGGTAAGAACCAAGGGTTCTGGATTGGTAAAACACCAATTACTTTCAGAGTTGATGGTACTAGCACTTACGAAGATTACTCCCCATTGTACAACTATGACCCATCCAGGGAATTAGTAGTCAGCTACATCAAGACCGAAGATTTAGACCAATTCGAGCCAGCTACGGTTACTTACAATTGGTTAGGTACGATTACTAAGACTCATAAGTTTAAGCCAGAAGATAAAAAGTTAGACCTTTAATTATCAGTAACGGAAGATAATTCATAATTCAATAAGTCGTATTATTCAGTATTATGAAAGGAATCACACATGCCTAGATTTAGTAATGTTATTTCTAAGACAAAGATTGTTAAAGATGAAGCGTATCGTTCGAAATAAATTGTTTTTTAGCATAGTCGAAAGATGCAGTTCGGGCATAATTCTAAGTTTTTCTAACAATTTAATATAATGGTTATCTAGTTCTTTTAGCCATTGAATAATTAAGTCTATTGCAACTGTGCAAACAGTTAAAGCCTCATTCTTGTTAGTGACTATTAATTTGATTTTGAAATAATTCCAAATAAAGTCTGAATTGAAAGATGATGAAGTATCATTTTTACTTTTTAAAATCATTGCTTGGAATAAAAGTAGTAGTGAATTCAGTTCTGAAGATATTGTCATTAGCATTTCATAAGCTTCATGAGGCACTTTTGTTGATTTTTCGTCAATAACATACATATTCTCCAACGAAAACAGTAAAAAAGTTTTTGGTTGTTCTGAAAAAGAAATACCGATACTTTTGTCTCCCTTATTTCGTTTTTCATTAAGAATGGAGTATTCCTGAGCATCTTCATATGTAATTGTTAGTTGTTGAATTAATTCATTTAGATTCCAGTAATTTTTGTCTTCTTTATCGCCAGCTAAGTAAGCAGCTATATTATATCTATTTAGTAACAAAGGGATTTCTGTGGATCTAATAGCAACCCGTGAAAATAGTAATGCTAGTCTATAAACGACTTCCATAGTGTAATCTAGTATTTGCTGATGAGTGATAAAAAATGTTTCTAAATAAGTGATGCCCAGAATCCTTGAAAGGGCTAATCGAATTCTATAATCCGCCAGACGAGTCGTCGGATTTTTTTTGTACCATTTTTTGATTGCTGAATTAGCACTGAGCTTTGGTTTTGAAGGAGTTAAATAATCTTTTGGGATTGAAATTAAAGTTAAGTTTTTATCGCCAGTAATTTTTTGAATTTCTTTATTAATTTGCTCGTCTAGGTCGTTTTGTGAAAGGCTATTACTTTTTATGTAGTTACTAATGAACCTAGGCAGTTCATTTGGACAATCGATGATGCATTGTTTGGATTTAGTCATGATCATTCTCCTCTTTATAATTTTTAGTACTTTAAAAAAATTAAAGTGTGCGATCGTAGGTTCTTATCTAATTTTACAATGAAATTATGAAGTTTGGTGAATAGAACTTCATAAAATTTTTTAAGGGCCCATGCCCAGAAAGGATCTCTATCATGAGAACTAAATTAAGAAAAGGCGGCTATTCCGCTGATATAGCAGCCGCTTATATCAATCAAAGTCAACCAGTCCACAATCTTAGTGTAGAACTTGAACCGCAACATAAATGGCAAAATAACGAACCGACCGAAGAAATTACCGGTTATCGCGCATGGTTCAGTCAAAAGGGACTAGAACCTTTTGCAGTCAAATTCGAAAGTAAAGTAAAACTGCCATCCTACTTATCAAAAGTAAGTTTTGACAACCTTGAGGCATGTGAAGTCAGGAATAACGTGTACTTCCGGGCTCAAGCAATTAAGGAGATAAAATAATATGGACATGAAACAATATCTAACCAGGTGCATCGACATGGCGCTAGATGCTGGTAGCAACGAAACCAGCTATAATAATAGCTTTGAAATTGAAGTCAAGCCTAACGGCTTCATATTTGTGCCGAGGTTTCCTGCCGGTTTTATTCTTAATGAAAGCCTCTACCAACGTATTTATGAGATTGCAGCCGCGGCTGTCTACCCTGAGTACACAGTGTTGAAACAGTCTAGCATCTATTTCGTGCCATTAGGTAATCATATCTTCTCCGTTGAGCGTGGCCTATTTTATCCCTGGTTTAAAGGCACACCAACTAGGCTTAACATTGATGATCTTGATAATTTTTTCAATTCTCGTAAAGATTATCGGGAAAAAATGTTGATTCCTTTAATGCAGGATTATTATGTCGATTATGGAAAAGTTACTAGTATTGCCATAGCTGGCTCAACAGGTAGCGGGAAATCAATGTTGCTGACCTATTTTCTTTCTGCATTAAGGCAGATTTCTCAGATAGTTATAATCGATCCGAAGTTCGATATGCCAGCACGTTGGGCTCGTGACCACACTGAGAAAGCAATTACGCCAAGCTCCAATTCATCAAAGTCGGACTTCGTTTCGGCAGTTAATGACGCTTTAGAATCGGCTCTGACTACTATCTACCAACGTCAACAGGCGCTTTTCCAGAATGTAAATGAACGGTTTCGATCACTGAGTATCGTCATCGATGAGTTGGCGGCTCTGACCATAGGCGTTAACAGAAATGTTAAGGACGCGTTCTTATCATTATTAAGTCAAATTTCACTACTCGGGCGGGCAACTAGTGTCCACCTGATACTTGTATCGCAGCGCTTTGACCATACAGTTATGCCAACAGCTATTCGCGATCAGATGAACGTATTGATCGAACTAGGTCATATTACGACCAAGAATGTGCAATTTTTGTTCCCAGATCTTGACCCTAGTGGCATCGTGATTCCCCAGGGTCCTGGTGTTGGCATCATCCAGATTATTGATGATCAACATTTCGACAATGTGCTGCCATTCCTGGCTCCTACTTATTAATAGAAAGGAAAAATTTTATGAATAATAAAAATTACCCCACTGTTGGCCTAAAGGCTAGTTACTACCTACCGTTTATGAGTTTGGCAGAATTAGCTTCAGTGCTATTAATCATTGCTATACCATATCTTTGCCGATGGCTTAAACATTCATTTTTATTTAGATTATTGAGCGTAATTTTAAAAATGTTAAAGCCCGTTCTAGTTGGACTGATGCTCTTTATAACAATTGGGTGGCTAGTAATACTGGTAATGACTATGATATATCAGCATAGTAATAACTTTCGCAATTATTGGACAAGTTGGTTTCAGACATTTGATTTACGTAATTTTGCTAAGATTCCAGCAAAATATATTCAAGTTAAAGAAAGCGATACTATGAAAAATAAAAAGGTCAATGACCCGAGTGATCGTGCTTTCGATGAAGCCGTTAAAGGCTGGTATGTAGATGTCTGTACTGATGCACTAACAGTGTGGTTACTAATGCCGGTCTCATCAGATTCTCAAGTGATTTTCGATCAAAAATTACCAACGATTGAAAACAAGATCAGGCAAGACAATCCGAATTTCACTTTCTCACCAGCCGAAAGAATTGGCAATTTCTACAGGATAGAAGCAACTCGCTATTAACTGCCAATGTGGCGCTGCTGCTTTTGCGTCAAGCAAAGGTGCAGCAAAGCGCCACAATAGGCATGAAAGAGTTAATAGGCCCTTAATTGTGTAACAGGCATAGATCCCGTATCAGTCGTGACATTTAACGGGCTCGTTATTAAAATGTCACGAAGTGTGCAACTGTGCAGACAATAGAAAGGAGGTGACGTGAATGA
>NZ_CALYQV010000001.1 GCF_945290125.1 uncultured Lactobacillus sp. | reverse complement strand
CCTGCTCGTGAGCAGTTGTCCCCAGTTATCTGCTACATTAAAAGCATTAAACAAACAGTCAATAATAATAAATAAAGCGATAGACCCCAGAATTGCATACTTAGCTCTTGAACACAGTCTCAAGCCTGGAGTTTAATAGCCCCATTTATTCATCACAACTACTGAAGTGATGACAAAACAAATTAACCCGGTAATTTCAGTTTTATTAAGCATTTGTAGCCAAGAAGGGTAGCTGTACATCGTCAACATTTCCGGAATAAAAACTATTAGACTTAAGAATAATAATAAAGTTATGATTTGCCCAATTACACTATTTATCTTTCCCTAGGACAGTTCTGCCATAGGAACTAGCATATCCAATTCATATAAAGTAAGTGGAATTAACAACCAGATAATGTTCTTATTATTAAAAACTTTGATAAAACCTGCTCCAATTGTGAGAAGTACTAAAAAACATATTTGGATGTTAATGGCTTGAAAATAATGATTGAATTGGACTATTTTTCTTTCACGATGTTTTTCGCGTAGAAGGGCTATTTGTAGAAATACCAGTAAGAACAAAACTGGCAGAACTACCACTGCCACAATTTTACTTTTGGTCAGGGATTTAATTTAAAAAAATAGCACAAGTGCCACAATGATCAGAATCTCTCGCACTATTATTTGCCCTAGATGCCAACGCTTAATTGCTTCTTCAGAAAGCATTTCAAATTCTCCTTAAAATAATTCATCCCTCTTACCGTCTAATATGTGTTCATCAATATTTTCATTAAAGTATACCAGCAAGTCGCGGTCAAAATTATAAGCTAACTTATGTTGGAAAAGTTCTTCCTCAGTCATCCAAGTCAATTCACCCTCCCTTGAGGCTTTGACTGTACCGGTAAATTCAGTTGCTATGTAAAAAAGAACAAGGTAACGGTGATCATTTTCATCATAAAATTGCTTAATACCACATAGACGCGGGTTCTTAATATCCAAATTTGTTTCTTCCTTAACTTCCCGTACTACCGAGTCATGAAAAGATTCATGATCTTCAACATGGCCACCTGGAAAGGTAAGCCCTGGCCAATATGGGTCATTGCGATCTAACACTAATATTTTATTTTTGCTTTTAATCATACACATATTCGTTAAAGTAACTGGTTCAGTTCTATCCATTAAATCAAAAATCTCTTTCTTTTAAATCTTATTTTCAATTATAAAATAGCAATTTGGAAAGAAAAAGAAATTTTTTCTCACTTTTTTGCCAACAAATTTAAATTAGACCAGAAATTTTGTGGCATTTATTAATTTGTTCCATTATACTTGTAATACTGTTTTAAGTTTTAGGAGGATAACATGGCTCTCAAATATGCAAAAAAATGGAAACTTTTTCTTTTTCTAATTATTTCAATTCTTGATTCATTTCAGTCAGTATTTTTAGCTTATCTATTAAAAGTATTCATATCCTTTGCTCAAAAGCCTATGGGAAATTTGGTCGGATTAACTTTATTCGCCATTAGCGGATTAATTATTTTCAGTATAATTGGAATACTTTTTCAGTATTCCTTTTTAAATTTGATCCATGATATTAACATCAAAATCAAAGAGATAACAACTGATCATATCGTTAATATTAATGATCAAGCTAAACTTGATACTTCATTTATGACCAACGACCTTAAACAAATTGAGACTAGTAAAGTTGTTGCCGAATTAAAAATTTTTAATTACATCTTAAAATTTTTGACTGCTATTATCACTGCAGTGATTGCATCCTGGTTTATTTCTTTGATCTTTTTTATTGCAGCAATAATTCCAGCCTTAGTTCAAAATTTTGCCGGTAAAAAAATTTCTGCTAATTCTAAAAAATGGGAAAAAGCAAATAGTAATTATACCGCTACCGTTACGGAAACCATTGACGGTACAACCATTTTTTCTTTATATAATTCAGAAAATTCTATTGCTAAACGCTTAATAAAAAGCGCTCGTGAAATGGAGGACGCCTTACAATCAACGAATTTATCCAAGGGCATTGCAAACGAGTTAACCTCTTTTGCCGCATATTGTTTTGGCATGATTTTTCCATTTAGTGTTGGAGTTTATTTGATAACCATAGGAAATATTACCTTGAGTACTTTTATGATGATTGTGCAGCTATCGAATAATTTTGTGAATCCGATAGTTAATATTTTTATGTGCGTTAATGATATTAAAACAACTACTCCCATTTGGACTAAATTTATAAAAATACAAAAGTACAAAAGACAAGCAAGCGATAATAGTTCAACCCCAGTTTTCAATAATTTGAGTTTAATTAATGCCACAATCCATTTTGATAAGCAAACTATTTTTCAAAATGTAAATTTGGTAATCAAACAGGGCGAAAAAATATTATTACAAGCTCCCTCGGGTTGGGGAAAATCAACCTTGCTCAAAGTCTTGCTAGGAAAATATAAGCTGGATTCAGGCACCTATCTGATAAATGGAGAAAAAGCTAATGGCAATTGGAATAAAGACCATGAACTCTTTGCTTTAATTAATCAACAACCGTTTATTTTAAACGACACGATTGAATACAATATTACTTTAGGGCAAAAGGTTACCAAGCAAGAACTGAATAAAGCGGTTTCTAAAGCTGGCCTTGAAGAACTGATCAGAAAAAAAGGGTATCAGTATCAAGTTGGTCTGGGAGGTAAAAATTTGTCAGGAGGACAAAATCAGCGCATAGAAATTGCTCGCGCACTGCTAAAGCAAAGACAAATTTTGTTAGCAGACGAAGCCACTTCCTCATTGGACATAAAATTGTCTCAAAAAATCCACGCTGCTTTCTTAAAAGAATTTCCCGGAACAGTGATTGAAGTTGCTCATCACATAGCTAAAGACGAGATAAGCATGTTTGACCGCCAGATTGATTTAGAAACTAATAATAAGAGTAACTAAATTCGTTATTTTTTTTTTATCTTATAAAAAGCATTATGCTAAAATTCTATTATAAAGAAAGTAGGATGAAGATGAATTTACGATTAAGTACTTTAGCGCAAATGGTTGATCAAGGAGCCCGTATTGCAGACATTGGGACAGATCACGCTTATCTACCGATCCAATTAGTTAAAGAAGGCAAAGTTGATTATGCTATCGCCAGTGACGTAGCAGCTGGGCCATTAGAAAATGCGGAAAAAGATATTGTTACAGCAGGTCTAAAAAATAAAATTGAAACTCGTATGGGATCAGGTTTGGAAACTATTAGTAAAGAAGACAGAATTGACACAGTAGTAATTGCTGGTATGGGTGGCAAATTAATGACCAATATTTTAAACAAAGCTTGGTCAAAAAATTTTCATTTTGCTACTTTAATTTTGGAGCCTAATGTAGGGGAGCCGGGTGTGCGTGAATGGCTTTCAGCACATAAGTATCAAATTATAAATGAAAAAATAATCGCTGAAGCGGGACATATATATGAACTTATTAAAGCACAAGAGGTAGAAAATACTATCAGTTTAACTGACCGACAAATATTTTTTGGCCCAAAAATTTTAAAAGAAAAAAATCAAGTTTTTTACCAAAAGTGGCGGTATCAGCTTGCATATCACCAAAACTTATTGCTTAATTTAAACAAAGCAAAAGAAAAAGACTTTGCTCATATCCATAAAATTGAAGCTGAAATAAAAATGATTGAGGAAGAAATAAATGATTAAAGTAGAGGATATAGTTGCTGTCTTAAGACAACATTTTCCAGAAGAAATAGCTAGCAAAGGCGATCCAGTTGGTATCCAAATAGGCTCTCTTGAGCAGAATGTTACTAAAATAATGACTACCTTAGATGTTAGACCACAAGTAGTTGATGAAGCAATTCAAAAAGGGGTGAATTTGATTATCAGCCATCATCCCTTGATGTTTCGTCCTGCTCCAAACTTAAACTTTGCTAATCCCCAATACGCTATGTACGGAAAAATAATTGCTCATGGCATTACGGTCTATTCCATTCATACAAATTCAGACAAGGCTGAAGATGGCTCAAGCGACTGGCAAGCTGAAGAGTTGGGTTTGAAAGACGTTGAGCCTTTTTGTCCAGATGATGATGGCATTGCCATAGGACGTAAGGGGAGATTGCTTCAGCCACTTTCTACCAAGGAATTTGCTTATTATGTCAAAGACAAGATGCATGTAAAAATGGTAAGATTAATTACTGCTGATAATCAGCAGACTATTTCTTCAGTTTGTTTTATCTGCGGTGATGGCGGCAAATATTGGCATCAAGCAGTAGAAGAGAATATTGATGCTTTTATTACAGGAGATGTATATTACCACACAGGCCATGATATGATTTCTGCCGGTCTAACAGTAGTTGATCCAGGACACTATACTGAAAAGATTTTTAAAGAAAAAATTTATCAAAAGTTGCTTGAATGGAATAAAGAAAACTCTTGGGATGTCGAAATTACCCAATCTGAAGTATCAACTAGCCCATTTCAAGATCTATTTTAATTAAGGAGATAAGATGGAGTATCCAAATTTATTACCAAGATTTTTAAAATATGTAAAAGTTAATTCACGTTCTGATGAACATTCAGACAGGTTTCCTTCAACAAAACGTCAAGAAGATTTCCAAAAAGAAGTAATTCTACCTGACCTAGAAAAACTAGGCTTATCTGATGTGCATTATAATCAGAAATCAGGCTGTGTCATTGCGGAAATTCCGGCTAATGTAGATTATGATGTACCTGTAATGGGACTTCTAGCGCACTGCGATACTGCAGACTTTAATGCGGAAAATGTTAAACCGCAAGTTCATGAAAATTATGATGGCAAATCAAAAATTAGGCTTGGAAATTCGGCATTTTATTTAGATCCTGCAGAATTTCCGAACTTAAGAAAATATGCTGGCCAAACCATTATTACGGCTTCAGGTGACACCTTATTAGGTGGGGATGATAAATGCGGGGTAGCGGAATTAGTTACATTAGCAGAATATTTGTTAAACCATCCTGAAATTAAACACGGCAAAATTCGCCTTGGTTTTACTCCGGACGAAGAAATTGGCATGGGGGCCCAACATTTTGATATTGATGAATTTGGTGCAGATTTTGCCTTCACAGTAGACGGTGGAGCTCCTGGAAAGTTAGATTGGGGCACTTTCTCCGCAGCTACATTTACTCTGGATATCCAAGGCGTAAATGTACATCCTTCAGTAGCTAAAGATCAGATGATTAATGCTATCCAAGTTGGCATTAACTTCCAAAATCAACTTCCGCAAAACGAAATCCCTGAAAAAACTGCGGGCAGGGAAGGCTTTTATCATCTAACCAATTTTACTGGTACAGTTGATAACGCTCAAATGGAGTACATCGTTCGCGATTTTGAAAGAGATGGTCTGGAAGATCGTAAAAATAAAGTCAAGGCTATTGTTAATCAAATGAACAAGGACTTTGATACTGAGAGAATTAAGCTTAACATGAGAGATCAATACTACAACATGGCCGATATTCTTAAAGATCATATGGAGATTGTTAATTTGGCAAGAAAAGCATATAAGGAAGAGGGCTTAACAATCAATGAAGATCCAGTAAGAGGAGGAACTGATGGTTCACTTCTGACTTATAGAGGCTTACCTTGTCCCGACCTTTTCTCTGGTCAAGAAAACATGCATGGCAGGTTTGAATATACCGTTCTTGAGTCTATGGCAAAAGCAGTAGATGTCATGACAAAAATGGTACAAATGAATGCTACTGCTAATAAATAGTGAAACAAAAACGGCTCTTTTTAAGGCTGTTTATAAAAAAATTAAAAATTACAAGCTTGTTCTGATAAAGGAATTTAAGCTTGTAAAAGGTTAGCAAAATTATGCACAGTTATTAAAAATATGCTAACGAGCACCTAAAATCATTATCAAAAATGGTTTTAGGTGCCTTTTTTATTTTTTGTAATACTAACAGCTAAGATGTGGAACATTTAAATTATTTTAAGACTTTTGATTAAAAATACATTTGCAAAAAAATAAAATTTATTTTATTATACTAGTGTATTACATATGTAGTTCACTAGTATAATAGTTTTTAGTAAGGATGATTAAGAGTGAAAAATATTAATGCATTACAACTGGATAATGTTAGTACATTTGTTGGCAAAACTGTGCTAGTCAAAAATGCTACTTTTGAAGTTAAACCAGGTGAAATAATCGGTTTGATAGGTCCTAATGGGGCTGGGAAAACCACCATTATGAAAACTATCCTGGGTTTAATGAAATTTAAAGGAAAAGTTGTAGTTAATGGGCGAGAAGTTTCTGAAAATGATCATCAGGCTTTAGATAAGGCAGGTGCGTTAATTGAACATCCTGCTATTTACCCATTTCTTACTGGTAAACAAAATTTAACTCTTTATGCCCATGACCAAAAAGATATGGTAAGTTTGATTTCTGATTTACAAATGAGTTCCTATATTAATAATAAGGCTAAAGGGTATTCTCTTGGTATGAAGCAAAAATTAGGAATAGCAATCGCCTTACTAAATCAACCTCAAATTGTAATTCTTGATGAACCAATGAACGGACTGGATATTGAATCAACTATTAGAGTAAGAAAACTAATCAAAAGGTATTCTGACCAAGGAACAGCTTTTTTAATTTCAAGTCACATTTTAAGTGAATTACAAAAAGTAATGACGAGAGTTGTCTTAATCTCTAGGGGACAAATCATATTGAATAAAGAAGTTGCAGAATTTGAAAAAATTAGTCATCAAAAATATCATTTGACTACTGACAACAATAAACTTGCAAAAAAGATTTTTGCTGCTTATCAGATCACGTTTACAGCAAATGAAAACTATTTGATAGTAAGCCAAAAGGATATATACAAAATACAAGATCTGCTTTTTAAAGAAGGAATTCATTTAAAGGAGATGTTGCCTCTTGAGGCCAACCTTGAACAGATTGTAGTTGATATTTTGGCGGAAAAGAGGGGTTAGTTACCATGAATACAAATTTTAAACGGGAAATCTATAAGTTTAGCCATGAAAACATCGCTTTGTATGGTCTGATTGTTCTCATTGTAACAATGACTTACAACTTTTTTACTAAACCTATTACGCGCCAATCCCTTAGCTACGGATTTGGTACAATTGAGTGGATTCCTTTAATTGTTATTACCGTAGCATCTGCAGTTTTCTCAATGGAATACAAGAATAACACGATTATCATGTTGGAGTATAAGACTTCAAGCAAGTATCAAATTTACTTTGCCAAGTTTTGGGTTGTCTTAATCTATAGTTTTTTCTTAACAGTAATCGCATTTCTACTTACTTTGATTTTAAGCATGTTCTTTAATGCTGCCAGGTATGATTGGTTAGTTAACAAAAATGGTAATAATCTTTTAAATGATCTGCTAATTAACTTAGCAGGAGCATTGATTTATTCTTTTTTTAGCATTGGTTTATCTTTTATGCTCATTATGCTAGTTAAAAATAACGCTGTAGTAGTTTGTTTTGGAATTGTACTAGCATTTTTTGGTGCCAGTTTTTCGAGGGGATTAATGCAAAGCTTTCCCAATTTTATAGGCACCATTAAATGGAATTTTTTAAATATGATTTTTATTTCCCAGCAATTATCAAATCCAAGCCTTAGCTTAAAATCGAACTTATCAAGTGTTGAACTAATTATAGCCAATATCGTTTACGGCATAATTTTTGTGGTCTGGGGCTACTATCTATTCAAACATCGACGAGTATAAAGAGAGGAGATAACTAAAATGATTTATAGTATTAAGCAAGAATTATATAAATTAGTACACCGCAAAATTAGCTGGATTGCAGCTCTCATATTATTTTTTCTAATGCTTATTACCGGTTTCGCTTTAGCAGATGAAAGTAAAAAGCTGATTTTAACATTAACTTTTGATTCTTCTGATTTTATAATGTTTATCCTAGTGATCGTAGGTGCCACGTGTTTTTCAATGGAGTTTCAAAATAATACGATTTTGACACTTTTATATAAGTCTTCTAATAAAGTGTATGTTTACTTATCAAAGTATATTGTTTTGTTCATATACGATGTTTTTCTGCATCTGCTAGCTCTTTTTTATACAATTTGCCTGCGTTACACCTTATTTAATTATCAAGTTAATTGGTCAGAACTATATCTATACCATCAGCCTGTGTGGCTAAACATGTTGACCGCTTTACTAATTGATTTAGTTACTACGATGTTAATTATTGCTATTGTCTTTTTACTCTCATGTTTAATTAACAGTAATGCAGTTGTAATTACTGCAAGTTTATTAGTGACGCTCATGGGTCAAAGCATTTCTTCCGACTTAATGAACGGAGGAAAGCTAGTAGGTATTATGAAATGGAATCCCTTTAATATGGTCGATTTAACTAGGCAATATGCTAATTACAGCATGTATGCTTTAACTACCCAACTGAACAATCAAGAGCTTTTAGTAGGTAGTCTAGTCTATATTTTTATTTTTGTGATTGCCGGCTATTTAATCTTTCGGAGAAAAAGATTTTAAACAAATAATTGCATCAGCTTTAAGTTTATTGTAATATTATAGTGTATTATAAATGTAATACAGCTAGAGGGGAAATATGAAGTTTAAAGATGATAGGCCGATATATGTTCAAATCCGAGAAAATTTATGTCGCCAAATAATTACCAGAGAACTTAAACCCAGTCAGAAAATTCCCTCTGTCCGTAATTTAGCAACTCACCTAGTGGTCAACGTGAACACTGTTCAAAAGTCGCTCAGGCAAATGATCATATCGGGGCTTTTAATTACTAAAAGAGGAGAGGGTAATTTTGTGACTAATGATAAAAAATTACTGGAAAAAACTAAAAGAGACATTATCATATCTGAACAAAGTAAATTTGTGCAGAATATGAAAGCCTTAGGAGTTTCAGCGAGAAAACTTAATTTAATTTTAACTGAACACTTAAAGTAGGGAGTAAAAAATGGAAAATCTATTGGAAATAAGAGATTTAACTTACAAGAAAAATTTAAAAACAATTTTGGATAACATCAATTTAAATTTACAACCGGGAAAAATTGTAGCCCTTCTAGGTGAGAATGGTGCCGGGAAAACAACTTTAATGCGCATCATCAGTGGTATGGCCAAAAACTACCACGGTACAGTTACTATTTCAGGTAAGAACAATGTTGCAGAAAGAAAAGCACAACTCTCATTTACTGATGGATTAACTGGTTTTGCTAATTCAACGAAAATCAAAGAAATTGTCAAATTTTATGAGATCATCTATCAAGATTTTGATCAAAATCAATTTGAACAGTTGCGTCAGTTCATGAAATTAGATTCAGAGATGCGTTTATCTGAAATGTCCAAAGGAATGAAAGAAAAGTTAGTCATTGCCCTGGCATTTTCGCGCAAAGTTGACCTTTATTTATTAGATGAGCCCTTTTCGGGGATAGATGCCATGGCGCGCAAAAAAATAATTAATTCGATCATTTTATGGAAACCGGAAAATTCAACGATTCTTGTTTCAGATCATTTTGTCAACGAAATAGCCAGTATGCTTGATGAAATCGTCATTATTAAAGACAAAACCATTTACACGCACAAATCAACCGAGGAGATTCGCGAACATCATAAAAGTGTTGAAGATTATTATGAAGGTTTATACGATGCGGAGGAGGAATAATGAACGTTTTCAATCATTTGTTTGAAAAGTTACTGCAGAAAAAAGCCAAAAATGTTTATCTTTTAGTTATTCTGCAATTCATTAGTTCTCTAGCTTCAGCATTCTTTACTTATTTTAGTTTTTATTCTGGCAGATTTCACTTTAATTCGCACGATAATCTCGAATTTTTACCAGGATGGATGGCACTGTTTGCATCATTAACTTTCTTGTTCGGACCGATTTTGTTCATTTTAACTGTAGTTGAAAATGAACGGTTAAATAGAAATCAAACATGGCGTTTAGCACCAATCAGTGATGGCAAGTTTTATGTTGCCAATATTTTAAGTTCATTTGTTTCGTTGATTTATTTTGTGCTCTTAGATGTGTTAATTGCAATTTGTTTTTTATTTTTATCAATATTTACTAATTCTAAATTTGGCAAAAATTTACAGTTTGAAGTTGATTTAAACAGTACTGCAATTTTTGATTTTATTGGCATTATGTTACTGCTAATTCTTACTTGTCTTTTTCTTTATTTTTTGGTTAGTTTTCTTAACTTTTCCAGTCAAGCAATCTTAGACTTTTTACCACATGCATCAAGTCATATTCTAATTTCTTTCGTGCGCATATTTATAATTATCGCCTTGGTAGGATTACTAGTTAGGCTCTATAGTGTCTTTGCAAACTATATTATCAATATACTTTTACTAAGATCTACTGGTCTTGCGGGATTGGAATCCGTGGTATTAATGATGTTTATCATTGATTTAATAATACTTGGCATTAACGTCTTCTTAATCAATCACTTTTTTGAAGCAGGAGAGAGGTAAACCTAATACTGTTTCAATATTTTCATAGTAGAAGGGAAAAGCATGACATCTTTTAAAAATTTATTTCGTAGATTCTTTGTAGAAAAAGCCAAGAAAGTTTATTCATTTTTAATTATTCAAATAGTTGGTGCTTTAGCATTTTCTATTTTTGGGCTACTGATTGGTACAGGTGAGTTCGGTGAATTTTTAAATCTTTATTCCGAGCTTTTACCTGATTGGCTAATGGACTTTTGTCTATTGAGTGTCTTTTTTATCATTTTCTTTTTTATTTATATGGCTGTCAAAAATGAGCGGATTAATCGCAGTCAAACTTGGCGTTTAACTGCAATCACTGATGAAAAATTTTATATTGCTAATAGTTTAAGTTCATTTATAACTTCTATCTATTTCATTATTCTTAACATTATTGTTGCAGGCATCTTACTATTTGTTTCATTTTTTATGGACAAGGCTTTTCGTAATTCATGTGAAAGAATGTTTAGGCAATTTAGACCAAATTTTGAACTGAATACAATTCGTTTAATTTTTGATATCATGTTACTCTTACTTTTATGTTGCTTTTTCATTTCGTTATTGATCAGCTTTTTAAATTTTTCCAGTAAAGCCATCATGGATTATCTTCCCATAGCTTCAAGTGGGTTAATTGTCAAAATATTACATATTTTTATTGTTATCATAATAGCCTGGTTTTTTACGAAAGTAGAAAAAATTTTTGTAGACCAAGTTTTAGGCAGCCTTTTGAATTTTTTAAACTTAAATCCGGCTTATAACAACACTTTACCCTATCTTAATCTAATTGTTGTAGTTGTTAATCTAATAGTGTTTGTTATTAATATCTTTTTATTTAAGCATTTCTTTGAAGCAGAGTAAAAAATAGAGGCATAATACCAATTTTATATGAGTGACAATTTGGCATCGAGCAAAATTAAAAAATAAGGAGTTCAAAATGGCAGAATTTAGCAGGTTATTTAATCGATTATTTAAAATTAAAGCAAAAAAATTACACGTATTACTTTTTTTCCAGATAATTGCAGCTCTCGCATGTGCTTTTTTTACTTATTATGAAGTGATAAATTGGCATATCCGCAAAAATCCCCAAAATAATGTCGGAATTATACCGGAATGGGCTATATACTTTGTCTTCTTGGCCTTTTTTGTCATCTTTTTCGTTTATTTTATTACGCCATTAAAGAGCGAGAAATTTAACCGCAGTCAAACCTGGCGCTTAGCTGCAATAAGCGACGGTCAATTTTATCTAGATAACGTATTAAGCACATTCGTATCTTTCATTTACTTTATTGTACTTGAATTCGTTGCTGCAATAATACTCCTATTTTTATCATATTTGACCGACAAGCCTGTTGTATACTTTTTCCGCGATTTATTAAAAAGCATTCAACGCAATCTTGACATTAATGTATTCTGGATAATACTTGGTACGATCGTTTTAGCTATTTTAAGTTGTTTCTTTTTATATTTTGTTATCAGTTTCTTTAATTTTGCCAGCCGAGCAATACTAGATTTTGTTCCTGCAAACATTAATGGAGCAGTTGTGAAAGTATTACACATAGTCATAATCTTCGGATTAATCTGGTTCTTCTTTAAAATCCAAAATATCTTTGTTTACAAAGTTCTTTTATCAGTTATTCATCCGACTAATTATGGACTTAATTTCTCTAGTAGTTTACCTTTTGCAATTTTGGCAAATGCAATTTGTGATCTTATTTTATTAGGCAGCAACATTTTCCTAATAAATCATTTTTATGAAGCAACTGAACATAAGTAGGGTTTACCATTAACAAGTAAAAACTTACCAAATATTTACAAATAGTAGTTTAACTACAATAATTAAAAGGTTTGCGGAAAAAATCAATCTAGTTTATGATAGTGTATTATGGGTGTATTACAGCCAAAGGATGGTGGACATGTGGAATTTAAAGATAACATTCCCATTTACTTACAAATTAAGCAATACTTATATCGACAAATAATTACCGGTAAATTAAAGCCAGGTAAAAAAATCCCTTCTGTACGTGAACTGGCAGTGCAACTCACTGTTAATGTCAACACGGTGCAACGTGCTTTACAACAGATGAATTTTGAAGGTATTTTGTACACCAAGAGGGGAGAAGGTAATTTTGTCACTGAAGATACTACTTTACTTGATAAAACAAAAAGGGAACTAATTAATGCGGAACTAGATAAGTTTGTACATAGTATGAATTCTTTAGGAGTATCTGACGAACAAATTCTCAAATCTTTATCTGAATATCTTAAAAAGGAGCGTGAATAATGGCAAACCCTTTAGAAATAACCGATTTGGTTTACAAAAAGAACCAGAAAAAAATAATTACTGATTTAAATTTAACACTCAAACCGGGAAAAATTGTCGCTCTTTTGGGCGAAAACGGTGCAGGTAAAACCACATTGATGAGAATTATCAGCGGAGTTGCCAAAAATTACCAAGGCACGGTAAAAGTTGCAGGTTTTGCTAAGGAGTCTGAAAGAAAAGACCATCTTTCTTTTACTGACGGTTTAACTGGATTTTCCCACTCCGTCAAAGTTAATGAAATCGTCAAGTTTTACCAAATTCTATACCATGATTTTAGTCTAAAGCAATTTGAGCAGTTAAGAAAATTCATGAATTTAGATTCTGACTTACGCTTATCTGAAATGTCCAAAGGAATGAAAGAAAAGCTGATAATTGCTCTAACTTTTTCCAGGAAAACGGACTTGTATCTTCTGGATGAGCCCTTTTCCGGAATTGATGCTATGGCTCGTAAAAAAATTATCAAATCGATCATCTTATGGAAGCAGGAAAAGTCTACTATTTTAATTTCTGATCATTTTGTCAATGAGATTGCGGCGGTTCTCGATGAAGTTGTCATTATCAAAAATAAGACAATTTGTATGCAAAAGTCTACTGAAGAAATTAGAGCGGATAACCAAACAGTAGAAGATTTTTATGAAAGCTTTTACCAGAGAGAGGAGGAGGAATAATGGCAATTTTTAATCGTTATTTTACTGTACTCTTTAGGTTAAAAACTAAATGGATTTCTCTTCTGTTAATTATCCAGACTGTTGCCTCATTTGCTATGACTTTTTTCAATTTTAATAACGGCCACGTTTATATCAACAGACAAATTTTTTCTAACTTTTTTACATTATGGCTAGCTATTTTTATTGTACAAGCATTGCTTTTTATAGGCATATTTTATTTAACTACTTGTTTTCAAAATGAACGCGTAAGTGGTAACCAGACTTGGCGCTTAATACCAATTGATGATAAAAAACTCTACTTTGATAATATTTTAAGCTCATTTGCTGCCTTGCTTTTCTTTGCGATATTGGAAATTATCTGCACGTTAATTTTAAGTGCTGTAACTTTCACTTTTGATGGTCAGTTTCATAGCTCTATAATCGAAATGTTTGCTGATATTGGAAGGCATTTGCAACAAGTTGATCTGGAAATTATGTTTGATTTCTTTGGTGCACTTATGATGGTCATTCTTTGCGCGTTTTTGGGTTACTTCATAATTAGTTTTTTAAATTACTCTAGTCGTGCACTTTTAGACTTTCTGCCGCAAGCATTGAGTAAAATTTATGTTCGCGTCATTTCAGTTTTCATAATTATTTTGGTTGCCTGGCTTATGATCAAGGCAAATGACGTTGGCCTAAAAATAATTTCTTTTCCATTTAAATTTATGTTTGGCGAAACATCTGGTACAAATGATGATTTGGCTTTAGCATTATTATTAATGCTTCTTATTAATATATTATTTTGGTTTTTTGATACAATTCTTTTCAGTAAGTTTTTTGAAGCAAGAGAAGGCAAATAAAAAATTCGCATACTAAAAGGCGCTAAAATTTTTTAGCGTCTTTTTAACAGCCAAAAAAGGCCCATAAGACAAACAACAAAAATGTCAATCCAAATAAAAGACAAAAGACAATGAAAGCCAAAGCAGCAATGTTCTTTGCTACTAGGCTTTGGTTTTTTCTTGAAATAATAAACGCTATTAAACTGATCAAAAGCAAGATAATTCCTATAATTATTCCTATGACTAACATTTTTCTCAAATTACCAAAAATAAAAGCCTGCAATTATCCAAGATGAACTGCAGGCTATACTTATAACTAACTTTTCAATGATTCGCAGCAAGGTAATCATACAGCTGATTGATTTCTTCAGGAGTAAATTCACCTTCACCAGTTTTCATCGCATGAATCTTTTCAACTGACAAATGACTAGCAAAAGCTAAATCCGTATCAGTAACATGATGTTTGACTTGAAAGTCAATAATTGCATCAGATAATCCCTCTAACTGCTGATTCATATTAAATTCTCCTTTACAATTTATTTTAACGGAAAAATACTAAAATTCAATGAAAATTAAACTTAAAAACCTTGAATTTTATTAAATGGCCAATATCTGAATTTGACTTTGCCAATCAGATTCTGTCTTTTAACAGGTCCAAAAATATGCGAATCTTTAGATATATCGCGGTGATCACCCATTACCCAATAATAACCCTTAGGGACTTTATAAGTAAAATTGGTCGTATACGTCTGTCCTTGAGCATTATTAGCTTTTTTAAAGTGATTTTCTAGATAAGGCTCAGGTAAGAGCTTACCATTGACGTACATCTTATCATTTTTGGAAACCAGCTTATCACCCGGTAATCCAATTATGCGCTTGATATAGTAGGCTCCTGGCAAATCATTTGCGGCTTTAGGGGCTAACAATACAACTACATCATTGCGCTTAGGTTTGAAATGGCGTACAGCGATTAAGCGGTCATTATCTTCAAAGGTTGGTTGCATTGATGGCCCTGAAACTCTATCATTAGAAAGTACGAAATGGAATAAAACAAAGAAAACTCCTAAAATTACTGCCATCATTATAACGACATCAAGAATAAATTTACCTAAGCTTTCTTCCTCTTCGTCTTGGTTTTTTGTAACTTTTTTTGCCATAAAATATTCTCCTTTTTCATGTTACTCTTTATTATAACTGAAATCTGGTCGTTTGAATGTTAAAATCATTATAGGTATTTGATAATGACAGATTTTTTAAGTAAAATTAACCAATTGGATGCCAAACTTAATATCGAGTCTGTGCATCAACAAGTAGTGGAAATAAATAATATTGTTGCTACCATTAAGCAAAAGCAGGTTTTAAAAAAAGCGCCCAAAAAGCTGGGTTTCCTACCCGATATTGCTGAAGAAATTTGCAGCAACCATTTTCATTCTAAAGATCAGCTAGATGATTTCAAAACAATTAATCAGTTGCTAAATAATACCCGGCAATTTTTAGCAATTAAGTTTGGCTTATGGTCAATTCCGAATCTAGAAACTGCTCAAACAATTAAAGATCAGCTAAAAATTTACAAAGGTTTGGAAATAATGGCAGGTAACGGCTATTGGAGCAAAGCATTGTCTCAAGTTGGCGTCAAAATGACTGCTACGGATAATTTAGATTGGTCAAGGACTTCAAATACTGGAGCCCAAGCATTTGTGTCTGTTGGTAATTATGACGCTGTAACAGCTGTCAAGCAATTTAATGATGTCGATTTAATAATTTGCTCTTGGGCGCCTAACTTTGGCAACAGTGATGAAAAAGTCGTTGCTACTTGGCAAAAATTCAATTCTGCTAAACATCTACTGTTTGTAGGTGAAAGAAATGGTGTGACCAATTCCGTAGCATTTTGGCAAAAGGAGTCATTTCTTCATACAAAGAAACTAAAGCTAATCAATCAGATATTTACAAGTTTTGATTTTATTGATGAACAAATTTTTGAGATAGCACATGAGATTTAAAAAAACAATTTTAGTTATTATTATATTTTTATCGTTTCTGGGAATTGGCAGTATGCTGTCAAATGTTCAGTCACGAGAAGCGGATCAACTACTTGAAGCCTATGGTCTAAGTAATAATACTCGTTACATTGAAATTAAGAATAAGCAAAATGTCAGATTCTTTTTGATATACCTACAAAAAGCATATCCCCACAACAAAATTCAAGTTCATATGACTAGCAAATCCAAGAAAAATCAAACTTTGGTATGGTCAAATCATGATGTATTAAATCTACCGACAGAAGCAGGCAGATATTTTACCAAAGACGACTTTAAAGGTCAGGTTTCTTTTGCTGTACTGGGATTAAATGCGAAAGTCCCTACCTATGAGGCGCAAGGAAACGAATATGTTTATTTGAATAAGAAATATTATACAGTTGTAGGTACCTTAAAACATTATCGCCAAATGAAGCAAGATAGTTATTATCTTACTACTAGTCCTAACCAGCCAACTGGAAAATTCAAATTACATAATTATCAAATTGTAATAGATAGTTCAAATAAAGTAATTCGACAAATTGCCAAACATTATGGGGTAAAAGCTAAAGTACCACTGTTTGTTAAAAGTCATCAAATACATCAGTTTTCAATCATTAGAGAAATTTTATTTATCATAATCTTTTTGTTAATTGCCTCATTCAGCAATTTAGTTTTAGCTTTTATAGATTGGAAAACAGTTAAATTAACTCACTTAAAGGGTAACTTGCTGCGTAATTGGTTAATAAATCATGGTATCAGAATCTTATTGATTGAAGTATTAGTAACTATATGTGCATATTTTTTCTTGATGTGGCGAACTTTTCTATCTAAGCCGCAGCATCTAATTTGGCTCCTTACAGCCTGCTGGATCATCATTTCAGTTTTATATAGCTTATGCATTTTGCATTTATTACGAAAGGATCAAAATAATGCCTAAACTGCCTGAGGATTTTAAAGAAAAATATATTAGGTTATTAGGAAAAAGTAGAGCAGAAGAATTTTTCGACTCAATAAATGATAGACCCAAAAGTGCGTTTCGCATTAATTCATTAAAAGAAAACTACTGTGTATCTTATGAACAAGAAAAAGAAGTTTCGGGTGTATCCAAAGCCTATTACGGGAAAATTAATGGTCAAGATCCAGCCTGGGTAAGTGGAGCTGTTTATTCACAGGAACCCACGGCAATGTTTCCAGCATTATTTCTAAAAGCATGTCCCGGACAAAAAATCCTTGATTTATGTGCTGCACCTGGCGGTAAAAGCACTGCAATCAGCGAACAGCTAAAAGGTGAAGGACTCTTAGTCGCAAATGAAATTTCACATAGCAGAGCAAAAGTATTACGGGAAAATCTTGAACGGTGGGGTACAACAAATTCTTTAATTGTAAGCGAAAAGCCAGAAAAATTGGCACAGTGTTTCCCCCATTATTTTGATAAAATTTTAGTTGATGCGCCTTGTAGTGGCGAGGGCATGTTTCGTAAGAATCCTCAAGCTATTGATTACTGGTCACAAAATTACGTCCTGCTTTGTCAAAAACGGCAAAAGGAAATCTTAAATGCGGCAGTCAAAATGTTAAAGCCAGAAGGAGAAATAGTCTATTCAACCTGCACATATTCTCCAGAGGAAAATGAACAAATAGTTTCGTGGCTAACCAAAAAATTTAATTTAACTATTATGCCACTAGACATAAAAACACGCTCTATTGATCATGGACATCCTGAATGGGCTGACAATAACCCTGATCTCATTAAGACAGTACGATTTTGGCCTACGGCTGAACTAGGTGAAGGGCAATTTGCTGCAAAACTAAAATTATCGCCCCAAGTGGAGGTTCAAGGCAAAATATCGACAAATCAAAAAGCGAAGAAAAAAAGTAAGTTTCAAAAAGAATCTCTAAACAAAGCCGAAATTCAATTAATAGCAGAAGTATTAGATAAATTTAATTTGCCAGCTGCAATAAAAAATTGGCGGTTAAATAGTCAAGTACATAATAATCACGCTTTTATACCCGCATTAACAATTAGTGCAAATCTTCATTTGCAGATATTATCAAATGGGGTTGAGCTAGGCTTGCTAAAGAAAAACCGTTTTGAGCCTAGCCACCAACTAGCTATGGTTTTAGCAGAAGAAAAGCAAAATAGGGTACTTGAACTAAGCAATGAAAACTACTTAAAACACTTACACGGTGAAGCATTAAGAACGGAATCTAACGAAACGGGTTTTGTTTTAGTCAGTTACCAAAATTTTATTCTAGGTTTTGGTAAAATCAGCAATCACATTATTAAAAATTATTACCCTAAGGGACTACGAGTTTAATAGAAAGAATAAAGAATGATTAAACTAATCGCCACAGATATGGACGGAACTTGGTTAACAGATCAGAAAACATATGATCAGAAATTGTTTTTGCAAGAATTTCAGATTATGCAAAAAAAAGGAATTAAGTTTGTTGTTGCTAGCGGAAATCAGTTTGAAAATTTATATTCGCGATTTCCACAAGTGGCCAATCAGCTTTACTACATAGCGGATAATGGAGCACTAGTAGCACAAGGTAAGCAGGTTATTCACGTTGATTGTCTTTCTGAAAGGGACTGGCGGACTATTATGAAGATAATGCAGGAAAACCAGGAAAAGGTTACAGTTTCGGGTCTTGCCAGTGCTTATATTTTAAGAAAAGATGGACCTGAGTATGCTAAAGAACTAAAAAAGTACTATGAAAAACTAACAGTTGTTGAGAATTTTAATGATCTTGATGATCAAATTTTCAAGGTTACGTTTGATGTTCCTGAAAATAAAATGCCACATCTTTTAGAAACATTAAGACGTAATTATCCTGAAATTGACTTTGTTTCTGGCTCTTCTTCATCTATAGATATGTCAACAAAAGGTATGAATAAGGCAAAGGGCTTACAGTTTTTAAGTAGTAAATTCAAAATTAATCCTAAAGAAATGGTAACTTTTGGTGATAGCGGCAATGATGTGGGGATGCTAAAATATGCTGGTACCAGTTATGCCACAGGAACTGCACTTCCCGTGGCTAAGAAGGCTGCTACTCACATTATAGGCTCAAGCAACGACAGCGCTGTTCAAAAAGAAATATGGCGTTTGTTAAACTAAAAAGGTCAAAAAAATAAGCATAAATTTACAATTATGCTTATTTTTTATGCTTTAGTATGAAATTCAACTTTAAAACAATATTTTACATTGCTAAAGAATATTGCATTTAATATTCGAATATTTGATTATTAATTAACTCGGTTTTTAGAAGTACCTGTTTTAATAACTTTTAGAGTTGAATCTAGTCCACTATAAATCATATTTTTGACAGATTCATCTGTATAGTATGCGCAATGAGGTGTATATGTTATTTTTGAGTGATGTAATAATTTGTTAAAATCATTATCTTTAATTTCTTTATTTGGATAAGTACCAGGTACATAAGTTGCTTCTTTTTCATACACATCTAATGCAGCAGCTGCCAGTTTATTTTCATCCAGTGCACTAATCAGATCTTCGATATTAATTAAACTTCCTCGTCCTGCATTGATTAAATATGAGTCTTTTTCCATTTTATTAAACATATCTTTATCAAACAAATGATAGTTCTCATCAGTAGCTGGCATATGTAAAGTGACTATATCAGCGTCTTTAATTGCCGATTGAACGTTTTTTTTATAGGTAATGATATCAGAAACATTATCTTTAGGATATGGATCATAGCCTACTACAGTACAACCAAAATTTTTAAAAAGTTTGGCAGCCTGTAATCCAATTCTTCCTACTCCAATTACTGCCACAGTCATATTACCTAATACACGCCCGCGAACTTCTGGAACCCACCGAAAATCATGTTTTGCCACGTGATCTGCTAGTAACTTTTGTTTACGAACTAATTGTAAAGCAGACATTATTGTAAATTCCGCAATCGATTCGGGGGAGTAACTTGGAACATTAGTAATTATAATCCCATTTTCTTCAGCCTTTTTTAAGTCAAAATAATCAAAGCCAGCTGTTCTTTGAGATAATTGCTTAATGCCATATTCTTTTAGCTTATGATAAATAGCAGAATTAAATTTTGCTATTTCAGCTATTGAAACGCCATCATATCCCTTAACTTTATTAACATTATTAATAGTTAGGTTTTCACTTGTCATAGTAACTTCAACATTATTTTTTTAGACCATTCTTGTACAAATGGTGCACGTTCCTGAGTAACGCCAAAACAATAAATACGTGTCATAAAAATCTCCTTAACTTAAATTTATTTTATAATCGGAATATTTTAAAAGTTTAAATACTGATACACTCAACCAATGTGCTAGCAATGAAAGAATGATCGGTATTATCGCGTAAACTAATATAAGAATAATTAAGTTTACAATAAAACTATTTTTTAGGTAGCCGAAAGCAACAATTGGTCCTACTAATCCCGCAAAGCCAAGACCAGCTGATCCTGGGGTACCCTGGATATTAAATATTTGAGCCATTGCTCCCATTATTCCACTCACGAAAATTATAGGAAGCGCCATCTGCAATTTTCTGAAAAAAGCTGGCATCATAGTTTTAATTCCACCTAACATCAACGCTAAGGTAGTACCAGCATCATTTTTAGCTCTGTAAGAACCGATTGTTGCGAAAACTACTACACCAACCAGTCCTAGATTAGCTGCGCCTGAACCAAGGCCTGTTAAATTAATTGCAAATGCAACGGCCACAACTGAAATAGGAGTTAAAATCATTAAGGCAAATAAGATTGCAATTAATATACTCATTAGAAGGGGGTTCAATTTAGTTGCATCATAAACGATTTTACCAACAAAACTGGTAATTTTTGAAATTACCGGAAGCGTTATCAATCCAATTGCACCTGCGCCCATTCCAACAATAACTGGATATGCAATTGTGGCAAGTGCTTGGACTTTATTTTGGATTAAGAGTACTAAAAATACTGCTATTCCTGCAGTCAGCATTGCATTAATTGTATCGCCAATACCAGTAACTTTCCAAATATTGCTAGTTTGAACCAAAGCACCACTACCAACATAGGAGGCAGCACCAACTGATAATAACTGAATAGCGGTTAATTTAAATTTAAATCCTACGCCGATCCCGACCAGCACTGGCATTAAGTACTGAATAATTTGGACGATATGATATAGTTGCTTAAAACCACTCCAAAATCCGCTTAAACTTAAAAATATTTGACTAAAAATGGCATTAGGAATAACAGCAACCAGTATTCCGACTGTTGCTCCATTAACGACATTAATGATAAAGTTCATAAGCGAGTGGTCTGTTTTATTATTTTTATTCATTTAACCACACTTTTACTACAAAAATAAATCGTTACATTTTTCACAAATGATTCTAAAAAATAATGGAACGCGTTCCACAATTGAAATATAACTCATCTTAAATAAAAAAGCAACTAGTGTGGTAAAATTTATATAAACAATGAGTTGAGGAATATGACAATTTTGACTAAAAAAAATCCCACAATAAAAAATATAATTGATACTTTTAGAATTTTAGATTTAATAAATCAAGATAAAAAAATTGGTCTTAACTATATAGTTGCTAAGTTGGAATTACCGAAGACAACGGCTTTTAGAATACTAAAAACTCTTGAAAAAATTGACATTGTTAGAAAAACTGAAACCAATGATTATGTTTTAGGATACCATTTAATAAATTATAATCAGATTGAATTTTTAGATGACGAATTAGTCGATGTAGTTAAACCTCATCTTACGAACATTCGTAACGTTACAGGTGAATGCACGAACCTAGGAATGAAATATGATGGTAAACTATTTATACCTCTAAGAATACATGGTGAACCATACCAATTACAAGTAATGCTCCCTCCAATAGGTGAATTATACTGTTCAGCTATGGGAAAAATATTTATGACAGAATACAGTAACGCAGAATTACTTAATTATTTTAAAAACGTCAAACAAAGAACAGTTAACACAATTACAAACTATAAAGACTTTATTAAATATAAAAATGAGTTTTCAAAAAGTGGGATTTCAATAGATAATGAAGAATATGAATATGGGATGTCTTGTTATGCAATCCCAATTTATAAAGCAAACAAAAAGGTTTTATGTTGTATAAGTGTTACAGGACCAACTAGTAGATTAAATCACAAAGGTACGGATTTAATAATTACTACATTAAAAAAAGAAGCAAGTTTTATTCAAAGAGATATTCAACATTTAAATTTGTAACTTTATTGGATAATTTTTAGAAATTAAAAACCACAAATAACTGACTTATGTAAGACTATAGTTATTTGTGGTTATTTTTACAAGAATCTATAACAGCTGATCAATGACTGTTTTCAACGGTAAATCATAATATTTTTTAATCTCGTTTAACTTTGTTAAATCATTTTGACCATAAATTGCTAGCAGATTAGCAAGTTCTTGTTGCCATTGTAAAATAAGATTTTGCAAATAATTAACATCATGTTTGATTAACGCTTGCAAAAAAACATTGGAAATACCATCAGCTTTTCCGCCTAGACATAACCCCTTAAAAACGTCTAAAGGATTACGCACACCACCTGAGACAATAAAATCAACTTGCTGTTTAGCAGCCATTAAGCCTGAAATGACAGTGGGTAAGCCGATATCACTCAGATAAGAAACATCATTGGCATTACGAACATTTTCTATCTGGGCAAAATTTGTGCCGCCGCTGCCAGCAACATCGAAAACTTTAAAGCCTTCATTTTTCAACAAATGAATTGTTCTTTCATCTAGACCAAAGCCGACTTCTTTAATAATAATTGGTACTGTTACTTTTTGACGTAATTCTTTTAAATTATTTAGCCAATAGAAATCACGGTCTCCTTCAGGCATGGCAATTTCTTGCACCGCGTTCAAGTGAACTTGGAGAGCGTCAGCATTTAATTCTGTAACTATTTTTTGTGCTTGTTTGGCCGATGTTTTAGCATTTACATTTGCAATTAAAACACCAGCTGGATCTTGCTGGCGTGCAATCAAAAAGCTGTCACTAAGAGAAGGCTCCTTAGTCAAAATACTAGCAGAGCCGAGTGCCAGAGCAATATTAGTTTTAGCGGCAACTTGTCCCAATTGCTTATTAATCAAATAGGATTTATGAGAACCGCCGGTCATTGCATTAATAAAAAAGGGGGCTGCCACTTTTTTGCCAAACATTGTGGTTTGTATGGCTTTTATACTTACTTCAGTTTCTGGCAAAGCCGGCCGCACCAAATGCATCTGATCAAAACTATTTTGTTTATTGTCTTGATAAAATCTTTGTGCTAAAACTAAATGTTCTTCTTTACGATTAGATCTAAGTGACATGGTTTTCCTCTAGTCTGCAACCCGAATTTGGTGGACGCGAAAGTCTAGCGGCATTATACCGTTTTGGCGCCATTTATCTTCGAGATAAGCAGTATCCGTATTTGCATCAGCGATTACAATACCGCAATCGCCATTACCAGCACCGGAAGTTTTAGCAGCTCCTCCAAATGACTCGGCGATATTAATGAGTTGGGAAAGTCGCGGAATTTCAATTGCAATTTGATTTATTTGCGCAAAATGTTGCAACAATTTGCGGTTAACTCGAATTTGCTTTTTTATTAACTGAATATCTTGTTGTTCAAATCCGGCAATCATCTTTAGTACACATTTACGCGAAAGCCTGAGAAATTCTTGATATTGTCCGTTTAAGGCAGCCTTATTGGCATTAGTTTCATCAACGAGCCGGGAAGTGGATGCAGGCTTTTGACTCCAGCCAATCATTAATTTTAAGCCAGCAGGTGGAGTTAAAAGTTGTATCTTCAAACCGGGCCAGGCTTCATTGACCACTTCAGATAATGTTTTATGTGCCAGTTCATTAGCAAGCCATTGTTTATCAAAAGTCTGATAAGCAATCCAGCCACCAAAAACACTGGCTGCAATATCACCAGCCGAGCCATTTCCTTGAACTGAGTAATGAGAAATGGCTGATAATTTATAAACTAATTCATTACTAAAAGCAACGTTATAAAAACGCAATATTGCTTTGACAGTGGCTACTGTAACTGCAGCACTAGAACCTAAACCATATTTTTTGCCATCTGAAGAATCAAGATCTGAATTAACATATAAATCATAGACTTTCATCTTGATTTTTTGTTCCAAGCAAAAACGCTCCGTGTAAGAAATTGCGGCCAAAATATATTCAAATGGATTATCGCGGTTATCAATAACCATTTTTGCTCCATGCCTAACCCAGTGAATGGAGCTTTGAGAATATTGTTTAGAGTGGATTAAACCTGTTTTTGATTTTGACTTAATGATTGACACACGAATAAATTGGTTAACAGCTACTAGAATTGCAGGACAATCTTGTTCTAGTACTGCGTACTCGCCAGCTATGTATAATTTTCCGGGTGCTTGTTCTGTTATCAAAAGAATTTAATCTCCTAATCAATTAATTTACATTAACTAGTTCAGACATGAAATACCTGGACCAAAACTTGCATTTATTATGTTAACATTATGGAATTCGGATACAAACCTCTTAGTAATATCTTTTACATTTTTTAATTGACTTAAGATTTTTATATTAGGTCCGGCATCTATCGTGAAGTAACATTCTATACCTTGGCTACGCAAATCAGCTACTAATTTGATTGCTTTAATAGTTGCGGGCTCAAAATATGTAAAACCCGGTTGAGCAGTTAGATTAACAGCATGCATTTCACAGGCATTTAATTCTGCTAAGCTGCCTAGTTTTGAAAAATCATTTGCTTTGATAGCAGAAACCATCTGCGCCAACTCAGCTTGATTACGCTCAAGCCATGGCCTGAAAAAAGGTGAAGTTTGTGCTTGCTCCATTCCCTGAGTAGAGGAGAGGTCTTTAGGATTTTTATCAAGTTCAACCACTAGTAATTGTAAATCCATTTTGGGCTTTTCATCTAAAGCATAAGCATAGGAAGATTCATTATCAATACCTTTTTGCCAAATCGCAAAGCCACCAAAAATTGACCTGCTGGCTGAACCTGAGCCTAAACGAGCCAGACGGGAAAGTTCAACTGCTGATAAACTAATACCATAGTGAACGCAAAAGGCTCCTGCTAATGCTGCAAAAGCTGAACTGGAAGAGGCCAAGCCTGCGGCCGTCGGAACATGATTAACTGACTCAACTTTTAAATTACCCTTAACGTCGAACTTTTCTTGTAACCGCTTTAAAAAAGAAAAAACCCTTTGGTAACTTGGTCCGCTCTGTTCAACACCATTTAACCAAAACTGGTTTTTAGGATCAGCATAAACTTTAGTATCAGTATAAAATTGATCCAGTGTCATAGACAAACTGGACATTAGTGGTAAACGCAGACTTTGGTTTGCTTTACCCCAATATTTTATTAAGGCAATATTGGTATGAGCACGAACTGTTTTTTCCATAAATTAAATTTCCTCAATCCAACTATGTGCTACGATATTTTGACATTTATGAGCTATTTTAAGAGCATCATCCTGATTGCGACACAAAGCGATCACGATACCGCCTAGTCCGCTACCAGACAATTTAAAACCCAAGGCATCATTTGCATGAGCTATTTTTTGCAATTGATCAATCTTATCAGTTGAAAGGTTAAATGAATGCAATATTTCTTGAGCCCGATTGAAAGCTAAGCCAACTGTCGCTGCATCTTTATTTAGCCAAGCACTTTTAGTTTCATCAGCCAGTTTACCTAATTCCTTAAGATTATTTTGAGCTGTGGTTGATTCATTTAGTAATTTATAAACTTGATTAACAGCTTTTTTCGTACTACCCAATTCACCCGTATCCATAATAAGCAAGGTGGCGTGTAATTTCGACCTTAGCGGTTTAGGACCCTCTTTTTGATTAAAAAAGATTAGGCAATCAGAATTAACAGTTGCTGCATCAAGACCTGATGCTTTACCGTGGTTGATCATTTCCGCGTGGTTAGTAATGTTAATAATTTCAGTTTCGGTTAAATTTAAGTGGAAATAATCATTCATTGCGCGCGTAGTAGCCAGTGCCACGGTTGCGCTGGAACCTAAGCCGCGTTCAATTGGAATCTCTCCAGTATAGGTTATTTTAAGTGGTGTTTGACTTGCAGCTTTGTTCAGCATTGTTTTAACTATATATTTTAAACCATCATATTCATCCGGAGCCATAAAAAAAGGCCCCTGATAATAAGCCGTATCCATCCACATTTTTTCAGATGGTTCTACAGTTGTTTTAATATGTAAAGAAGTAATTGGCAATGCTAAAGCATCATAGCCATAAACTACTGAATGTTCACCAATTAAAATAACTTTTCCATGTCCTAAAAAACTTGATTTCATTTTATTTAAGATCCTTATTGTTTTTAAAAATCTTTAGTTCCTATGCTAAAATAATGGCAAAGGAGCTAAGAATAGATGATTAAAATTTTACTAGGTCGGCAAACCGATCCCATGCAGGAAAAAGTTTTACAGGAAGCAGTAGAAAATTATCAGCGTTTCCCTAATCATAAAACTTTTGTCATCGTTCCTAATCACATTAAGTTTACCACAGAAGTCAGGGCAATTAACAGGCTGGCTGCTAGTAAAAACCAGACAGAGCAATCAGTGAAAAACTTACAAGTTTTATCTTTTTCCAGGTTGGCCTGGTTCTTCTTAAAAGATGCCGAACAAGGCTTACCAACAGAGCTGGATGATGCTGCAGCGGCTATGCTTTTAGCAAAAATCATTGAGCAAAAAAAAGAGCAGTTGCATCTCTTTCAAACTACCAATTTAAATCCCGGCTTGCTCAAACAACTGTATGATACAATCTTGCAAATACGCGAAGGTAACTTGGACCTTAATGAGATTGATCTGGATACTCTTGATCTTGAAACCAAAAACAAAGTTGCAGATTTGAATATTTTATATTCTGCTTTCACTGAAGCTATTAAAGGTAAATTTTCTACTTCAAATGAAATTCAATTGCAATTAAATGAATATCTGGCGGCCTGCAAGAGACTAAACGAGACAGACTTTTACTTCAGTGATTTTTCCCATTTTTCACTGCAAGAATGCTTAACCGTTAAATTACTGATGGCCAAAGCTCATAGTGTCACTTTGGCATTCAAAACCAAAGAGGGTGAAATTAATTCTACACCGGAGCCGGGAGACTACGATTACGTTATTCAAACTACCATCAACAAACTGTTACAGTACATTCAAACCCGTAATTTGCCTCATCAAATATCAACGACAACTATTAGTCCCAAACCTACTAAAAGAGAGTTACTCAATGAATTTTGGACGGGAACGGTTAGTGATATTGGTCTATTGGATCAGATGCAGCTTGTGCGTGCTGACAATAGGTACGCTGAAGCATATTACGTTGCACATACCATTTATCAACAAGTTGCTTTAAGGCATTATCGTTACCGGGACTTTTTGGTTCTGGCACCCAATTTACATGAATACGAAACCTATTTAACTCCAATTTTAAGGCAGAATCAAATTCCCTTTTTTAATGACTTGCAGCAGGAAATGAAATATCATCCTCTGGTTGTTTTGATTGAGAATGTTGCGCAGTTGCTGAATAGACCATTCCAAGCGCAAAATATGCTGGCAATCATGAAAACCAGACTCATTATTCCTAAGTGGTATCAAGATGAATCAGCTTACATATATGATGTTGATCAGCTGGAAAATTTTGTTCTGGCACACGGTATTAACCATAATCTTTGGCGCCGAAGTTTTACCGATTATATGGCTGCTGAGGTAATTGATTTAGACAAGATTCCAGAAGAAGTTAACAAAATAGATAAACTAAAAGATTTTTTTGTTAAACAAATTACCAAGTTGTTCAAAAATTTAAAAGAAGAGACGGATACCCAAAAAGCAGTTACGACCTTTTTCGATTTTTTAACTCAAAACGGTGTTAGTGACGTTTTAGAAAAGTGGCGCGCTGATGCTCAAGAGAGCGGAGCCTTGCAAGAAGCTCGTCAGTCTGAGCAGGTGTGGGATTTGTTGATTAACCTCTTACATGATTATTTACTGATCAACCCGGACAGTTTTGACCTTAAGAGCTTTTTTGATGTACTGATCAATGGCTTTAAGGAAGCGACCTTTTCGCAAATTCCGGCCACACTTGATGCAGTCAATTTATCTGAAATGGGGATTGTCCAAGTTAGTGGCTATAAGCAAGTTTTTATTATGGGCGCAACGGTTAATGGGCTGCCGCAAATACAAAATACGCCCGGGTTTTTAAGTACAGAAAACCTAGCAGAACTGAAAAAGGATTTCGGCGAAGATTCGTATATTGAAGACCGACAAGAGTTAAGCAATTGGGATCAAAATTACCAATTCGGTATCTGTCTGGCTTTAGCGCAGGATAAAGTTTATTTAACTTATTCTTTAGCCTCTGATGAAGGGGACACCGTTCAACCTTCAATCTATTATGAAAGGTTTAAGAACGCTGGTGCAGTAGAATTTTCGCAGCACAATCTTCCAGAAGAAACAAGTCAGCTATTGTCTTTTATTACTAATGCTCAAGCAAGTTTAGGATACTTAAGCTACCTTAATCGGACGGAAAAAAATATCGGCGTAAAAGAGTTATTAAAACTAACTCATGATCTATTACCACAAAAGACCACTAAAGTTATCGCCGCAAGCCAATTTATTAATGAACCCCAAAACATTGGACCTGACTTGGCGCAAAAATTATACGGTAATAATCTTAATTCTTCGGTTTCTCAGCTGGAAACATTCTATGAAAATTCGTATGAATATTTTCTAACTTATGGCTTGCATCTTCATAAAAGATTTGAAAATGAACTCGATATCATCCAGGCAGGAAACTACTTTCATGAAACTTTTGACAGGTTAGTTAAAGAATTAAATGAACGTTCTCTTGATTTAGAAGAAATTGATGGTCAAACACTAAATCAGCTCCTCAAAGTGGCGCGCACTAAAATGCAGAGTGAAGCCAGGTATAAGCAGCTTTTGAATGATCCCTTTAACGAATTTTTATTTAACTGTCTTGACCAAACCACAACTAAAGTCTCTACTAACTGGCACAAGGCAGTCACTAAAACGCCATTACGTGCTAAATATTCAGAACTTAGTTTTGGTAATGGTGAGCTGGTAAAGGGACTTAACTTCAAAATTCCTAGTCTCTCCGGCAAACATTACGTCAACTTAAGGGGTAAAATGGACCGAGTAGATTTAGCTCGGGTTACAGATCAGAATGAATTAATCGCCCAGGTAATTGACTATAAGTCTTCCGCTAAGAAATTTAATTTAGGATTATTTTATCATGGTATTTCTTTACAAATGGTTTCTTATTTGGACGTTTTAATGCAAAATAAAAAGTTTTTTGCAGGGTCGACACCTTTCTCACTTTTAGGGGCTTTTTATCAAACTGTAACAAGGCAAACGGATAGACTAAATGGTAAAGATTTATACAGTAATGACTTACAGATCAAAAAAGCCAACCTAGAAGGTCAGGTTAAGCTTAAATATACCGGTTTGATCAATAACGACCAATTATTAATGCTTGAAGCTGAGCCTGATTTAAAACAACCGGGCAATTCATCTTCTCTTTATACCGGGGTCAGTTCTAAAAAAGATGGTACTCTAACTTTTCGTGGCAGTTCTTTTAAGGATGATGAACTTGAGTTGCTGCTTAAGTATGACGAAGAACTCATCAAAGAAGCCTCCAGTCAAATTTTATCAGGGCAAATAAAATTAAACCCCTATAAATATGGTAATGGTATAAATGCCTTAACTTATTCTGATTACCGTGACATTTTCTTTTTTGATGCCATGTTGAAAGAAAATAAATACCATCAAGTCGGCAATATTAAAAAGAAAGAATTACTGGAAAAAATCAAAAAACGGCTAAAGGAGAACGAATAAAATGGCCTTAGAAGATAACCAGTTTACGCCGGTTCAGCAAAAAGCAATTAATGATCATGGCCGTGATATTTTGGTATCGGCTTCTGCTGGAAGTGGAAAAACAACGGTATTGGTGCAGCGTTTAATAAATGAAATACTTGCCGGAACCAGTGTTGATAAGCTACTAGTAGTGACTTTTACCAAAGCTGCTGCTTCCGAAATGAAAAAAAGAATTAAAACAGAATTATTATCGCAGTTGCAAAAGGCTTCCCCCAAATCATACCTGCGCCAACAGCTTAACTTGGTTGATTCAGCTAACATTTCAACGGTTGATGCCTTTTGCCTGGATGTAATACATCGTTTTTATTATGTGATTGGGGTTGATCCTAGTTTCAGTATTTTGACTGACGATTCTCAAGCTGAGCTAATGCGCGAGCGAGCATTAAAAGATATTGAAGGTGAGTTTTTAGAAAATAAAGACGCTGACTTCATTGCTTTTTATGATAATTTTGCAGGTGACAGGGATGCACAGACGCCACAGAATTTACTACTGGATTTATATAATTATGCAATGACTAAGCCTGATTATCGTGACTGGTTCAAAGAACTACCTCAAAAATATCAATGTGGACCAGAAGTGATTAAATCTTCATTATGGCAAAAGGCAATCAAACCATATTTATTAGATCTCTTTCAGAATTTAGCTGACAATATTGCACAACTTTGTCAAAGTACTAATATGGCTACTAAGCAGTTAAAGAAAGTCAGAGAAAGTTTTGACTTATTTGCAAAATGTCTTGCCAATTATTTGGCTGCTCTCAAAAATGATGCCGACTATGATGATCAAAGAGAAAAACTACGTAACTGCATTTTTCGTGGAAGTATGCGTAAATCTGCAAAGTGGGATGAAGATATCATTGCCTTTTATGATGAATGTCATAGCGTAAAAGAAGAAGCAGCAGAACAAATTTTTACCTCTTTTACTTCTTTTTACGCAACGGACGAGCAGGAACAATTGGTACTAATGCAAAAGGGTAATCAAATTATGTCAGCGATTGTAAAAGCTGAACTGGCATTGATTGATCATTTTACTCAGTTAAAAAGAGTAGAAAATCTTCTTGATTTCAGTGATATGGAACAACTGGCTTACCAAATTCTTAGTCAGGATTCTTCCGCATCCCAGATGGCAAGGTCCTTTTATCAAAACAAATTTAGTGAAATATTGGTTGATGAGTATCAGGATATCAATCCCCTGCAAGAGAAAATTTTACAGCTGGTTAAAAAAGACGGTCAAAACAATCTCTTTATGGTGGGTGACATTAAACAGTCAATTTATGGCTTTAGGCAGGCTGAACCGAGTTTGTTTTTACATAAATATCAAGAAGCAGCTCTTAAAGAAAATGAACAAAAAGAAGAGCGAATTTTATTATCTGATAATTTCCGCTCTACCAAGCCAGTAATCGAAATCGTCAATCAGGTATTTAAAAATGTTCTTACTTCAGACTTTGGTGGTATTGACTATAAAGATGAGAGCCAGCTGGTTTACGGAGCAAAGTACTATCCCGAAAACTTACCAGCTGCAACAGAAATTCTCTTTCATGAAAAAAACAATGATAAAAACACTGCCCAGGAAGATGCTTCTGATGATATCGATTCAGCTGAAATTTCCATGGTCATCAACCGAATTAAAAAATTCACAGAAGAAAACTTCTTAGTCTACGACAAGTCTGCAACTAATGATAATCATTTAAGACCCTTCAAATACAGTGATATTGTCATTTTAACGAGAAGCCGGAGCAATAATCTTGAGATCATGCAGGAATTTGCAAAGAATAATATTCCAATCATGGTTACGGATGCTAAAAATTACTTTCAAACTCTGGAATTGACTATCATTATGAATTACTTGCGCATAATTGATAACTCCGACCAGGATATTCCTCTAGTGGCCGTCTTAAGATCACCGCTATTTAATTTTAAAGAGCCTGACCTGAGTCTTATCCGTATTCATACCCCAAAAGCTAGTTTTTACAATGCTTTGACTTCATATGTGGCAGTTGGCGATGAACTCAGTCAGAGAGTGAAGGACTTTTTGAACCAGCTTGAAGATTTGCGCAAATTTGCTGCAACGCACAGAATCTCAGAATTAATTTGGAGTATTTATGAAAGGACTAGCCTACTGGAAATTATGACGTCACTGCCTAATGGCAAGCAACGCAGAGTCAATTTGGAAGCTTTGTATGAAAGAGCTGCTTCGTATGAAAGTGCGGGTTTTAAGGGATTATATCAATTTATTAATTTCATAGAAAGAATGCGGCGCAGTCAAAAAGATCTTGCTCAACCACTGTTAACCAAAGAAGCAGGAAATTCAGTGCGCTTAATGACAGTTCACGGTTCCAAAGGGCTAGAATTTCCCATTGTGTTCTATTTAGGTTTGCAGCACCGCTTTCAAATGCGGGATTTAAGTAATAATTACATTATCAATTCAAATTCAGTAGGTTTGACAATCAAAGAAACTCAGTATCGTGCTGATACACTAATCAAAGCAATTGACAATGTGAATAAAAAAAGACAACTTTTAGAAGAAGAAGCGCGTATTCTATATGTCGGAATGACACGTGCAAAGCAAAAGCTAATTTTAGTGGCAGATTTAAAAAATTTACCAGAAATGATCAAAGAATGGCAAGATCAAGTTAATCAACATGGTCAGATAACTCTCAACAATAAACTTAATGCTACTAATCCAATGAGTTTCATTGGTCCTACAATTGACTGGCATAAACTTCTAAATCAAAAAATTGCAGATATTAATTTAGCTGCAGAAACAAGTCAAAAGCTGCTGTATCTGCAATATCAGGATGAAAGTATCAATTTAAAAGAGAAAGCAGTCAAAGAAAAGGCGAGAAAAGATAATGTTTCAGCGTTAACAGAATATGCCAAAAAGTTATACAACTTCAGTTATCCTTTTCAAGATGCAAGTCACACAACTGCTTATCAGTCTGTATCTGAAATTAAAAAAGCTTTTAATGATCCTCTTGATGCTGAACTTGAAAACGCCCACTTGATTTCTTCTACTAACCGTTATTTGCAACCGATTGATACTAAACCTGACTTTTTATATCAGACAAAATTTACCGGGGCAGAAATTGGTACTGCCATGCACCTTCTTCTGCAATACTATGATTATTATGGCTCAGGAAAAGCAGACCAAGTTGAAGAAGAAGTGCAGCAATTAGTAAAACAAAATAAGCTCAACAGCAAAATTGTTGCTAGTTTAAATTTGCAACAAATAAATTGGTTTGTTCATAGTGATTTTGCCCAGAAATTTTGGAAAAATCCTGCAAATTTGCAGCGCGAAATTGAATTTTCAAGTCTGTTGCCAGCTGACGTTTTATTTGGCAATTTCAGTGACCCTGATGCGAAAATTTTAATTCATGGTACAATAGACGGTTATTTTAGTGAAAAAGATGGCATAATATTGTTTGATTATAAAACTGATCATATCGATCACAGCCATTTAGAATTAGCCATAGATAAGATTAAACAAAAGTATGCAGGACAATTGCGTTTATATGAAAGGGCCTTAAATTCTTTTTCCGACCAAAAAGTTAAAGCCAAATATTTAATTTTATTAGATGCATGCCAAATTGTTGAAGTTAAGTAAAGAAAGGAGGGGTAATGCAGAATGAAATCATTTGAGCAGACCGTTTTTGCGGTCGTTGATTTGGAAACTACCGGAACACAGCGAGAAGATAACAATCATATTATCCAGTTTGGCTGTGCCATTATTAAAAATATGAAAGTTGTCAAAACATATTCGTTTATGATTAATCCCCATCGTGAAATTCCAATAGCGGTCCAAAACTTGACTCATTTACATAATAAGGATGTGGCCCATGCAAAAGATTTTTCTTTTTATGCACCAAAGATTGTAAAAATTTTAAAAGATACTGTTTTTGTTGCTCATAACGTCAATTTTGATTTGCCATTTTTAAATTATGAATTAGTACAACATGGTTATGAGCCTCTGATCAATCGTGCAATTGACACCGTGGAACTGGCTAAAATTGCTTTTCCCACAGAGCCTTCATATAAACTGAGCGATTTAACTGCATTATTGCACATTAAACATTTAAACCCTCATAAAGCTGACTCTGATGCCTATGGCACTGCAGTTTTACTAATAAAAATTATTGAGCGGCTTGAAAGTTTACCTCAAGCTACCCTGAATACTTTAAGTTCTTTGGCACACGGTTTAATCCGCGACACTTCCTGGATTTTTACGACTATTGCTGATGATGCACGCAAAGAGAAACGTCCTTTATCTCCTGAATACCAGCAAGTACGACAAATAATACTGCGTAAGCAGGAAAAAATAGCAATTACTGAAAGTCAGTCGTCAACTACTTTTCCAAAAAGTGACAGCACAAAAAAGAAGCTGTTCCAAAGTAAAATTAATTACCGGCAACCGCAGGTAGACCTAATTAATCGTATTGAACAGTTTTTGCGTTCCTCAAAGCAAAGAACGCTGTTAGTTGAGGCTCCTAATGGAAGTGGTAAGACTTTTTCTTATTTATTTGCTTATTCCTATCATTTATATACAAACAGAAAATTAGTAATCGCTACTCCTACAAAAGTTTTGCAAAGACAGATTATTAATCATGAAATACCCCAATTATTGAACGTCACCAAGTTAGACTTAAAGGCTGAAGAAGTGAAAGCCAGTAGTCATTACCTTGATCTAGATGGATTTTATCAGAGTTTATATCAAGGTACTCCTAATAAGTTGACTTTAGTTTTACAGATGCGTATTTTAGTTTGGTTAACCGAAACGAAGACTGGCGATTTAGACGAACTGCAGCTCACTAACTATCGTGCACCTTTATTTACTCAAATTGCCCATCCTGGTGATGCACGCGTTGGTAGCATTTTTGCGGACGTTGATTTTTGGAACCTTGCTAGGCAGCGGCAAGAGCAGGCAGACATTTTAGTGACAAATCATGCCTATTTAGCCAATCATTATAATGATACTATTTGGGGACAAAATCCTTATCTCGTTATTGACGAAGCTCACCGCTTTGTTGACAATGTTATCAGTTCTAGAAACGATTCGTTTCAGTTCGAATCATTATGGGGAGCTCTCAATCATCTGCGTAATTTGCTTTATTATGCCGATGACAGTATATTTAATCAATACGGTAACGACGTTCAATTCAATTTCTTATTGGAAAAGCTGGATCCAGCAATTCTTGAGTTAATTAAGGTCATTAATCATTTGCAACGTTTGCTTTGCTCCAAAAAGAAAAAGGCTGTCAGCCAAAATACTTTGGCTAATGGTAATTTGCTACTTAGCTTTAGAGGAAGGGATTTATTTTCCAAAAATAGTCAGTTTTTAGTCAAACTAACTGAACTGCAACGGAAATTGGAAGACATCAGGCAGAAAACTAATCAAATTTTATTTAAGATGTACAATGAAACTGACAATTCAAATATTGATCGGGATGCTATTTTAAGTGAAGCTTCAGGTCAAATAGATCAGCTGGATGATTTTATTACAAAAAGCTATCAGTTATCTGATTTACTTCGTAAAAAAGCTTATGTTGAATCAGAAGGATTTATTGTTACTTTAACTAATCCTCAAGATCCTTTGAGTGCCAACTTAAGCTGGTTAATGCTGGATGCAACGCCAGAATTGCACAAAATATACGATCGCTTCGATCACATTTCATTTGTAAGTGCAACTATGACCAGTGAAAATGGTTTTGATTTTATAATTAAACTTTTAGGGTTAACCGATTTAGCACCCCAAAAATACATCGGGACGAGCACATTTAAATTAGCAAAACATCTTGAGGTTTTATCTGTAACTGATTTTCCAGATATTAATGATCCTGCCCACGAAAAAAAGCTAACGCAAATTATTGAAAATGACTTGGCAAATAAAAATCATGTTTTAATACTAATGACAAATTTAGAACAAATTAAAAAAACTTTTAGTGCTATTATCAATTCGCCCAACTTACGGGATTTTGAAATTTTGGCTCAGGGTGTTTCCGGGTCAAATAATCGTATTATCAAAAGATTCGCCATTGCTAAAAAAGCTCTGATACTTGGTGCAGATAGTTTTTGGGAAGGAATAGATTTTCACGAATGTGGTGTAGATTTGGTAATAGCAACAAAATTGCCATTTGAAGCCCCCGATTTACCTAAAGTTAAGTTGCGCCAAAGACAGCTCATTGACAGAGGAATTGACGTTTTTCATTCTGATACGATGCCAAGGGCGGTTATTCGGTTTAAGCAGGGAATGGGCAGGTTAATACGTGGAGAGCAGGATAAAGGACAATTTTTAATATTAGATTCCAGAATTTGGTCTAAAGATTATGGTTCTATTTTTCTGGCTGCCATTCCCGTTAAAGTCAAAAAAATATCTTTGAATGATTTACAAGAAATGTTAGAAAACTATGATACAAGATGATACAAAACAAACTTTTAAATTTTTAGCATGGGTATTCTTAATATTGGTATTATTATACTTTGCTTTTATTATAATTTTTTATAAAGCTGGTAATCCCGAAAGAGCAGAAACCCGCGAACTTAACAAAATTGCTCTTGAAAAGACTCCAATCAGGTATACTGAAAAGACCTATCATTTGAATCGTGGTATTAACAGCTATTCTTTAAAAGGCTTGACCAAGAATCATAAGACCTATTATTTTATTTATTTACCCGGATCTAAAAAAGCATTTTTATATCCAGCAAGTAAGGGTGTTAATGAAGCAGTTATCCGCAACAAATACAGTGTTAAAAGGCCATCTGAAAAAATTACTGAAGTAAATTTAGGCTGGTATCAGAATAAGCCGGTTTGGGAAGTAAGCTCTAAAAATGTTGCGGGTGAATATCATTATCAACTTTTTGATTTTAAAAATGGAAAATTAGTAGGTTAAGTCGCTAAATTGCTCAAACTTTGGTATTATTAATTTGATTATGATAAGGAAAGTGGAATAAAAGTTTATGACAGAATTAATTTCTATAGCAGATTGTCGCAATCATGTCGACCAAGAAGTGCAGATGCACGTTTGGCTAACGGATAAACGTTCAAGTGGTAAGATAGTTTTCTTACAATTACGTGATGGTACAGCATTTTTCCAAGGGGTTATTCGTAAAAATGCCGTTTCGGATGAAGTTTTTGAGACAGCAAAATCACTGCATCAGGAGGCAAGTTTCTACATCAAGGGGACTGTTCATCAAGACGAACGTTCTCACTTTGGTTATGAAATTCAAATTTCGGATTTGCAACTTATTACTAACAATGAAGGCTATCCTATCGGTAATAAAGAACATGGTATTGAATTTCTTCTTGATCACAGGTATTTATGGTTAAGAAGCAAACGCCCGTTTGCGATCATGCGAATTAGAAACGTCATTTTCAAAGCAACTGTTGATTTCTTTGAAAAGGAAGGGTTTATAAAATTTGATGCTCCAATCTTTATGCATTCTGCTCCTGAAGGAACTACAGAATTATTCCATACTGAATATTTTGGTGGCGATGCATACCTTTCTCAATCTGGTCAACTTTACGGTGAAGTAGGGGCTGAAGCATTCGGGAAGATTTTCACCTTTGGCCCAACTTTTAGAGCAGAGGAGTCAAAAACTCGTCGTCATTTAACCGAGTTCTGGATGATGGAGCCGGAAATGGCCTGGATGCATCAAGATGAATCTCTTGCTTTGCAAGAACGGTTCTTGTCATATGTCACTGGACAAGTTTTACAAAATTGCCAATATGAACTGGAAATTTTAGGCAGGGATCCTAAGAAGCTTGAGCCTGCTTCTCAGGGTGATTATACTCGTTTGTCTTATGATGATGCAGTAAAAATGTTACAGGATGATGGACGCGACTTTAAATGGGGAGATGATTTTGGCGCTCCTGATGAAGCCTTTATTTCTGAAAAATTTGATCGCCCGTTCTTCATAGTAAATTACCCAACATCTATTAAACCTTTTTATATGAAGAAAAATCCTGATAACCCTAAAGAATATTTATGTGCTGATGTTTTAGCACCTGAAGGTTATGGTGAAATTATGGGCGGATCAGAACGTGAAAGTGATTACGAGACATTACTTAAACAAATTCATGAAGCCGGCTTAAATGAAAATGATTATAGCTGGTACCTAGATTTACGTAAATATGGTAGCGTACCTCATTCTGGCTTTGGCATGGGATTTGAACGAGTAATTGCTTGGATTTGTAATTTAGACCATGTTCGTGAAGCTATTCCGTTCCCAAGAATGATTAACAGACTTGAGCCTTAATATTAAAATCAATAAGATAATTAAAAGTTGAACTAAAAATTCTTTAGTTCAACTTTTTTAGAGGAGAAAAAACATGCAATATAATGATTACCGTGCTTTAGGAGTAACTCTGTTATCAAATGGTCTGATCGCTTATTATCCGCAACTAAAAATTGATGACGCTGAAATGATGGTCATCTTGCAATTGGAAATGTTTGCTCAAAAAGGAGACTTTTTTCCCACCAATGAACAAATTGCTGCAAACTCTAATTTTTCCGTTGCAGAAATTGGATCTTTATTGCAAAAATTAATTGAACAAAATTTTCTGGTAATTGACCAGGTAACTGATAGAAAGGGCATGATTGGAAATAAATACAACCTTAACCAGTTGTACGACAAACTGGATAAATTATTGACAGCAAAAACTGATAGTGCCCTCAAAGAAAATGGTAACGAGAATTCATCATCTGTTATTGACAACAGTCCTTTGAATCAATTAGTTCGCCAATTTGAAATTGAATTTGGTCGCTACTTAAGCCCAATCGAACGAGAAGAAATTGCTGCTTGGTTAAACGTTGACCATTATGATCCTGCCATTATCAAGTTGGCTTTGCGGGAAGCTGTTTTATCTCAGGCATATAGTTTAAAGTACGTCGATCGCATTCTGTTAAATTGGCAAAGACACAATTTAAAAACTGTGAGTGAGGTCCAAAAATTTTTGAGGAGGAATCGCTAAATGGAAGCAGAAAAAATTCTTAGTGCTAAAGAAGCCAGAAAAGTTTTAGAATGTATCAACAAAATGTATCCTTACGCAAAAAGTGAATTGGTATGGGATAATAAATTCCATTTATTATGCGCGGTCTTAATGAGTGCTCAAACTACTGATAAAATGGTAAATCGAGTAATGCCTAAATTTATGAAAGATTATCCTGAACCGAAAAACTTAGCAACAGCAACGATTCCGGAAATAGAAAAACATATCTCTCAAATTGGACTTTATCATTCTAAAGCTAAACACTTAAAAGCAACTGCTGAAATTCTAGTTTCAAAATATGATAGTAAAATTCCTCATGACAAAAAGAGTCTGATTTCTTTACCTGGAGTCGGAGAGAAAACGGCTAATGTTGTTTTAGCTGAAGGGTTTGGCATACCTGCGATAGCAGTCGATACTCATGTGTCACGAATTTCTAAGCGCTTTCATATAGTACCGCAAGATGCTAAGCCACTGGAAGTAGAAAAGAGATTAGAGGAAATTCTACCTAAAAGTGAATGGATTCATACACATCACGCTATGATTTTATTTGGTCGCTACTCAATGACAGCACGGGACAAAAACGACCCCTATACTTATTTAAAAGAAAAATAATATTTAAAAACTAAAAAATTTAGTATAATTTCCTTAACAAATTAATCAAAAGGGGGTTTAAAATATGAGTAGGTGGCGCATAACTAACATTATTTTCGTTGTTTTATTTGCGGGTATGGCATTATTTCTCTGGCTGCGTCCCTATGATGGTACTGGTACAGCTAACACAATGAATGTCAAACTTATTTCCTTAGCTATTTTAATAATCTTTTTTGCTTTTATTGGTCTTATAGAACTAATTGTTTATTTATTTGTGAAAAAATAATAAAAGAATCGCTGAAAAAAATTTCAGCGGTTCTTTTAATTAATGATGATTCTCGTCATTGCCCGAGTTATTACTTTCGCCCCCAAGCTTATTCGGCTTCTGTTCATGGTGCGAATTATTTTCAGAAATAGAATTATTTGCATCATTATTTTGACTCGAATCAGATGAATTGTCTTTACCAGTATTACCTGTTTGCGGCTTATCTTTTAAATCCTTATCTTTCTTTTCATTTTTATTATTTTGGGTTGTTGAACCATTTTCGTGATGAAGTGAATTTCTTTCTTGAGTATTGCTTGTAGAAGATGAATTATTAGTAATAGTTTTTTCATCATCTTCATCATAGTCGCTGCTATCATCAACTATACCAACAGGAGAATGTCCACGAACAAACAGTTGCCACTCCCCAGTAGAAGAAACCTCTGGAGGATTCGAATTTTTAGCAATTCTAGCCCTAATCACCGAATCGGGCTTTTGCCAGTCAACATTTTCTTTATTTCTCATCAAATAGGTCATCATATTTTTATAAAAAAGTTGCGCTGATTGCTGACCGATACCTGAAATAGTCCCATCTTTCAGGTTATCATAGCCGGTCCAAATACCTAATGCATAACGAGGTGTATAACCCACAAACCAGGAATCCTTTGGAGTAGCTGCGTACCCTGGGTAGCGTGCTAAATCTTGTTCTGAATACTTAACGGATCCGGTTTTACCGGCATGATACAAACCATTAATCTGGGCATTTCTGCCAGAGCCACGTTTTATAACGCCTTTTAGCATATCTGTAATTATGTATGCTGTGGCTTTACTCATAACACGAATACCCTCAGAATCATAATTTCTGGTTAATCCATCAGGAGTTTCAATTTTCGAAACAAATTGCGGTTTATGATAAATACCCATCGTTGCAAATGCACTAAAGGCTCCGGCCATTTGTAAACTGGAAGCATTCGTACCGATAGCTACGGACAAGCCGGAATCCATTGGAATATCAATATCCATTTTGCCGGCAAACTTTCTCGCACGAGGTATGCCGACTTCTCTTAACGTTTTTACTGCAGGAACATTACGTGATTGTTCTAAGGCATGCCTCATCGTCATCATGCCGTCATATTTATTGTCCCAGTCGTATAATTGAACATTTGTTCCCGGATAGACGTATTTGCTATCATCTAACATTTTAGCAGTGGACCAATTAAGGTATTCAATGGCAGGGCCATAATCTAGAACAGGCTTAATTGAAGATCCAGTTGAACGAGTAGTTTGCACAGCCCGATCTAAGCCCAACTGAACTGAAGAAGGTAGATGCCGGCCACCCAATATAGCTACCACATGACCATTGCTAGGATCAACTACGGAAGCACCAATCTGCATTTTATCGTTAGTGAATGGAACCTGACCATTATTAGCCAGTTGATATAGTTTCTTTTGAGCTTTCTGATCCATATTAATCGTAATTTTTAAATTATCACGGAAAGGATCAAAGCCCTTGGCTCTAACCTCGGCAATTGCTTCTTTAACATAAGGATCATTAATTTTACGTAAGTTTGACTGTTTACGCTGATTATGTGGTTTTAAACCCTTTTTAATGCTTTCCCTGCTTGCCTCATCATATTGTTCTTGCGAAATTTTTTTATTCTTCAACATCGCCTTTAAAACAATATCACGACGGTATTTTGCATATTGAGGGTAGGTATAAGGATTATAAACAGTAGGCCTATTAGGCATTCCTGCAAGCATCGCTGTTTGAGCTAAGTCTAAGTCCCCAATTTTTTTACCATAATAAAAGTTAGCTGCAGTGCCAATTCCAGTATTGCCATAATTCATGTAAACTTTATTAATATAAAATTCCAAGATTTCATCATGACTGTATTCTCGCTGCACTCTCATAGCTAGCCAGGCTTCTTGAGCCTTTCTGCGTAAAGTTCGTTGGGAAGCAGCTGTTGAAAATTTTGTCAGCTTAACTAATTGCTGGGTGATGGTAGAACCGCCAGCAGAAATACTTTTACTTTTGGCATTAGTTAACATTGATCCTACAATTCTGATCGGATCAATTCCCAATTTATCCTTGTAAAAGCGCTTGTCTTCAACTGATACGATAGAATCTTTTAACAGTTGCAAATCTTCACTGTCTTTAACGTATAGTCGCTTTTCGGTACCTAAAGACATTACAAATTTACCATTGGTATTATATAATCCTGAAGAGCCGCCACTTTCAAGGTCAGCGCGACTAATATTGGGAGCATCCTTAGCGTAAAATGCAAATAGACCAACGCCAGCTACCAGAAATAGAAAAATAACCAAAAACGTCCACTTAAGTAAGCGGCGCCATAATGGTTTAGGTAAACTTTGACGGTAGTTTTTACGTGATTCACGTCCATTATTTGAGTTGAAATTTTTATTTGTCATCGTGTATTTTCCTATCCGAGATAAAAGAATCTACAGCTTTCAAATACGGGAGTATTGGTTGAAAACCGTTCTTAATCTCTATTGACCAATCCTCGACTTCTTTTAATGTTAATGAACTTTTGTTTTTAGTCCACCAAGCTTTGATAATTGAGCTCGCTGGAGTAACGAAATAGCGGTTTAAGCTTGTAAATCCTATTATTGTAAAGCATATTCCTTTTTGCTTCAAGCATTCTGCTAAGTGAACTATTTGATGTTCGTGAAAATTTTTTAAGGGAAAATTAGTTTTGTTTTTGGTTTCTTTTGCTTCGAAATCCAGATAGTAACCTTTATATACACCATTATAATCTGTGGTCGATTCCTGGCGAAAGTATGCTTCTTTTATTACTGCACGTGATCTTTTAGGGTAGTCTACCTTAACAATTTGAACAGGCGTAGGCTTTTTATGTACCACGGCTATTTCTTTAGTACGATAATATTTATTAGATTCGTTAATCATCTGTTCAAGGTTCATGCCTCGATCAGAAAAATTAATATTTTTATGTTTTCTTTTTTTGTATGAAGCTTGGGGCTTATCATTTAAGCTTAAGTTGCGAAAAGCGGCAAAACTGCCGGTTGGATATTTGACCATAAATATCACTCCTGCTAGCATTATAGCAATAAAGGAAAAGTTTTTGAACAAGGAGCCATTTGTTTCATTATGCAAAGACTATGGGTAACGGGGTATCGTAATTACGAGTTAAATACATTCGGTGATAAGGATCCCAAAATCAAAATCATAAAATTAGTTTTAAAAAAGTATATGCTAAATTTACTGGAAAATGACCAGCTAGATTGGGTAATAACTGGAGCAAATTTAGGAGTAGAGCAATGGGCAAGTGAAGTGGCCGTTTCCTTGCGGAAAAAATATCCCCTAAGAACATCTATTATTGTTCCCTATGAAGACTTTGCTGGCAGATGGAATGAAAGCAATCAAGAAAAGTATCTTAACTTAAAAAGTCAAGTAGACTTTTTTGCTTCTACATCTAAAGAGCCGTATCAAAACCCAGTTCAACTGCGCAATTACCAGAATTTTATGCTACTACATACGGATAGGGCCTTAATGCTTTATGATCCTGAAAATCCTGGTAAGCCCAAGTTTGATTATAATTTAATCAAGAAATACCAAGAAACGAAAGAATATCCGCTTGAATTAATTGATTTTTATGATCTACAAGATGAGGCTGAGGAGTATCAAGAAAATCAAGAAGATAATTTTAAAGGATAACTTTATTTTAAAATTAACGTTTTTGTTTTAAGCATGAATAGTTTTTGCTAGAATAAAAGTGATGAAAAAGGAGTTGTATATTATCATGGCAGATTTAAATGATATTCAACTATCCACACAGGATATTTTAAAAAAACAATTTAGGACAAAAGTTAAAGGTTTAGACCCAGATGAAGTTGACGCTTTTTTAGATAAAGTAATCGCAGATTATGAAACTTTTGAGCAAATTATTGAAGACCTATACGGCCAAATTGGCAAGCTGCAGGGTGAATTAATGGATGACCATCATAAAGAGCAAGCTCTTAAGTCTCAAAAAACCAGGAGAATAACTCCAGTAACAAGTGCGGAAAGTATAAAGACGTATACCCCTAATCATGAGCGCTCAACGCAAAGCTTCAATCCAATTAATAAATCAGATACACAAACTGAAAATTCCACCAATATGGCCATTATTCAACGAATTTCGACTCTTGAACGTAAAGTTTATAACCTTGAACAACGAGTTTATGGGTTACAAAAAGACTAAGCTTTGATATAATTCTTAATGGTGCAATTTTTGAGCAGTCGCGGTTTGATCTGAAAATAGGTCAGGCTGAGGAAAGTCCACGCACGCACGAGCTGAGATGCTTGTAGTGTTCGTATTTAGCCCAATAAGCTAAAGAATTTTAATTACGGCGAAAAAAGTGCTAAGTCATTCTACTGATATGCATGAATATTCTGAAAAGTGCCACAGTGACGAAGCAAAAGTGGAAACACTTTTGGTGGAACGAGGTAAACCCTGCGAGCGTGCAACCCAAACTTGGTGGGGGCGTTCAATCTAAGAAAATGAACTAAAGATTGGATTGCTACTAATTTAGCAAAGATAGATGGCTGCTACAGGTATTTATGCCACAAATACCCGAACAGAACGTGGCTTACAGAAATTTGCATTGGCAGCGTTGAGCTTTTCAAAGGGCTCAACGCTTTTTTTAAAGGAAAGAATAAAAGATGAGAAAATATCAGTTATATACAACTATGGGTGTCGGCTTTGAAAGCGTTGTTGCAAAGGAACTACAAGCGATGGGATATCAAACTCACACGGAGAATGGCAGGGTATTCTTTGAAGGCGATCAAAAAGACATTGTCAAAACCAATCTGTGGTTAAGAACGGCAGACCGCGTTAAAATTTTACTTAAAGAGTTCAAGGCGACTGATTTTGATACCCTTTTTAATCAGGTATATGATATTGATTGGGCAGAGCTATTACCTGTTGACGCTAAGTTTCCTGTTAAAGGCAGGTCAGTCAGATCGAAGTTGCATTCTGAACCTGGTATTCAATCAATTGTAAAAAAGGCGATTGTAAACAAAATGTCCGATCAGTACCATCGTCGCGGTTTTTTGCCAGAAAATGGTAATGAATATCCTCTTGATATTCACATCAATAAAGACATTGCCCGAATTTCTCTAGACACTACTGGTGCCAGTTTATTTAAAAGAGGCTATCGTATTGAGCACGGTGGAGCACCTCTGAAAGAAAATTTTGCTGCAGGATTATTAAAACTAACTCCTTACGACGGCAGCCATCCTTTGATTGACCCTATGACAGGTTCAGGTACTTTAGCTATTGAAGCAGCTTTAATTGGGAAAAATATTGCCCCTGGTATCTGGCGCCAATTTGCTTTTGACGGTTTTGACTGGTTTGACAGTTCTATTCATGATGAATTGGTAGCAGAAGCTAAAAGTGAAATTAAACAACTTGACCAACCAATATGGGCGTGTGATATCGACCAATCCATTTTAGAAATTGCAAAATTAAACGCCAACAATGCTGGTGTTTTACAGGATATTTACTTTAAACAAGTTGCAGTAAAGGATTTTGCCACAGACTTAGAAAATGGGGTTATAATCGCTAATCCACCATATGGTAAAAGACTGAAAGATCGGGAATCAGCTGAAATAATTTATAAGCAAATGGGTGAGTCACTTTTAAAATATGACACATTTAGCCAGTATTATTTGGTTGGCGATCCAGCATTTGAAAAATTTTTTGGTAAAAAAGCAACCAAAAAGCGCAAACTGTTTAATGGCAACTTAAGGGTTGATTTCTACCAATATTGGGCAATAAAAAATGATTACAAATAAAGCAAATACCAAATTTTGGGTGATTACAGATACGCATTTAATTGCAGATAGCTTGCATGATGATGGTCAAGCTTTTCAACGTATTCAAAATACCAGTCAAGGTAAAGACCTGGTTTATCAAGAAATAGCTTTAAGGGCTTTTACTGATTTGGCTAATAAAAAAAAGCCGTCTGCTATCATTGTTACTGGGGATGTTACTTTTAACGGTGAGCTTATTTCGGCACAAAAATTTGCAGAAATTTTTCGTAATTTAAATGAAACTAAATTATTGGTTTTACCCGGAAACCATGACATATATGATGGCTGGGCCAGGGCTTTTCAAGGTCCAAATCAGCTTTATGCCCATCAAATTAGTCCCACTGATTGGCAAGAAATTTTTAAATGTTCATATGATTGTGCGCAAAGTATTGATCCCAATTCATTGGCATACAGCGTACAATTAAATAAAGAATACCTATTACTATTACTTGATTCCAATATTTATAGTGAACATGAAGCTAGTGGTGCTCCCTCTACTGAAGGGCAAATAAACGAAGAACAAATTGTCTGGATAGAAAAGCAGTTAGAAAGTGCTAGGATGAAGCACCTTAAACCCCTTTTGTTTATGCACCATAATCTTTATGTTCATAATCCAGCTGTAAATCGCGGCTTTGTTTTAAATAATGCTCAAACATTATGTCGTTTATGCCAGGATTATAAGGTTAAAATTGCTTTTTCCGGCCACATTCATGCTCAAAATATCGTCGAGCCACAGGCAAAAACACCCACTACAGAAATTGTTACTTCAAGTTTTTGTTCATACGACCAAGGATATGGAATAGTCAAAGTAAGAACGGATCACATTGAATATCAGCGACATACATTTGATATGAAACCTTTTTTAACTAAAAAAGAACGGCTAGATTCGAATCTGGTTCACTTTCACAGTTACTTAAAGAACATTCAAATAAGAAATTTAACTGGTAATTCAAATAAAAAAGATCACTTAAACGATGAACAATCTAAATTTTTAGAAAAGGTAAACCGTCTGTTTATTGAAATGAATTATCAATATTTTACGGGACATAATCATATCGAAAAAAAGCAACTAGAAAATTTGTACTCCTCTAAAGAATTTAAAATCTTAGTTAGTCAGAGGCCACGATTTAGCGATTATATGAAAACTTTGTTCGATACTTCTAATCACAGTAACCTTAATGCAAAAATTTGGTATTAACAGGAATTTTTATGAAAAAAAAGCATTTTATTATTTTAGGTCGTAGTGGATTAATTTATTTTTGCTGGATATTTATTGTATTTTTCTTGAGTCTGATATTTTTATATGAAAGCACCAAAGCTTTTAATTGGCCAGCACTTATTTGTTCTTTATTTTTCCTTATTTTATTGCTCTATACTTATTTTAATTCATACTGGAATACGAGCATATTAAAACTCCCATTTCGTCCTAAGACCAAAATGTCATCTGAGCCAACAGTTTTGCTGCAATGGCATTTTCTTAAAATTTATGAAATTAAATTGGACGAATTTGGTCACTATTATTTGTTAAGATTTGAAAAATAAAATAGTCAAAATAGAATAATTTTGGCAAAGTCTAAATTTTTAGTTATAAAAGAAAATTTAGCTTTATTCATAATTTATAACAGGTTATGCATAAAAATTGCTTAATGTTTGTTATAATGACAATTGATTAAATAAAAGGTGGGACCTAAATTCTAATATGAAAAGGATATTATTTAAGATGAAAAATTATTATTAAATTTTATATACAGAAAGAGGCATGCGCAATGAAATCAGATATTCAAATTGCACAAGAAGCACACGCATTACCCATTAACGAAATTGCTGCTAAAATTGGTTTAAGCAGCTCAGATATTGAGCCATATGGCAATGATAAAGCCAAGATCAATTGGCAGGCAATCAAAAAGACATTGGCGAACAAACACCTTGGTAAATTGATTTTGGTTACTTCAATTTCTCCTACTCCAGCTGGAGAAGGTAAATCAACAATGACTATTGGTCTGGGAGATGCCATTAACAATCAGTTACACCAGAAAACGATGATTGCTTTACGCGAACCTTCAATGGGCCCAGTTTTTGGCTTAAAAGGCGGAGCTACTGGTGGAGGTCAGGCTCAGGTTATTCCAATGGAAGACATTAATCTTCATTTTACGGGAGATATGCATGCCTTGACAGCTGCTATTGACACTTTGGCAGCCTTAGTAGACAACTACATTTATCAGGGAAATGAACTTGGGCTAAATCCTGACAGAATTCTATTGAAACGGGGAATTGACGTAAACGATCGTAGTTTAAGAAATATCACTGTAGGACAAGGTTCAAAATTCAACGGGGTTGAACACAAGTCCAGTTTTGCAATTACGGTTGCCAATGAACTAATGGCAATTTTGTGTTTGGCTACCGACATTAACGATTTAAAAAAGAGAATTGGTTTAATGCTCGTGGGCTACACTAAAGATGATAAGCCTATTTACGTTAAAGATTTGGGATTTGAGGGTGCAATTGCAGCTTTGCTTTCAAATGCTTTAAAGCCAAATCTAGTTCAAACAATTGAACATACACCAGCTCTTGTACACGGTGGACCTTTTGCCAATATTGCCCATGGCGCCAATACCGTTATGGCAACTAATTTAGCATTGCATTTAAGTGATTATGTTTTAACTGAAGCAGGATTCGGCAGCGACTTAGGTGGTCAAAAATTCATGGACTTTGTATCTGAACATTTGGATAAAAAGCCTGATGCTAGCGTGGTCGTGGCAACTGTACGTGCCTTAAAATATCAAGCAGAAGGTACCACTGAAAACTTAAGTAAAGAAAATCTGTCTGCTTTACGTAGCGGTTTTGCAAATCTTAAGAGACATATGAATAATATGCGTAACTACGGCATTCCTGTGATCGTTTTAATTAATCATTTTGCAACTGACAGTGAAAATGAACTCTTACTTTTACAGCAATTGATTAAAGAAGAAGGAATTGATTCTGTTGTTGTTGACTATCATGAGCAGGGCTCAAAGGGCGGAATAGAAGCTGCTAAAGCTGTCCTTGATTTAGCAAATTCAGGTGAAGGCAAGCTAGTACCTACTTATCAAAAAGATGATGACGTAAAAACTAAAATTGCTAAAATAGCACAAAAAATTTATCATGCAGCTAAAGTCGAATATACTGAAAAAGCTGAAAATGATATTCATGAACTTGAGAAAATGGGGAAGGATAGGCTACCAGTCATTATTGCCAAGACACAGTATTCATTTACTGATAATCAAAAACTATTAGGAGCACCAACTGATTTTACTTTGCACGTAAAGGGCGCTAGTTTGAAAAATGGAGCCGGGTTTATTGTTATCACAACCGGACATGTTTTAGATATGCCAGGATTACCTAAACATCCAGCTGCATTAGATATTGACGTCGACAATAATGGTAAAATTAGTGGCTTATTTTAAAAAGTATCGATGCAATTCTTATATTTAATTATTTCATTATTTATTGTACTTCTTGATCAAGGGTTGAAATCTTTTATTGCAGGTAATTACAAGCTGGGAGAAACTCAGCAGATTGTACCCCATGTTTTTTCATTTACTTATGTCCAAAATGATGGAGCTGCTTGGAATATTTTGCCCGGTCAAATGGTACTTTTTTACCTGATTAGTATTATTGCTATCGTAATTTGTTTATATTACCTGTTACGAAACAATTTTCATAGTAAGCTTTTTGATTCTGGAGTGGCACTGGTTTTAGGCGGAATTATTGGCAATTTAATTGACCGTATTCACTTAAAGTATGTTATTGATATGATTCAAGTTGACTTTATTCACTTCAATATTTTTAATATAGCTGACTCTGCAATTACAATAGGAATAATATTGGTATTTATTTATCTGCTCTTTTTTGACGAAAGCGAAAAAAACGATGCCGAATAAATATCAGTTTGTTATCCAAAATGAAAAGGGCAGAATAGACAAAGTGCTTGCAAACGCAATTCCTTCTTTATCACGTTCACGGATTCAGGAATTGCTCCAGGATCAAAATATCTTGGTTAACAAAAAAATAGTTAAGTCGTCCTATAAAGTACAAAAAAATGACATAATTACGGTTTTTGTACCTAAATTAAAGCCATTGGCATTAATCCCGGAAGACATTCCATTAGACATTGTTTATGAAGATCAAGACGTTATAGTAGTTAACAAGCCTCAAGGTATGGTTGTACATCCAGCTGCTGGACATCCAGATCACACGCTCGTTAATGCATTATTATTTCATACGAAAAACCTGGCTAAAAGTCCTGAAGGATTTCGTCCAGGAATTGTCCATCGCATTGACAAGGATACATCTGGCTTATTAATGGTGGCCAAAAATGCTTTTGCACGTGAAAGTTTGGAAAAACAATTGGCCACAAAAACTAATAAAAGACTATATTTAGCAATAGTACACGGCAATTTTTCTGAAAAACAAGGAACAATAGAAGCTCCAATTGGACGCGATCATTATAATCGTAAAAAAATGGCTGTAATAGCAAATGGCAAAGAAGCTATTACACATTTTACTGTTCTTGAACAATTTCAAAATTACAGTTTACTCAGATGTCGTCTTGAAACGGGTCGGACTCATCAAATCAGGGTACACCTTGCTTATATTGGGCATCCTGTTGCAGGAGACCCATTATACGGACCGCATCATACCTTAAAGGAAAATGGTCAATTTTTGCATGCTCAAGTATTAGGATTCAGACAGCCAACTACTGGTAAATGGCTCGAATTTGAAGTACAACCTCCAAGGATTTTTTTGCAAAGACTGACTGAATTGAGAGAAAAAAGTGATTAAATGAAACGATATTTGATTCTGGAAAATGGACAATCATTTCCAGGAGAAGGATTAGGATCCTCAATAATTTCCACTGGTGAGTTAGCCATTCAAACGGGTAATTTTGGTTATCAAGAAGCACTGACTGATCCGACCAATACGGGCAAAATTCTGGTGTTTACTGCACCAATGATTGGTGGCAATGGCATTAATGCAATTGACTATGAGAGTATTAATCCAACGGTAAAGGGAATAATTGCCAATGATGTTGCGCAAAATATTTCCGAAAGTGGCAACTTCCAGGATTTAGCTTCTTTTTTAAAAGAAAAAAATATACCAGCAATTTTTAATGTCGATATCAGAGCATTAGTTCATCTTTTGAATAAGGAGAAGACAATCAAAGCTTCGATTATGGACACAAATGATGAACACGCTTTTGACCAAATTAAAGCTTTGGTTTTACCCAAAAATAAATCAGCGGCTGTTTCCACTAAGAATGCATATGCGGTACCTAATGTAGGTAAAACCGTAGCTATAATTGATCTTGGTTTAAAGCATTCCATGCTTAGAGAATTATCTTTGAGAAAGGTTAATGCTACTGTTTTACCATATAATGTTGCTGTGCCAGATATTGAAAATCTGCGGCCCCAAGGAATTATCATCTCAGGAGGACCAGGCAAGCCCAATGAATTAATGCCGGACCTTGAACCAATTTTTTCAGCATTTTATGATCAAATTCCAATTTGGGGAATTGGCTTAGGTTTTTTAACATTAAGCGATTTTTTGAATTTCGAACTTGTCGACTTACCACAACCATATAGTGGCATTAATTATCCTGTTATTGATCAGAACACAAACAAGATTTGGCAAGTGGCTATGAATATTGATCAACTGATTCTACCAAATAGCGTTCAATTCGAAATGGAAAGAGAATTTTACGATCTTCACAGTGAATTACTTGCCGGTTATAGTAATAAAACTAACAAGGTAATTGGTACGGCTTTCAATGCTGAAGGAGCTCCAGGAAGTCTTGATGCTCTTCCTATTTTTGATAACTTTGTAAAGATGATGGTGTAAATATGCCTTTAGATAATGATTTAGATAAAGTATTAATCATCGGATCAGGACCAACTTTAGTCGGTAAGGTATCTGAAACTGATTTATTAGTTGAAGACGCTATTAAAGCACTTTTTGAAGAGGATATTCAGGTAGTTTTAGTCAATCCTAACCCTGCAACTATTTCTACTGATAAAAAGCCTGGCTTAACCGTATATCTTGAACCAATGACCCTGGAATTTCTCAAAAGAATAATTCGAATGGAAGAACCGGATGCCATTATATCTGCTTATGGTTCTACAACTGGCTTAAAAGTTACTCGGGAACTTGTTCAAGATGGTATTTTGCGACAAATGGGAGTGCGCTTGTTAACTTTGAATAAACGCACATTGGCAATGGACAATCATCAAAAAATGAACGCTTTTCTGACAGAAAACCTGATTGAGGCAAGCAAATATTGGAATCTAACTGATTTCGATGCAATTAACTTGCAAATGCAATTGGAAGAGCACGTTCACTTTCCTGTGATGCTTATTAAGCAAAAAGATTCAGCACTTAACCAAAAAATTATTTTTAATAATATTACTGATCTGAACGAGTACTTACAAAAAGAAAAACGACTGGAAAATTTTTCGTTTGGTAATTATCACTTAGCAGAAGACTTATCTTCTTGGGACGAAGTAATTGCTAATATTATTCGTGATAGCTCAGGAAATACGCTTTTTACTAATCTAGCAGATACTATTGAGTCTGTAGCTATAAATGCCGGTGATTCAGCGGCTGTGATGCCCGCCCTGACCCTTAACAATGACCAAGTACAGAGGATTCGAGCAATTGCCCAAAAAATAGCGGCTAGTCTGCAAATAGTAGGAATTTTAAATATACATTTCGCCGTCAAGCATAAAGGTACAAATTTTGCAGTCAAAGTTTTATCGATAAAGCCAAGACTAACGCGTAGCGCTATTTGGTCTAAAAGGGTAGGACTATATAGTTTAGGTTATATTGTCTGTAAGGTTGCACTTGGTTATCGTTTAGATGAAATTAAAGATCCGTTATCAGGACTTAATGCGGCAATCGAACCAACTTTGGACAAAGTAGCCATTCGGATGCCATTTTGGTCATTAACCCAATCTGGTAGTAATCATTACAAATTAGACAACAGAATGCAGGCGAGTGGAGAAGCTATTGGCTTAGGTACAAATTTTGAGTCTGCTTTTTTAAAAGGTCTGGCTTCAACAGTAAATATAAAAATGTCACTAACCGTTTTTCAAGCGGAAAAAGCTAAAGATAAATCAGAAATTCTTTCTGATCTAAAACAACCAGATGAGTTACATTTACTTAAACTACTAGCTGCAATTGCAAAAGGCTTTAGTTATCAGGAATTACAAGAAATTGTTCATATTCATCCGGTATATTTCCAAAAGCTGTATCATATAGTGGAAATTGGTTATAAATTAGTAAACGAACACTTATCAGATGAATTACTAATTGAAGCTAAAAAGAGAGGCTTCCGTAATCTTTTAATTGCTAACTTATCTAACATAAGTGTGGGTGCAATTGAAAAAAGACTTGCAAAAATACATTTAAACCCCGCCTACCAGCAAATTGATGGCACTGCGGGAACCATTAAGCCCTTAGTTAAAGCATATTATGGCTCGTTTGGAGTTCAAGACGAAAGCCGAGCTTTGACTACCTCTAAAAAGGTTTTAATAATCGGAATGCTGCCATCACAAGTTTCAGTTACAAGTGAATTCGACTATATGCTAAGTCATGCAATTGATACTTTACATAATAATAATTATGACATTATTTTACTTTCAAATAATGATGAGTCAGTTGCTATCAGCTACAAGAGAGTAGATAAAGTTTATTTTGAACCAATTACAGTTGAAAGTATTCTGCAAATTACTAAGAAAGAAAAAATCAAAGATGTTTTAATCCAATTTTCTGGCAAAGAGATGAATGCTCTATGTAAGAAATTAATCGAAAACGGTCTGAATATTTTAGGTAACAAGGATGTTAATCCTAAAGATCGTATAGAGCAGGCATTAACTAAACCAGTAAAAAATTTAAGTCAAAACAAACTACTAACGACTGTTAATAAAAGTGCAGCCCAAAAGTTCATTAAAGAACACGGATTTCCAATTTTAATTGGTGGCTTTAATAATTTAGGGGTAAAGCAAAAGTCGGCTGTGGTTTATGATTTACCTGCCTTAAAAAAATATTTAGAAGAAAATCAGCTTTCTAAGGTAAGCTTGTCTCATTTTATTGAAGGAAATAAATATGAGATAACTGCCATTTCAGATGGTAAAAATGTAACTCTTCCAGGTATTATTGAGCACTTGGAACAAACAGGTTCACATGCGTCAGATTCAATAGCTGTTTTTAAACCACAAAACTTATCTAAAACGGCCAAGAAATTATTAACTGAATTTGCTATTGCATTAGTTAAACGTATAAATATGCGTGGTATTTTTACCTTACATTTCTTAATTGTTGATAAGAAAGTATATTTATTGCAAATTAAGCCTTATGCTGGCCATAATATCGCTTTTCTTTCCAAGGCTCTTGGTAAGGATATTACCAAATGTGCGACAGAAGTTTTAATCGGAAAGTCTTTGCCTGAATTAGGATACAAAAGTGGATTATGGCGTTCAAATAGCTTTATATTTGTTAAAATGCCGGTCTTTTCTTATATTAATTATCAAAGCGAAAATACGTTCGACTCAAAAATGAAGTCTTCTGGTTCTGTCATGGGTAGAGATACCGAACTGGCAAAAGCTTTATACAAAGGGTATGAAGCTAGTGGCGTAAAAATACCAAGTTATGGAATAATTTTTATATCTGTGCGCGACGAAGATAAGAAAAAAGTAACAGAATTGGCTCAGAGATTTTACCGTTTAGGCTTTAAAATAATTGCAACCGAGGGTACGGCTAATGAATTGGCCGAAGCCGGTATTACAACTGGAATAGTGTCAAAAATTAGTCATGGCTCTTGCAGCTTATTAGACAAGATTCGCCAACATAAGATTGATATGGTAATAAATATTACTAATTTATCTGATTCCGCTAGTGATGATGCAACCAGGATACGCGATGAAGCTCTGAATCAAAACATACCAGTTTTCTCAAGCATCGAAACTACTGAACTTATTTTAAGCGTTTTAGAGTCTTTATCTTTAACTACTCAGCCGATTTAAAAAACGAGGATGATTTTTACTTCATCCTCGTTTTTTTAATTTATTCTCTTAGATAATACCCTAGTTTTTTCAGGGGTCACTTCAATTGAATTTTGACCAGTATAAATCACAAAGCCTGGTTTTGCTCCATTTGGTTTTTTTACACGTTTATCTTGAACATAATCGACTTGTACGTGAGCAGAATTTTTAGCTTTGGAGAAATATGCAGCAATTTCAGCTGTTTCTAAAATGTCTTCATCTGTTGCTTCAGATGATTGCAAAATCACGTGTGAGCCTGGAATATTTTTAACATGAAACCAAATATCAGTTTTATTAGCCTTTTTTAAAGTTAACCAGTCGTTTTGTAAATTATTCTTTCCAACTAAAACGGTTTTACCCGAAGATATACGAAATTTATTCAGATTCTTTTCGGTAATTTTCTTTTTTCGTTTTGGTTTTTGGGGTTTCTTTAAATAGCCCTGATTCATTAACTCTTCAGTAATTTGATCGATATCCTGCGGTTCAGCATTATCAATTGCAGTCTGAACAGAATCAAAATAATCTAAATTATCCTGAGCAATAGCTATTTGCTCTTTAACGTGTTTAATAGAATCACGTAGTTTTTTATATTTAGTGAAATACTTCTGCGCATTACGAGCCGGAGAGAGGGCAACATCAAGTTTAATTTTTAGTGGACGATTATTATCATAATAATTTGGCAAAGAAACTTCTGCCATTCCTGGCTTAACTTGGGATAAATTTGCGTTAAGGATTTCTCCTTGTATCCTGTATCCTTCAGAATTTTCTGCCTGTTCCAGCTGCTTTTTGAGCTTAACAATTTTTTTGGTTAATTTTTTGTATTCATTTTTGATTAGCCGCTCAATTTGAGCTGACTTTTGTCGTACCCAATCTTGATTTGACTGATACTCATAAAACTCATCCAAAGCATGATTGATATCGGGATCAGCACTTTCTTTTGTTAGGTTAAGATGGTAGGGCAGGTAGGGAAAAATTTTACGTTTATTATTTGGCGTTTTTAATATAAAAGCGCCTTTTTTATTAAATTGACTCATAAAAGTCTTAAAAGATGAATAAGAAAAATCATCTTCTAAATAACCAATGAGCTCTTGGCGATCGTCACGATCCAGGCCACTAATTTGACTAGCAAAATCTACTGGATCCGAATTTATAGCCTTTTCTTTAAACTCTTTTTCTGTTACTTCAAAGCCGTTTATTCCAGATATTAAAGGTGGTAATTCATATTTGGCTTTGGGCAAAAGCAGTCTCACCCTGTTTTCATCTGGATTAATTCGCTTAAGCAGATCAATTATATGGCCACTTTTTTGATCATAAAGTATGACATTACTATGTCGTCCCATTAATTCTAATGATAAAACTAACTGAACTTGATCTCCCAGCTCATTACGATTACTAAAATTAAAATATATAATGCGGTCAACACCCAGTTGTTCAATTGATTGCAATACTGAGCCTTCCAAATATTTGCGCAGTACCATGACAAAAGTGGGAGCCTTATCAGGATTAGCAATAGTTTGGTTAGTTATGTAAAACCTAGGGTATTGCGCATTTGCCGATAATAACAACTGAATATTTTTGCGTTCTTTTCTAAAAGTTAATACTAAATCTTGTTCAAATGGTTGGTAAATTTTTGAAAGCCGACCATTGATTATTTTTGGCTTAACACTATTTAAAAGACTATGTATGAATAAACCGTCAAAAGCCATAATTATCACCTCAAAACACGCTTACTATTATATCAAGTATTAAGCAATTTGTATTAGCTTTAGGTATATTTTATGATTAAATCTTAAAAAAGAGTACTACTAGTTATATATTAATTATAAATTTACTTTTTAAAGAAGCTATTGCAAAAAACTGATATACTGGTAATATAGATTTAAAGTTATTGATATAAATATTTATAAGTTAAAATTAATGGTAAGTAATATCACTATACTGGTAACCCTATTGTTTCACAAAGTAATTTATCTTTTGGAAAAATTGTGAACAGTATAAATATTAACTTACAAATTATTTTTGTTTTTATCAGAAAAGGTAGTTAAATGAATGTTTTATCTTTTAGCACAATAGCGGAGAATATTAAAAACGAAATAAGCAAAAAATGTGGCTTAAATCTTTCACAAACAAGAATTTTGCTATATTTCGATCAAAATGACAATACAGCTTTAAAAATGGGAGATTTAGCTGATAACTTAAAAATTTCGCTATCGACATTAAGCAGACAATTACAACAGAAAAAAACAGTAAGTTTTATTACAGTTAAAAGATCTGAGAGAGATTCAAGCAAAACTGTTTTGTTAAATGAAACGGGACTTCAAAAAGTCGTTCAATTAAGACGTGAATTAAAAGAGATTGAAGAATCCTTATTGCAAGGGCTTAGTAAGCAAGAGATAGCATCTTTTAACCATACTGTTAATGAATTAGTGCAAAAAAGTGAGAAATAATTTGTTCTTCTAGTTGGTGGTCGAAACACTTATTTTTTTATGCTATAATTCTTGTATGTTGTACAGACAAAAGCGAAAGGTAAGTTAGATGAAGATTGCTTTAGTTACTGATAGTACCAGCGCCATAACAAAACAAGAGGCGGAAAAAAACAATATTATTGTTATATCTATTCCCATAATCATAGGTCAAAAAGAGTACTTAGAAAATATTGATATTACTTCTGACCAGCTTTTTAAGATGCAAAGAGAAGGAGCTGATTTTCCTAAGACTTCTCAACCTAGTAGCGGTGATTTGATTCGTCTTTTTGATCGCTTACATGAAGAAGGTTATGAGGCTATTATCGCAATTACACTATCAAGCGGAATTTCAGGATTTTATCAAACGCTTTGTAATATATCTGAAAACAATCCCAAATATAATCTACATGCTATAGATACAAGGATGACAGTTCGCTTGCAGGGAAATTTGGTTTTGGCTGCAGCAAGAATGATAAAGAATGGTCTTGACCTTGATACCATTCTGGCAAAATTAGATAAAATCAAATCTACCATAGATGAGATTTTTGTAGTCAACGATTTAAAAAATCTGAGTCGTGGAGGTCGTTTAAGCAATGCTACTGCGTTTATCGGATCCATGCTGAACATCAAGCCACTGCTTACTTTTAAAGATGGTGATATTGTGGCATTTGATAAGATTCGGTCTATGAAACGGGCTTTTATCAAAATTAAGAGTTTAACAGTGGAAAAGATTGATAAGTTGCCTTATAAAGACAAAATCAAACTTTTTATCATTGATTCTAATGATAAAAGTCAAGTTGAAGAAGCAGAGAAGTTTTTAAAGGAGAAGTTTCCCAAGCAAAATATTTCAGTAACGAAGTTTAGTCCTGTTATTGCGACACATTTAGGAGAAAAGTCTTTTGCTATTGGCTGGATGATAGATATTGATAAAATCGATTTAACAAAATAAGAGCAACCTCTCAAAGGTTGCTCTTTTGCTAAGGAATTGAGGCTTTTTATGAAAAAATTAGACCAACTGTCAAGGTGGGCAGTAGAACTACAAAGCATTGCTCAAGATGGCATCGAATATGGACACGATCGTTTCGACAGAGAAAGATACCAACAGATAAGAGAAATTGCAACAAAGATGATGGCTGCTAAAACTGGTGAACCAATTGATGTGATCAAGGGGCTATTTAGTAGTGAAGATGGCTATCAGACACCTAAGGTTTCTACCAGAGCAGCAATTTTTAATGATCAAAAAATTTTGTTGGTAAAAGAATCTACCGACAATTTATGGTCAATGCCAGGCGGGTGGTGTGAACCAAATATTACAGTAAAAGAAAATTGTATAAAAGAGGCGGAAGAAGAATCTGGACATAAAATTGCTGTTCAGCAAATCATTGCTGTAAATAACCATTCAACTAACGTTTACGATAATAAGCGCGTTGAGCGAGCAATTAACGTATGTAACGTTATTTTTCTCTGCAGAGATTTAGGAGGGAAAGTTTGTCAAAAATACTGAAACTGAAAGATGTTCATTTTTTGACTTTGATAAATCTGCCACCTTTGTCAGTACCCAGAAACTCTCTAGCAGAAATAAAAATGTGCTTTGAGGCTAATAAAAGTTCTAATTGGCAGACCAGATTCGAATAATAGTAAAAAGCAAGCACTATTATGCTTGTTTTTTACTATTATTTTTATCAGCTTCAGTAATCTCATTCAATGCGGCTCTTTGCTTTTTTTGATCAACGTGAGTATATAAATCAGTTGCTGAAGTTCCTTTTTGTCCCAGCTGTTGGGCAACCAAAACCTGGTCTTTAGTCACACCATATAATTCAGAAGCTACAGTATGGCGCAATTTATGAGGGGTTAGTGGATGTCCAAAGGCAGCTGAATATTTATTGACCATCTTTTCAATTGCACTGGCAGTAATCCTTCTTGTTTTATTGTGCCACCGTGTAAGAAAGAATGCTGAATCTTTTTTTGAGGCTGAATAACGTTCCTTGCGAATCTTTTTATATTCTTTGATATAAATTATTGTCCATTCGGCAATTGGAACGCTGTCTCTTTGACCACCTTTACGTGTTACGTCTAACGTAGCTTTTCTAAAATTAATGTCAGAAACATCAATTCCTGCGCATTCTGAAACCCTGATCCCTGTTCCCAAAATTAAAGCAATAATTGCCATATCACGTTCTTTATTAATTTTAAAACCAGGTAGAGCATGTTTATTGCATTGAAGTTCATATTTAGTATCAATAAAGTCTAGAAACTGATACTTTAATTTACCGGTATACATGTGTGATTCAAGGACGTGTGCACGGTAATTTAGCGTTTTAGTATTATTGAGGGAATCAATTTTAAGCATTACGTTTCGTTCAAAATATGGCTGACCATTAATATTATCAGCAGTAATGGTTAAAAACTTAAACAAAGACCTTAACGCATTTATGGAGCGATTGATGGTAGTGGGGGAGTTAAGATTACCTTGCTTATTTTTGACATGGCCTAAATAATTAATGTACAGCATAATATCATTGCGCTGAAGTTTAGCCAAAGTTTCTGTTTCAACTTTTTGATTACTTTCTGCTGGCGAAATGCCTTCTTGACGCAGCCAATCAAAAAAGCGTCTGATTTCTGTTAAATATTGATAAGATGTTGCCAGAGAATGATTGGTGCCAAAGTTGTAATCCTTAACAAAATCCGGCATTTTCTTCAATTCATCATCGATTAGATCTAAGTATTTTTTTGTTTCCACGTAGCAAAATTCTCCTGATTGAAATAATTATGTATTTTATTATATAGCAAAACCAGAATGTATGTTTGTCTTTTTTATTCTTAGTTTATCCTAAATAAGAGAGGGAAAACAAATAGGCAGTCTCTCAAATGAATTTAGCGCATGAATTATTGAACTGTAGCTTAATTTGCTGAAAATTAAGAGGATGATTGATAAATATTATTTACTTGTTTAGATCTAATAATTTATTGATAAAATATAGTATTCATATCAAACTTGGGGCATTAGTAGAGAAATTCAAGTAATTAGAGCTAGGCTGTTAGTTGTAGCGTACTTTAAAGAGGGGAAATAGCTTCATTTTTAAATTATAACCATTAACAACATATTTATAATAAAAACTTAATATCTCTAGTTTAAAACTTGATTATTAATCGCTAAATTTGCAAGCTTTAGAGCCTAATAAGTTTAAATTTTTTTCTTATATTTTTCCTTATTGCTTTCGTTAAAACAATAATTTTAATGAAAACAATAAAAACAACAGTGAGGTAAAAGTGCTATTCCTAGTAATTCACACACTTTTTTAATTTATACAAATCAAAAAGCGCTAAACATACACTTTTACACTAACGATTCATACTCAATACTTAGACTTTTATAAGTTAGACTAGTTGTTTCAATATTAAATTTTTGGAGTTCAAATTTGAAAATCTGTCTGTCTATGTAAGAAAATTTTGACTAATACTGAGGTAATTAATTGCTATCAAATGATCAGTTATGCGGTTTTTGAATTTTAAAAGGCTCTAAATACTTGTGTGAGCATTAAAAATATTTAGTTTAAAACTTTTAACCAAGATATTTGTCTATTAACCCTCTATCTTGATTTTTTATATTACTTTACATAATATATATTATACGAAGTTATATCTTGGTGATGTACTATGCTGAAATATCTCAAAAACAAATCACCCACTTGAATCAAAGCAAAAATTACTTTATATTCAAAATTTACTAGAAAATTTCTGATAAAGACAGACAGTGATATTTTTTATTATTTAGATAGAAATTTCAGTTTTAATTTTAATTTACAATATAAGAATTACCCGAACAGTTATAAAATACTACCCCAAAATAAAGTTAAACTATACGCTATTAATTTTTATATTCAAAATAAATAGCTTAAATATGGAAAAATATAAATAAAAGCGCTTTTTAAGCTTGATAAATATATAAACCAATTAATTGCCCTCTTTTTTTAAACCCGTGCCTTTCTATTTCCAACCCTGGCAAGCGAATGCACCCTATGATATAATATTTTCCACTCTTTCCTTTTTCACTTTAGGGTTATTAATTGGTGCTTTTTTATTTTATTTTCCAAAAAAATAGCTTACAATACTATGTGGAGTATAGTTTAAAACATTTAGTTTGAGTTTAATTTTGCTAAAAGCAAGTGTTTTATTCATTATTTTTTTATTTTAATGTTTAATTCTATAATTAATCTGTTATTATAGAATATGGAATTATTTTTTTGAAAGGGTTGAATTTATTCCATGAGTATAAATTTAGGAAAAGAAATATGTCGCAGGCGACGTGAACAGAAATTAACCCAGGAGGATCTCGCTGAATTAAGCGATTTGTCGGTTAATTTTATTTCCCGTCTTGAGCGTACCAAAAATCAAAATATTAGTATTCAAAAGCTTGACTCCATTGCCAGAGCCTTAAATACAACTACACCGGATATTATCATGAATGCCTACCGCTTTAAAGAAGTTAAAGTTGAAAATCATCAAGATAATACTCCAGTATTTATTAAGAAGGTTCTTAATGAACTTAGAAAAATGTCACCTGATAAAGCTGAAAGAGTATGCAAATCATTCATCATTTTGGCTAAGGAAATTAATAAAGATTAAAAAAACACGAAATAGAGAAGATCTATTTCGTGTTTTTAAATTACTTAAAAGCTTCAGTTAATGGTGGCACAACTTGCTTCTTTCTTGAAACAACTCCAGGTAAGCTTATTTCAGAATCCTTCACCTCACCAAATGCCTTTTCAAATGAAGTCAAAGCTTCATCTGAACCTATAACTAATGCAGTTGAATCTGAGTCAAGTACATTAGTTATAAGCAGCATAAATAAATCATAACCTTCAGACTTTGCAGAGTCTTTCATTGTCTTTAAGAAAGTTTCTTTTCGTTCCAAAGCCTCTGGTAAGTCAACTACATTGATTTGAGCAACCCGAACATTCTTACCATTTAAATCAAAGGATTTAGCATCTAGATCAATTAATTCTTCTTCTGATTTACTTGCTATATTGGTTCCAGCCTTTAGTTCTTCCAAACCATATTTCTGGTAATCCACATTAGCAATTTCTGCAAGTTCCTGAACAGCCTTTTTATCTCTCTCAGTAGTAGTTGGCGATTTTAACAATAATGTGTCTGATATTATTGCAGAGAGCATAATTCCTGCAATATTTTCGGGAATTTCCACCTTAAAATGCTTGTACAGTCCATACATAATTGTACTAGTACAACCTACAGGTTCTGCAAGATAAAACAGAGGCGTACTTGTATTAAAATTCATAATTCTATGATGGTCAACAACATGAGTTACAGTTACTTTATCAATATCGGAAACGCTTTGCTGCGGTTCGTTATGATCAACAAGCATTACCTTATTCACTTCATTAGCAGCTGTTTTAATAACTCTTGGCGCTTCTTCAAAACCAAATTTCTTTAAGGCAAAAGCTGTTTCATCGTTAGGTTCACCTAACGCAACTGCTTCTGTATCATAACCTAATTTATTTTGCAAATATGAATATGCAATCGCTGTTCCTATGGCATCTGTATCTGGATTTTGATGACCAAAAACTAATTCTTTTTCCATTTAACTTTCCCCTGTTTCTTTTAAATTTTATACTTATCTTCTAGTTTACCTAATAAATCCTTTTCTTCCCAGAAAAAATTTAAATTTTAGTTTAAATAATTGAGATTATGTCTTATTGACTGCAAGATGAATTATACTTTCAAAAATTTTTTAAATTCGGCCAAAAAGTTTTCAATCCGTGGAACCTCTTTCTTACCCTTGCGATAAATAATTGATGTTGTAAATTTTGCGACACCTTTTAAAAATACTGGTTTTAAATCAATTTCGCCTTGGTGGAGCTGATAATATGATTTACTTACAACTGTATCATAATCAGTTTCCTCAGCAGTATCAACTACTTGCTTGGTTGAAGTAAAGGTTAAGGGAACATTTAACCCGTTTTTAGCATTTAACTTAGAGCCTAATTTATCTTTTAACAATTGAGTTAAGTAAAAACCATCTGGATAAAGTACCCAATTTTTCCCTAAAAATTTGGAAACTGGGTATGCCTTTTTTGCCTCAAAATCAGAATTATGTGTCAAGATTGTCAATCTCTCTTGTGTGACTTTCATTTGTTCATATTGATTTTGTATATTGGATTGACTTTTCTTAGCAGTTTCAGGAACATAAAGTAACCCTAAATCAATTAAATTGTTATCAAGATTATACCAAAAATCTTTACGGTTAAAATAAGAGACACTAATGGTAATATGCGGAAACTTTTGGTTAAACTCAATCAAAAACCGTCTGAGAAGATCAGAGTCAACACTTTCTAAAACACCAATTGCAATATTACCCTTATCAGCCTGAGTAAATTCTTGAATATCACTAACCACAGAATTAATGGTTCCAAGCAATTGGATCGCTCCAGTTTGCAATTGCTTACCCGCTTCCGTTAGGTAAAGCTTTTTGCCCATTTGCCCGAATAGCGGTGTTCCAATTGCATGCTCGATTTTCTTAATTTGTTGAGTTAAAGCCGGTTGAGTAATGCCCAGGATCTGAGCTGCCTGGGTATAATTCATAGTATCAATTAATTGCAAAAAATAATGTAAGGACTTGGTTGAGAGTATTGTATCTGTTTTAGGCATAAAATTATTCCTTCTATCTTAACAATAATATGGCTCTATATATATGCTATTATCAATCAAAAACCCCTTTGTGTCAAAGTATTATTGTAATTCAATAAAGCACTTTCACAATTTATTGATATCATTAAATAAACTAAAATTTATTATTGCTTGATGGTCTACTTAGTCTTATATTAACTGGTTCTCCATCACTAGTAGTATCAATGACAAATGAACCATTTGAGTATCTGTCGCCTAACGGATAATCACTAGTTAAGACCTTTATGTGCCTTTTACTCGTAGTGGTTACAATCAGAGTATGGTCTTGCCCATAAGACGTAACCGCAACAATGCGGTGCGGCTTAGTTTTAAGTTCTCTTAATACAAGTACCCCTCGTTTGGCGCGTGATACTTTATTTACCAAATCAGCTTTAAATTGTTTAAACGCACCTCTTTGCGTAATTATTCCAACATGAACCAAGTTAAGATAATTAGGATTTATTAATATATATGAAATGACATAGTCCGAAGACTTAAGATTGACAGACTTTACTCCAAACGACTTGGCTCCAGATTCAGGAATTTCTGCCAAATTATAGCGAATAGCATATGCGTTGTGAGTAAATAAAATTATTTCGTCATTACTGTTATTCTTAACTAAATCAACGCGGACAACCCTACTGTCTGGCTTTTTCATTTTCATCGCTGTAATTGCTCGTGAATGATAAGTCCTTGTTGGTTGCAAATTACTTAATTGTAGTTGTTTGATATAGCCATCGTTGGTGGCAAGTAAAAAGTTGACATTTTGGTTTAAGCTGTCGAAGTCAAACACACGAATAATGTTTTCATCATCATTTAAACCAATTTCTTGAGACAAATGCTGACCTGTTTCCTTCCACTTTGCCTCAACTAGTTCATTTACCGGACGATAAATAACATTTCCTCGACTGGTAAAAAGGTATAGATTGGTTAAAGTAGATACTGTTTTTTCAAATACCACATCATCCCCGCTTGGCAGGCCATTATCCTCATCATCACTTGACTGCCATGAACGAATAGAAGATCTTTTGAGGTAGCCATCACGACTTATTAATACACGTACCTGTTCATCAGCTACTAGAGCTTTTTCATCAATTTGAATCTTAGCATTTTCAGAAGAAATCTCGGTCCTTCTTGGATTACCAAATTCTTTTTTAACAATTGATAGTTCTTTAACTATTTCTTTTTCTAAAGTTTTGTTATTAGATAAAAGCTCTTTAAAACGGGCTATCTTCTCATTTAGTTCAGTTTGCTCTTTAACTAAGGCATCTATATCGGTATTGGTAAGTCTATATAATTGCAAAGAAACAATTGCTTCTGCTTGTCGAGCTGAAAAATTAAATTCACTGGACAAATTTTTCTTAGCTTCTACCTTATTTTTTGATGCGCGAATGACTTTGATAACTTGATCTAAAATGTCCATAGCATGAATCAAGCCCTGAATAATTTCCAGACGTTCTTCAGCTTTATTTAAATCATATTTTGTTCTTTTGGTAACTACTACTTTTTCATGTTCTAAGTATGAGGACAAAATATGCTTTAAACCAACCTGCATTGGTGTCATATGATCAATAGCAACCATATTGAAATTATAGGAAACCTGTAATTCAGTATTTTTAAACAGGTAGTTTAAAATATTTTGTGCATCGGCACCCTTTTTCAATTCAACTACAATGGACAAACCGTGACGGTCTGTTTCATCCCGCACCTCAGCTATACCATCAATTTCTCTGTTGAGACGAATTTCATCCATTTTCTTAACTAACAGGGCTTTATTAACAGCAAAAGGAATTTCCGTAATTACAATTTCTTCCCGGTGCCCTCTTATTTCCTGGATAAAAGTTTTAGCTCTTACCTGTATCCGGCCACGACCTGTCTCATAAGCTTCACGTAAGCCTTTTTTGCCCAGAACGATTGCTCCAGTTGGAAAATCAGGACCTTTGACAAATTGCATCAGATCGCTAAGAGTGGCATTAGGATTTTTTAGCAAATAGATAGTCGCATCAATTACTTCGGTTAAATTATGTGGCGGAATTTCTGTAGCATAGCCCGCTGAAATACCTGTAGAACCATTAACTAGTAAATTAGGAAAACGTACGGGTAAAACAGTCGGCTCATATTCAGTATCGTCAAAGTTCAGAACCATATTAACTGTGTTTTTATCAATATCTTGCAACAACATGTTGGATATCTTACTCAAACGAGACTCAGTATAACGCATAGCTGCGGGGCCATCACCGTCCATTGAGCCATTATTACCATGCATTTCAATTAAAGGTTCACGCATTTTCCAATCTTGCGAAAGGTGAACTAAAGCACCATAAATTGAACTGTCACCATGAGGATGAAAATTACCCATAATATTACCCACAGCTTTAGCTGCTTTTTTAAATGGTTTGTCATAAGTATTGTTATCCAGGAACATGGCATAAAGGATTCTTCTTTGCACAGGTTTTAACCCGTCACGAATATCCGGTAAGGCCCGCTCCTGAATAATGTATTTGGAATATCTTCCAAAACGTTCACCCATGACCTGCTCAAGCGGCATTTCACGAATTCGTTCTTTTGTTGCCATTAATCAAAAACCTCTTTATTCATTTTCTTCTTCTAAAATTGAACTGTTATCGCCTAATCTAAACTTAACATTCTCTTCAATCCATTTTCGTCTGGCTCCAGCCTTATCTCCCATTAACGTGGTAACTCGACGTTCTGCCAAAGCAGCATCATCGATTTTGACACGAATAAGCAGTCTGGTTTCCGGATCCATGGTTGTTTGCCACAACTGTTCGGCATTCATTTCTCCCAGTCCCTTAAATCGCTGCAAAGTATAACCCCGACCCATTTTCTTTTCAGCGGCCGCAAGCTCTTCATCGGTCCAGGAATATTGTACTTGGGCCTTTTTACCACGACCTTTTTGCAGACGATAAAGAGGAGGCAGGGCAATATAAACTTTACCGTGTTCAATCATTGGCCTCATATAACGGTAGAAAAAGGTTAACAACAAAATCTGAATATGGGCACCATCATCATCGGCATCCGTCATGATAATTACCTTATCGTAATTGGAGTCTTCAACGTTAAATTCGGTTCCGACTCCAGCACCGATAGTATAGATCATAGTGTTAATCTCTTCATTCTTAAAAATATCCTGAAGCTTGGCTTTTTGGGTGTTCAAAACTTTGCCACGTAAAGGCAAGATTGCCTGGAACTTACGGTCTCTACCCTGTTTTGCGGAACCACCAGCTGAATCACCCTCAACCAAAAACAATTCGTTCTTTTTGGGGTTACGCGATTGTGCCGGAGTTAACTTACCTGAAAGAACTTCTTTTTTGCGCCGCTTTTTACCATTTCGACTTTCATTGCGCGCTTTTTTGGCAGCTTCACGAGCATCCCTTGCTCTTTGCGCCTTTTTTACCAGCTCTTGCGCCAACTCGCCTTTTTCCATCAGGTAGTATGACATTTTTTCATAAACGATTGCATCAACAACAGATCTTGCTTGCGGAGTGCCCAGTTTACCTTTAGTCTGCCCTTCAAACTCCAACAGCTCTTCAGGGATCTTGACTGATAACACAGCGCTTAAGCCCTCGCGATAATCCGACCCGTCAATGTTTTTATCTTTTTTCCCTAACAAGCCCTGCTTTTTAGCATAGTCGTTAAAAGCACGCGTAAAGCCACTACGGGCACCTACTTCGTGAGTGCCACCGTCTGAAGTGCGCACATTATTAACAAAAGAAACCAGATTTTCTGAGTAGCTGTCACTGTATTGACCGCTAAACTCAACTTCAATTTCATCTTGTTTTCCGGAAAAATAAAAAACATCGCTTAAAGAATCTTTGCCCTCATTGAGATATGAGACAAAAGCTTTAATGCCATCATCATATTTAAAGTCATCATGATGTTCGGGTTCACGTTCGTCAGTTAAAACAAAGCGTACGCCCTTTAACAGAAAAGCAGACTCCCTGATGCGCTCTTGAATAGTTTCATATTTATATCTGATTGTTGAAAAGATTTTTTCATCAGGTTTAAAAGTAATGGTAGTTCCTGTCGGCTCTTTAGTTTTACCCAAACATTTTAAAGTCCCAACTGGATGACCACCATCTTTGAACTCTTCTTCATAGGCAGTGCCTTCTCGCACAACTTTGACAGCCATATAACTGGAAAGAGCATTAACCACAGAGGATCCAACACCATGAAGCCCACCTGAGGTTTTATAGTTTTGCTCGGTAAACTTACCCCCAGCGTGTAAAACGGTTAAGATGACTTCGATAGTTGGTTTACCCGACTTATGCATTCCAGTAGGCATACCCCGGCCAAAGTCACGGACCGTTACACTGTTATCTTTATGAATCGTCACATCAATTTCGTTACCGAATCCGGCCATTGCTTCATCAACCGAGTTATCTACAATTTCATAAACTAGCTGGTTTAAGCCATGCACATCGGTTGAGCCAATGTACATGCCCGGACGTTTACGCACGGCTTCCAGACCATGAAGAATCTGAATTGATGAGTCATCATAAGAATTTATTTTTTTATTTGTTTTAACCAAATAGACTCCTCCAGTTAAAAATCATTTATTATTTAGCCCGCAAACGCAATAATCTCTGCTAAAATAGCATTAGACTTTAAGAGAGTGGGATAAAAATGATAAATTTAAATTTAATTCTGATATTTATTCTAGCATATTTAATAGGGTCATTTCCTACAGGTGTGATTGTCGGTAAGATCTTTTTTGCTGAAGATATTAGAGACTATGGCTCCGGTAACATTGGCACCACCAACTCTTTTCGCGTCTTCGGACCATTTGCCGGCAGTGTGGTTCTCATCGTTGATGTTTTAAAAGGAACTCTCGCTACCAACTTACCCAGGATATTTCATCTTAATATGCCCAAATATGTTCTGCTAATATGTGGTGGCCTGGCGATCTTGGGACACACATTCTCTATTTTTCTCAAATTTAAGGGCGGAAAAGCTGTAGCAACCAGTGCCGGGCTCTTTTTAGGTTATAATCTCAAGTTTTTCGGCATTTGCGCTCTTATTTTTCTACCATTAGTTTTTATCACGTCTTATGTAAGTCTTTCAAGCCTGATTGCTGTAGTTTTGATATTTATTACAACTTTCTTTTTTCATGATGTTTTTTTGGAAATTATTGTCGGCTGCATCATGATTATCTTGTTTATTCGTCACAGAAGCAATATTAAGCGCTTATTACAGCACCAAGAAAACATAATTCCCTTTGGCTTGTGGTTTTGGTATAAGAAAAGACACCACCAACTATAAATACCATTAAAATAAATACGGCTAGCTTCAGCAGCTAGCTATTTCATTATAAACTTATGAACATTTGTTCGCAATATTTGTTTTTTATTTTTAAGGCATGAAAAAAGGAAGTCTCGTACTTCCTCTTTTGCTATCTTAAACTAAAAAATTATTCATCTTGATCATGGAAAGCCATGCTAAAACCAGCTGTAAAGGTTCCTCCAGCTGCAAGATGGTTCATACCATATTTTTCTTCCAGCTTTTGGTTGGCATCAGCACGGTCTGCTATCCCCCACCATGGTTCAATACAGACATAATCGGCAGTTGTTGGAGATTGTGACCACACGCCCACAAATGGTGCATCTCGCAACCACACATTTACATGAAAATTATTAGCATCAGTTTTTAAAGATACTCTATTATCGTGTCCCCGCATTTGAAAAATTAGCGCGTCATTTTTAAACAGATGATCGCTAAGAGTAATTAAGCTGTTAGTAGAAGCCAATGACCGATTAGGCCAGTCCAAATATGCACCTTTCAAAGGGATATGAACACGTGCACGAGAAGGTTTGGTACTAAAGTAAAAGTCTTCCTTGGTTAAAGTATTACTTGTAGGGATATTAAATCCAGGATGACCACCAATACCAAATATCATTTCGACATCCGTTTTGTTAACAACGGTAAAGTTTTCTTCCAATAGATTATTGAGTAAATTATAATTTACCCGCAATTCAAACTTAAAGGGATAAACTTTCCGGGTCGCTTCAGAATCAGTCAGCAAAAATGTAATACTTTCATCTGTATGACTTACCACTTTAAACTCTAAATCACGGGCAAAACCATGTTGAGTTAAATGATAGGTTTTTCCTTGGTAAGTGTATTCGTCATTTTTTAGTCTTCCAACTATGGGAAAAAGAACAGGTGCATGTCTATTCCAAACTTGAGGATCTGCTTGCCAAATATATTCATATCCACTATGTAAACTTTTTACACTTTGCACTTCAGCACCCTTACTAGCAATTTCAACTTTAAGAATGCTATTTTTGATAGTGTAATTCATGTTTAATCATCACCTTTGTTAAAGAATGAACTTAGTTAGATCTTTATTTGTTATTATATCACTAAGTTTTTCATTAACATATGCTTCAGTTACTGTAATTTCTCCCATCGTCATGTCCGGGCCTTCGTATAAGACATCTTCCAGTAATTTCTCAAGAATTGTTGACAACCGTCTGGCACCAATATTATCTGTTCCTTGGTTGACATCGTAAGCAATTTGCGCAATCCGCTCAACTGCTTCTTGTGTAAAGACTAACTTAATTCCATCGGCTTTCATCAGTGCTACATATTGCTCTAATAATGAGTCTTCAGGGTCCTTAAGGATTTTGACGAAGTCATCTTTTGACAAGGCATTAAGTTCCACTCTAATTGGAAAACGTCCTTGTAATTCGGGGATAAGATCACTCGGCTTGGACTCTGAAAAAGCGCCAGCTGCAATGAAGAGAATATGGTCTGTAGTTACCGGGCCATATTTCGTCTGAACTGTTGAGCCTTCAACAATTGGCAAAATGTCTCTTTGCACACCTTCACGCGATACTTCTCCAGAAGTTTTTTGGTTACCAGCTGTAATCTTATCAATTTCATCAATAAAAATGATCCCATTATTGGCGGTACGTTCAATTGCCTTTTGATAAAGAGAATCATAATCAATCATTTTGCGGGATTCTTGCTGAATTAAAACTTCCCGGGCATCTTTGACAGGAAGTGTTCGCTTGATTTTCTTCTTAGGTACTAAATCATTAAGCATTGAACTCATGTCTATTCCCATTTGCCCCATCATGTCACCCATCGGATTAACCTTTGGAGCCTGGTCAACTTCGATTGTAACCTCACGATTTTCAAGCAGACCTTTATTTAACTGTTCTGAAACAGTCAATCTCTCATTGCGAATATCATCTGTTATCTCTTCTTGATCTGCTGGCGCAGTCTGATCATTGCTTTGACCAGCCGCCATAATCATTGACATCATGTCTTGCCATTCCTGCATTTGATTCTTTCGCTTATCACGCTTAATTCCGGGTACAAGCAAGCGTACTAAAATTTTATTGGCTTCTTTAGCTGCCTGAGGACGAACATGGTCAAATTGATCCTTTTCTTTCATACGAACCGCTTCATTGACCAAATCGCGGACCATCGATTCCACATCACGGCCCACATAACCAACTTCAGTAAATTTTGTAGCTTCTACCTTAACAAACGGGGCGTTGACAATTGCGGCCAATCTTCTGGCAATTTCTGTTTTACCAACACCAGTAGGGCCAGCCATTAACAAATTCTTGGGGGTAATGTCCTCTTGCATTTTCTTTGGTAGTTGCATTCGGCGATAACGATTATACAAAGCAACAGCAACTGCTTTCTTGGCCTCATCCTGCCCTATTATATATTCATTAAGTAAGTTAACTATTTGTTTAGGTGTTTTGGTTTCCATATTTTTTTCGCTCCGTTATTACAATTCATCTGTGATAATCTGATCATCAGTGAAGATATCAATTTCAGAGGCTATTTCAACTGCTTCATGAGCAATTTCACTGGCAGTCATATTAGAGGAATGTCTGGTCATTGCAATTGCGGCTGCTTGGGCAAAATTTCCGCCAGAACCAATCGCCACTACATTTTCATCGGGTTCAAGCACTTCACCGTTTCCCGAGATTAGCAAAAGATCTTTTTCATTAAACGCAATCAGCATTGCTTCCAGCTTTTGCAAAGTTGCATCTTTACGCCAAGCTTGGGCCATTTCAACGGCTGCCCTGCGTAAATCTCCACCAAAAGCTTCCAGTTTACCTTCAAGCATATCCTGCAAACTGACAGCATCAGCTACACCACCAGCAAAACCAATTACCACTTGATCATGATAAATACGTCTTATTTTTTTAGCAGTAGCTTTGGCTATTACTTTTTCTCCTAAAGTAACCTGGCCATCACCAGCAATTGCGGTTTTACCATTAAATTTTACTGAACATATTGTTGTCATTATTTTGCCTCATCTTTCTTATCGTTGCGAGCAAAGTATTTTTCATAGTTTGCCTGCAAATGACTCATAGTTACATGCGTATATATTTGAGTTGTTGACAAATTATCATGGCCTAAGAGTTCTTGTACACTACGCAAGTCGGCGCCGTTATTCAACATTGCCGTTGCAAATGAATGGCGCAACTCGTGCGGATGTACTTTACCATTAATTCCAGCTCCATTGAAAACTTTTTGCATGATATACTCGATACCACGTTCTGTTAGCCGCTTTCCTGTTTTGTTTAGAAATACATAGTCTAAATCTTCCCGATCATTTAAAAGTTGCTTGCGACCATCTTCCAAGTACTTGACCAAAGCAGCTTTAGTCTGATCGTCAAAAGCAACATACCGATCTTTATTACCCTTACCATGAACTAAAATTATCTTTAAATCTAAATCTATTTGTTTTCTTTTTAAATTGCTTACTTCACTGACCCTCATCCCCGTAGTATAAAACAATTCAAGTAATGCCAAGTTACGCAAAGTTAACGGGTCAGTTCCAGATAATGAGTCAAAAACCTGCTTAAGTTCAGGAGCATAAAAGAACTGAGGTAATTTGCGCTCTTTGGCACGTAGAATTATGGTCTGTGTCGGATCTATTTTAACAATTTTGCGTTTGGTTAAAAAGCGGTAGAAAGACCTAAGGCTAGACATCTTCCGCGACTGTGTCGAACGCGCTAAATTTTGATCGGCTAAGTGCTGCAGATATATTTCAATGTCTCTTCTACCTATTTTTTCCCAGCCGTTAAATCCTCCCGAATCCTGCCAAAACCTTTTTGCAGATTTTAAGTCGGTTTGATAGGAGCTAATTGTTTTAGGGCTGTACTGACGCTCATTACGTAAATATGCGGTAAAAAGAGCCAGTAAATCATCTTGTTGTTCATTCATTTAATTCAATACTTTCTGTTGAAATTCCTTTAAGCTCTCTAAACTTCTCTGGCTTATTTGTAAATGACATTCTTTCTTATTACGGACCTTAGGTCCTTCTAGTTTAGGAATCAGTGCAAAGCTGGCATTCATTGGCTGAAAATGCTTAATATCCGCGCTAGTGACATAATTAGCCATCGAACCTAAAGCAGTTAATTTGGGAAAAGTCACCGGTTCTTGCCCATTAGCCCTTCTGGCAGCATTAATTCCGCAAACAAGACCGCTGCCAGCACTTTCAACGTAACCTTCAACCCCGGTAACTTGACCGGCGAAAAACAAGCCAGGCTGCATTTTTGCCTCATACGCTGGCGTTAAAACTGCTGGTGAAGCCATGAAAGTATTGCGATGCATTTTACCATATCTAATAAAACGAGCATGAGCAAGACCGGGAATCATTGAAAAAACCCGTTTCTGTTCGCCGTATTTAAGATGTGTTTGAAAACCAACTATATTGTACATTGATGCTATTGCATTATCCTGCCTAAGCTGAACTACAGCATAAGGAATTTTGCCAGTAGTCGGATCTTCTAACCCTACTGGCTTAAGTGGGCCAAAAAGCATTGTCTTAGGTCCTCTTTTTGCCATTACCTCAATCGGCATGCAACCTTCAAAAACATCACTGTTTTCAAAATCGTGAACTTCAGCCGTTTCGGCATTAACTAATTCTCGCGCAAAATTCTCATACTCTTCCTTTGTCATGGGGCAGTTTAAGTATGCAGCCTCCCCCTTATCATAACGTGATTTCTTATAAACGATGTTCATATCGATTGAATCAGCAGCAATTATCGGAGCTGCTGCATCAAAGAAATGCAGACTTTCTGCACCAGAAAACCTTTGTATTTTTGCGGCAAGCTTGTCACTAGTTAAAGGACCTGTAGCGACAATGGCGATTGGGTCAGACGGGATTTGTGTAATCTCTTTTGTGTGAAAATTAATGTTAGGTAAAGAATGCAACCTGCTTGTGACATAGCCGCTAAATTCAGACCGATCAACTGCAAGCGCTCCTCCTGCAGGAACTTGAGAATGATCAGCAGCCGCCATAATCAGTGAATCAAGTTGCCGCATTTCTTCTTTTAATAATCCAACCGCATTAGACAATTGATTCGAACGCATTGAGTTGGTACATACCAGCTCGGCCAGTTGGTCTGTTTTGTGAGCAGGAGTCATTTTTTCCGGACGCATTTCATAAAAATCAACTTTGATTCCACGTTTGGCTAATTGCCAAGCTGCTTCACTACCAGCTAAGCCACCACCAATTACAGTTACTTTTTCAGGCATATCATCATATTCCTTTACTAAAATTATTTTCTTATATACAAGAATATCATCAAACCACAAATGATCTGATGATATTAACATAAATTTAACTTTCTAGCGGATTTTTCTCATTAATTTGCATCTTCTTTATAATCGCCGTTCGGGCAGAGAACAACAGGCCCCTTTTTATTTCTCTTTTCAATGAGAAAATGACCACAGTTGGGACAGTTACGGTTAATCGGTTTATCCCAAGAAACAAAATCACAATCCGGGTAGCGCGAACAACCATAAAACTTACGATTACGCTTAGACTTTTTCTCAATTACGTCGCCCTTACCACATTTAGGACAGGTAACGCCCACCTTTTTCACTATTGCTTTCGTGTTACGACAATCAGGGAAACGGGAACAAGCATAAAACTTACCATAACGCCCCATTTTAATAACCATTGGTGCACCACAAATGTCACAATTAAATCCTGCAGGCTCATCTTTAATTTGAACCTTTTTAATACCGGCATCGGCCTTGTCTAATTCTTTTTTAAAGGGATGGTAATATTCATCAATAACTTTAACCCAATTTTTCTTGCCCTCTTCGATTCCGTCGAGGTCATTTTCGAGTTGGGCCGTAAAATCGATATTGACGATATCAGGGAAAAACTGCTCAATTAAATTGTCCACGATCTCTCCCAATTCGGTTGGTACAATCGATTTACCATCCAATTTAACGTAATAACGACGCTGAATTGTATCAATAGTAGGCGCATAAGTTGAAGGCCGACCGACACCATTTTCTTCTAGCGAATGAACTAAGCTTGCTTCGGTATATCTAGCAGGTGGCATGGTGAAATGTTGCTTATTATCTGATTTAGTCAATTTGACTTCATCGCCATTATTTAATTCCGGCAGTTCAATATTGGTTTCCTGCTGGTTATCATAAACCTTAGTAAACCCAGCAAATTTCATTTTAGAACCAGTAGTTCTGAAAATTATCCCATTTTGAGTGATATCTGCTCTTACCGTATCATATACAGCAGGAGTCATTTCACTGGCTAAAAAGCGGGACCAGATTAACTTATACAAACGATATTGTTCCGTTGTTAAAGCAGATTTAAGCGACTCTGGTGTTCGATAGACGCTAGTTGGACGAATTGCTTCATGGGCATCTTGAGCATCTTCTTGATTTTTAAAATGGCGAGCCCCTTTTGCTGCGTATTCTTTACCGTATTTCTCGTTTAAAAATTTTGAAGCTTCAGCCTGTGCTACCGGAGAAGTACGCTTGGAGTCAGTTCTCATATAGGTAATCAGACCAACAGTGCCTTGCTTACCCAGACTGATTCCCTCATACAATTGTTGGGCAATACTCATTGTTCTTCTGGTGCGATAATTCAAGCGCTTATTGGCTTCCTGCTGCAAAGTGGAGGTAGTAAACGGAGCAGCTGGTTGGCGCCGGCGTTCACGTTTAACCACATTCTCAACTTGAAAAATTTTCTTTTTATCGACTTTAGTTAAAACTTTTTGTACAGCAACATTATTCGGCAAATCAGTTTTCTTGCCGTTTATCCCCCAGAATTGACCCTTAAAAGTCTTGGCCGCTTTTTTGAATTCAGCGTCAATTGTCCAGTATTCCTGGGGCTTAAAGTTCTTGATCTCTTTTTCCCGATCAATCACTAGCTTTAAAGCAACTGACTGAACACGTCCAGCACTCAAGCCTTTTTTAACTTTTTCCCATAAAATAGGAGAAAGAGAGTATCCCACAATTCTATCCAGAATTCTGCGAGCCTGTTGGGCATTAACAGTATTCATATCGATGGTTCTGGGATTTTTAAAACTGTTTTTGACTGCATCTTTAGTGACTTCATTAAAAGTAACTCGATTTTTGTCTTTTTGGTCTAAATTAAGAACATGGGCTACATGCCAGGCGATGGCCTCACCTTCACGGTCGGGGTCAGACGCTAAATATACATCTTTAGCTTTTTTTGCTTCAGACTTAAGTTCCTTAATGGTATCGCCCTTACCCCTAATTGAAATATACTTTGGCTTGTAATTATTGTCGAAGTCAATTCCCATCTGTGATTTCGGTAAGTCACGAATGTGTCCTTTTGAAGCGATAACACGGTAATTACGCCCCAAATATTTTTCAATAGTTTTAGCCTTTGCTGGAGACTCAACTATTACTAATGTTTTTTTACGTTTCTTTGGCTTTGATTTAGTAGGCATCAAAAGCCTCCTCATTAAATTCTTTTTTAAATACTTAATTGAGAATAGAATATTTAACTACTAGTTGTCAAATCTTTCAAGTCAGAAATCAAAATCAGTAATGGGATAAGCCCCTGCTTGAATGAGTTTATTAGGTCCTTGAGAAAGCTCACTGGTAATTGGCCCCGGAACAGCATAGATATTACGATTTTCTTGTAAAGCTAAATTAGCTGTAATTAAAGAACCAGATTTTTGCTTTGCTTCTGTGACAATTACACTTTCAGCTATACCAGCCAAAATTCTGTTTTGCTGAGGAAATCTGAAAGGCTTTGGCGGAGTATCTGGCAGATACTCACTTACTATTAAACCTTTTTGAGCAATCTGTTCCTGCACATGACAATTTGCCATAGGATAAAAATGATTTAAACCATTACCTACCACCGCTATTGTTTGACCATGATATTTTAATGTTGTTTTGTGAGCCATTACATCTACGCCTTTGGCTAAGCCACTGGCAATAACATAGTTATTCTTTATTAAATTAGGTACAATCTTATTCAAAACAATACTGCTGTAACTGGTAGCCTGCCGAGAACCGACTATTGTCACAATGTTTTTCTGCAGCAATTGCAAATTACCCTCTAAAAATAAAATTAACGGTGGCTGGTATATTTGACGTAAGTTCTCAGGGTATTCAGAATCAAAAAAACTGATAATTTGACATTGCTTTTCTACTCTTTTAATCATTTTGTCTGCACGCATGTCATTATAAGCATTAATGCAGGTTTTAATCAAGCTGTTTGTCAAGTCCAAATTTCTGATAATTTGAATAGTGATGTCTTCTTCATTTAACTGACTCGCAACTCGTAACATCTTAACATATCCAATGTTTTTTTGTAATTTCAGGCGCAAAAGAAAGTTGGTAATTCTCATAAAAAACCTCCTAAATACAAATACGTAAAAAGGAGGAATATTTTTTATTGATAAAAAGAATTTACAGGCGCAAAAGTCTTGCGGTGAATTGGACATGGCCCGTATTTTTTAAGAGCCTCAATATGAGTCTGAGTGCCGTACCCAGCATTTTCATCAAAATGATATTCAGGATAAATTCGGGCATAATCTGCCATCAATTTATCCCTGAAAACTTTTGCAATAATCGAAGCCGCAGCAATAGAGTTTGATTTAGAATCTCCCTTAATTAATCGAACTTGGGGTAAATTGACCGGTACCTGCATGGCGTCAACCAGCAAAGCATCAGGTTTTACATATAAGTCCTTTACGGCTTCGGCCATTGCCAACCGGTCTGCCTCGTATATGTTTACTTCATCTATAATTTCAGGACCTTTAACTCCAACCGCCACATCAACTGCTTTTTCTAAAATTAATGGATATAATTCTAAACGCCGACTGGCGCTTAATTTTTTAGAGTCATTGACATCAACTAAATCAAAACTGTTATCAATCACTACAGCCGCTGTCACCACCGGACCCGCTAATGGACCTCTGCCCACTTCATCTACGCCTGCAACTATTTGCTTTTTTGCCCAAAAAGTTTTTTCATAGGTAAATCTTTTTAAAAAAGCCGCTTTTCTCTTGCTTAATTTTTGCTGACGATTATTGTAACTAAGTAGAAGTTTCTGCACACCAACACGCGTATCATTTTTCAAGATATTCAAATCTTCAGGACTAACTGTACCTTTAGCAAGTAATTTTTTAATTTCTCCAATCGTCATATGCGATCTAATGTAATCCTTCCTACTTTTCCCTTGCGCAGCCTTTGTAGTAGGTACATGGAAAAGCGATCATAATCATCACGCATGCCGTATTCTTCAGTTAATGCCAATAACAAATCCGTATCATTAATTCGTTCAATTTCAGTTTTTGGTGTGCGGGCAAACTTACTTAGACCGTTTAAATAGTGTTTGCGCAATTTTGATAAAACAAATAAAGCTACATCATCGGCACTAAAAACGGTATCCTTAATGGCACCAAGAGCTGCAAGCTTTAATCCAACTGTTTGATCTTCAAACTTAGGCCATAAAATACCTGGGGTATCTAAAACTTGAATATTTTCAGTAGTTTTTAACCAATTTTGTCCCTTGGTCACTCCCGGTTTATTACCAACTTGAGTCACATTTCGGCCCACAAGCCGATTAATAATGGTTGACTTACCACAATTAGGTATGCCTGCAATAGCCACTCTAATCACTGGGCTAACTGCTCCTTTTTGCGTCAACTTATTAATTTTATTAGCAGCGACTTTTTTAATCATCTTCACTAATATCTGCATATTAGTATTATGAAGAGAATCCAAAGCCATAACATATTTTCCTTTGGTGGTGAATTTCTTTTGCCATCTTTTAGTCATTACTGGATCAGCTAAATCTGCCTTATTCAAAATAATTAAATGTGGTTTATCTCCCACCAATTTTTCGATCATTGGATTACGTGATGACTGAGGAATTCTTGCATCCAGAACTTCAACGATGACATCAATCAAACTCATTTTTTCTTCAAGTTGATTCCGAGCTTTATTCATATGTCCCGGATACCATTGAATATTAACCATTCTCTGCCTTTCCCAAACTAAAATGGCTTCAAATTTCAAAGGAAGCCTTAAATTAATACGTCATCTTTTCGCGATACATTTGATATGCTTTATCAAAAATGCTCATACTTGGTAAATAGCCAGCATTGAGCTCAAGATAATCAGATAATTTTTCATAATTCTGTTCTTGTTTAGGAAAAGTCTGATCATTTTGTGCGTTATTTGCAAATTGCGCAACTTCATCATTTGAATCAGCATTACGCTGAGTCATCAAATAACGATAAAAGCTTTCTCTATATGCCAATTTCTACTCCGTATAATACAAAATTGCATAAGCACCCATCCCTGCGTGTGTAGCAATAATAGGACTGGTTTCTCTCACCAAAACATCTATTTTTGAATTGATATCTTTTATTTTCTGGGCTAGATCAAGAAGCTTCTGCGGCGTACTACCATTAGAGACATACGATATGCCCACTTCTTTAATTTTTTCTTTATTAGCTTCGATCTCATCTAAAACTCGCTTATCAAAAGCTAAAGAGAACTTCTTGCCTCGACCTTTTTTAGCAATCTTCAAATGACCATTAGGCATTTGCAATTCAATTCTGATATTAAGCATATTAACAATTTTGCCGGCTAAGGGACCCAAACGTCCACCTTTAACCACATTTTCTAAATTGACAATAAGTAAATGCAAACGCTGAGTTTTTTTAATTCTTTCAATATGAGCTAAAATTTCAGGAACGGTCTTGCCTGCAGCAATATCGCGTGCAGCAGCCAAAACCTGAAAACCTTCAGAACGATCCGTCAATTCAGAGTCAACAATATGAACCAGATCAGATTTTCCCGTTATTTTCACAGCCTGACGAGCAGCATCAATTGTTCCGCTTAATACTTTGGCTAGAAAAATGCCGATCACTTCACTGCCATCTTTAGTCAGCTCATTAATGGTGTCAACTATTGTTCCGATTGGTGGTTGACTGGTGGTTGGCAACTTTTTAGACTCACTCATTTTTTGGACAAATTGCTGTCTGGTTATTTCTACCCCATCAATATAGGTATTGCCGTCAATTGTGACCGACAAAGGCACAACGGTAATATGATATTTTTTTATTTCTTCTGGCGTTAATTGCGCGGAAGAATCAGTCAAAATTTTAATTTCTGACAACGTACTCGCCCTCAATTCTGCTTAGATGTTCTCATTTTATGATAGAATGTGAACAGTATTAATTATAAATTATTATAGCAAAAAAACTTGTAAATAAAAGAAAGCGAACAAACTGTTTCATGATGAAATTGCAAAAATTGTGGCAGGAACCTGCTCAAAGATCTAAAACTTACTATTTAATAGATAACATTTTAAGTGCTGTCACCCATGGTATCGGCTTCTGTTTAGCAATAGCAGGTCTGGTTCTATTAATCATTAAAGCAGTTTCAACTCATAGCCTTTTAAGAATCGTAACTTTTACTATTTATGGTTCCTGTTTGCTTCTTCTTTATTTATTTTCAACACTTTTTCATAGTTTAATTTTTACCCGCGTCCGCAATGTTTTTCAAATTTTTGATCACTCATCAATTTTTCTGCTAATTGCGGGTTCATATACCCCTTTTTCACTAGTCGCCATTGGTGGCAAATGGGGTATTTTACTGTTTAGTTTGGTTTGGATCATCGCTATATTTGGCATCATTTACTATATTTTTAATAGGGGTAAGCATGTAATACTTGATACCATTTTATATGTCGCAATGGGCTGGCTTGTAATTTTGGCTGGCAACTACTTGTATGTTCGACTAAGTCCCACTGGATTCTGGCTTTTAGTTGGCGGGGGTGTAGCTTATACAGTTGGTGCCCTTTTTTATACAATGAAAGGTATTCCCTTTATTCATGTAATCTGGCATTTGTTCGTTATTTTAGGCTCAACCCTAATGTTTTTTTCTGTGCTACTGTACGTCTGAATTACTTAATTTGCTCTAAATATTCTTGAATATCATCTTCAGAGTTGACTAATTCACCGGTAATGACTTTTTGCTTTATTTGATTAAGTATTTGTCCTAAGTTTGGTCCTGGCTTTACGCCATTAGCTATTAAAAATTGCCCGTCAATGGCAAGTTCAGACATTGATTTAATCGGTAATGCTGTATAACGATCTACTAAAGCTTCGGAGTTAATTGGTTGTCCTAAAATATGAGCTACATCAATAGTGTTAAGGAGAGTCTCCTTACCAGCATTGAATAATTCAAGGTCAGAAGGAGATTTTGCAGAAATTAAGTCAAACAAATTTACAATTTTTTTAACTTTTTCCGTCATGGCATTTGAATTTTTCCAATCACGCATAAACTGAGTTATCTGATTATCCGTAATTTTCAATAAAATGATTATGATAGCCCACAAACTGGTTTCCATACTTGGGTTAAATTTCAATTTGGGATAGATTGCCAGCAATTCACTTTTACCAGCAAAATCCGGCACACCCTCACTTAACTTCGTCCGTAAAAAAACTTTAAAAGCTGCGCGTGAGTTGATTCCAGTACCCATTTTAACAAATTCATCACGAATTCTTTCGACTGAAATTTTGGGCAATAGTTGATGCATATCCTTTACGGCTTTTTCAGTTTGAGGTTCAAGATCAAAACAAAGCTGACTCATAAAGCGAACTGCCCTCATCATTCGTAAGGCATCTTCATGAAACCTCTTCATTGGATCCCCAACTGCTTTAATGAGGTGCTTTTGTAAATCTCCTATGCCGTTGAAAAGGTCAATTATTTCACCTTTTCTATTCATCGCTAAAGCATTAATGGTAAAATCACGCCTTTGTAAATCTTCAGCTAAATTTTGCACAAAAGTAACATGATCGGGCCTGCGAAAATCCTGGTAACCTGATTCTGTTCTAAAGGTAGTTATTTCATAGCTTGAACCGCCATTCAAAACGGTAACTGTACCATGCTTAATTCCAGTATCAATTGTTTTAGGAAAAAGCTGTTTAACTTCTTCTGGATAAGCACTCGTGGCAATATCAATGTCGTGTATCGGCCTTTTTAAAAGCAGGTCACGAACAGAACCACCAACAAAATATGCTTCATAATTTGCTTGTTCTAGCTGTTGAAGTACCGGAAAAGCTGCTGTAAAAATAGCTGGTAAATTATTTATTTTCATCATTATTAAATCAACTCATTTATTAGTTTTTTTGTTTTTAATTTATGGTAGGCTAAAGGTAATGGTTTAGAAAAGAAAGTTTTTATTATGCAAAAAATTAACAAAAAAAGCATCATGGAACTGTTAATGATTATGATCGGCTGTGCTATTTATGCTCTCAGCCTTGACATGATTTCAGTACCAAATAAACTCACAGACGGTGGTATTAGCGGTATTACTTTGCTATTACGACACTTCTGGGGCATTAACATGGGCCTGTCGTCCTTGCTACTTAATATACCGCTAATTATCTTAGGATACCGTTTTATGGGCAAAAGACTATTGGCCTATACTATATGGGGAACATTATGGCTGTCCTTTTTCCTATGGTTCTGGCGCTTAATTCCTATTATATCTCAATTAAACTTAGAACACGACCTCTTCTTGTCAGCAATTCTGGCAGGTACCCTTTCTGGCATTGGGTTAGGGTTAGTTTTTCGTTTTAATGGCACTTCAGGTGGTACAGATATTATCGCCAGAATTATGCAAATGAAATATGGCATATCTTCTGGCAAAGTTCTACTGTTTTGCGATACCATTATTTTATTATCTTCATTAACGTACCTTGACCTCAAACATATCATGTATACGCTAGTAGCCGCGTTTATTCTGTCACGTGTTATGGACGCAGTTCAACAGGGTGCATATTCTGCACGTGGTCTGCTTATTATTTCTGATCATTATCAAGAAATTGCAAAAATGATTGACTTAAAGCTGGATCGCGGCTTCACCTATCTTGAGGCTCGTGGTGGTTATAAAAAAACTAAAAGACCAGTAATTTACTTAGTAGTTTCTCCCAGAGAAATTCCCCTGGTAAAAGAATTAATAGCTGCTGAAGATCCCAAGGCATTTGTCAGTGTTATTGAAGTTCATGAGGTTTTAGGCGAAGGCTTTACTTATAAACAAAAAAGCCACCACCTGCTGATTAGAAAATAGCTGCATAAAGATTTAAAAAAGGCAAATAACTCAAGTTTTTCGCAACTAGTTTATTTGCCTTTTTAAATTATTAAATTTAAGGTGGATGATTACAAAACTTTTAAAAAAATCCAGATACTTATATTAATTGAGCAATTATGACAGTAATTCATCAGACATTTCCTGCATCTCAGTATCTTCGGGTTCGAGTTTTAGATATGCCTCTAATAATTCTCTTACGATGTCTTGGGAATTGGGCTCGGTATTAAAAAATAGCAACATTTGTTTTAAAAAAGCACTATTATTTTTAAATTCAGGATAGGCTAATAAAAATTCACTTTTTGCTTTTGCACTTTGATCCAAATTTTGGTAAGAAAGTGCTAAATTCCAGTGAACCTGTGGTTCCAAATCTTCATCGTCAACCTGGGCAAAAAGAGCAATATTTGCTTCATTGTCGTTTTCTCTAACGTAAAGATTAGATAGCTGCAAACGCAAATCAAAGTTTTCAGGAAGTTTTTTTATTCCTTTTTGTAATAAATTTCTAGCTGTATCTAAGTCATTCAACCTTACAGCTGCTTGTGCTCCTTTTTGATAAAGAACGGGGTCAAGTTCGTTATACGCAATTCCTAATTGCGCTGAGCGTAATTCTTGTTCATTATCATTTTTATGCTCATATGCCGTAGTTAACAACCTATAGGCATTAACATAATCAGGACTTTGATCGATTACTTCGTTCAAATACTTGATTGCCTGATCGTCTCTATGTAGTGTTAACATTACTAAGGCAGCCTGATACTTACTGTCAATATCAAGAATATCATTGCCATTTTTAGCAATTACTTCTCCTGCCTCTTCATAACGTCCTAATTTGGCTAAAGTTTGAAACAGACGGTCATTTAAATTGACTTCACTAAATGTTTTATGACGCTTCAACAAATTTTGGTATCTCGAAAGTGCTTGTTTATAATGGCCACTTAGATAATCTAATTCTGCCAACCCAAACTTCACGACATCTTCATCAGGTGCAATTTTTTCAGCTTCTAGCAGTTTTTGATAGGCCGTTTCCAGTAGACCATTAGTCTGATAATAGTCAGCTTGAACAAGCAAACTGTCGAGATAGGCAGAGGAGCCAGGAGTAACATTATAAAGCAAAGTTAAGCCATCATCATCTTGACCGTCATTTAATAATATCTCAGCTAAATAAATTTTAAATAAGTCATCTTTGGGAAAACGGGCAATTAAACTGCGATAAATTTCTTTTGCTAGATCGGTAAATCCTAATCCCACCAAATTCTCAGCCAGTGAGGCTAAAATCTCTGGTTCATCTTTGTCCAAGGCTTTTTGTAATAATAACTTTTCTTGAGAAAAATCTTGCCGCTCAATTGCGTCAAGCAGCTTTTCAGAATAGCTCATTTTTTATTCCTCCATTATTTTATTTTTTGCCGATCAGGTCAATCACACCTATAAATAATATCAAACAAAAAAGATGATGGCGAATTAAGCCACCACCTTTTAAATAAAGTCATTGAGCTATTTAACAGCTTCCTTAAGAGCTTTACCAGGTCTAAATGCAGGTACAACACTTGCTGGAATTTGGATTTCATCGCCTGTTTGTGGATTACGTCCTTTACGAGCTGCGCGCTTACGTACTTCAAAAGTACCAAAGCCAATTAATTGTACTTTTTTGCCTTTAGCAAGATCTTCTTGGATTGAACTAAAAATTGCATCAACTGCTGTAGCTGCATCTTTTTTAGTTAATTTAGCTTTTGCTGCAACTTCAGTGACTAATTCTGCCTTATTTGCCATTGGGAATTCACCTCCTGTAACTTGAATCTCTTAGTAAGATCCTTATTTAATTCCTCAATAGAGGAACAGGGAATAAATGATTATTGGAATCACTTTTTTTCCTTGATTTCAAAATAGCACAAAACCCTTGATACAACAAGCAATTACCTCTAAAAATGTGATTTTTGTGTCTTTGGTAGATACAAACTATTTTCTTTTTCGAGCAATAATTTTTATAGGGGTGCCGGAGAAGTCAAAATTTCCCCTTAACTGGTTAATTAAAAAGCGCTGATATGAAAAATGCATTAATTCCGGATCATTGACAAATACGACAAAAGTTGGTGGATTAGTGGATACCTGTGTCATGTAGTAAACGCGTAATCTTTTACCTTTAATCATAGGCGTCGGAACTAACTTGCTGGTTTCTAGTAAGAGGTCATTTAACACGCTGGATTTAATTCTTTGTTGCTGATTATGAGAAACTCTTCGAACCAATTCGGGAATTTTCGCCAGATTTTGCCCCGTTTTTGCTGAAACAAATAAAATAGGAGCGTAATCAAGATATTGAAATTCTGTACGAATAATTTGTTCAAAATCCTTGCCACTATTACTTGTCTTTTTAGGCAAATCCCATTTATTGACAACAATAATAATCCCTCTACCAGCATCGTGAGCATACCCAGCAACATGCTTGTCCTGCTCTCTAATACCTGTGCTAGCATCAAGTACTAAGCAGACAACATCGGAATGTTCAATTGCACCCATTGCTCTCATTACTGAGTATTTTTCAGTCTTTTCGTAAACTTTTCCCCGTCGCCTTATACCAGCAGTATCGACAATTCTAAATTTAGTACCATCTATTTCAAAAGGGGTATCAACTGCATCGCGGGTCGTTCCCTCTTCGTTATTAACAATTACACGCTTTTCACCGACAAGACGGTTGACAATTGATGATTTTCCTACATTAGGACGACCTATTACACTAAAAGAAATTTGCTCCTGCTCATTTTGCTCCAAGTCTTTCGGCAGACTTTGCACTATTTGATCTAGCAAATCACCAATACCCGTGCCATGCACGCTTGAAACAGGAATAGGATCGCCAAAACCTAAGCTATAAAAATCATAAATGTCCATCCGCTGCTCAGGATTATCAGCTTTGTTCACAGCTAAAATCACTGGCTTCTTAGTTTGATAAAGCATTTGGGCAATGCGCTCATCAAGATTTGTAACGTGATTAGCGACATTAGTTAAAAAGATGATTACATCAGCTTCTTCAATTGCTATTTCAGCTTGAGCTCTTATTTCTTCTTCGATATTACTATTTTCCCAGGTTATTCCACCAGTATCAATCAAATCAAATTTGTGCCCTAACCATTCAGCTTGCGCATAATTACGGTCTCGAGTCACGCCTGGTTTATCTTCAACTATTGCTAACCGTTGATTAATAATCCGGTTGAAAAGCGTTGATTTACCAACATTAGGCTGTCCTACAATTGCAACTACGGGTAAAACCATTTTTCAGCCTCCTTTTACAAATAAAAAAACCGACTTAGAGTCGGCTTTTTATTTAAATTAACGACGATCTTTTAATTGGTCACCTATGATGTCACCTAAAGCAAAGCCGCTGTCATCTTTGTTCATATATTTTTTATTTACTGAATTGCGGTTATATGAACTGTGTGAACGGTTGCCTTCATTTTCAGAATTCTTTGGCTCAGCATCCTTCATAGAAAGTGAAATGCGACGCTCACCAGGGTCAATGTTTAAGACCTTGACTTTAACTTTTTGACCAACCTTTAAAACATCACTTGGCTTGTCTACGTGTTTATATGATATTTCAGAAACGTGAACTAAACCTTGAATATTATCAGCAACTTCAACAAAAGCACCGAAGTTAGTTAAAGATTTAACTTCGCCTTCAAACACATCGCCTTCGTGTAAGTCAGCTGTAGCTTGTTCAAAAGGAGAAGGTTCAGTTTGCTTAATTGAAAGGGAGATGCGATGTCTATCATCATCAATACCAATTACTTTAACTTTGACATCTTGACCAGCCTTTAAAACATCGCTTGGCTTATCAACATGTTTATATGAGATCTCGGAAATGTGGACTAAGCCATCAACCCCACCAACATCAACGAAAGCTCCAAAATTAGTTAAACGGGAAACCTTGCCTTCAACAACATCACCCACAACTAACTGTGATGCAACCTTGTCAAAAGCTTCTTCGCGCTCTTCTTCAATTAAATCTTTGTGAGAAAGGATTAAGCGGTTCTTACTTGGATCAATTTCAGTAATTTTAAGTTTCATGGTTTTGCCGATAAATGGCTTAAGATCGGAAACATAACGGTTAGAAATTAATGACGCAGGTAAAAATCCTCTAGTGCCTACATCTACTAACAAACCACCACGAACTGAAGAAGTAACTGTACCTTCAATTGTCTTTCCGGCTTCAAAATCTTTTTGCAGTTCATCATAAGCTTCTCTTTCCTTCAAGCGGGTAACTGAGAAGAAGAATTCACCATTCTCTTTATCTCCGCCGGCTTTTCTTAAAACTAAAGCTTTGAGCTTATCGCCTGGTTTAACTGCTTCACGTAGGTCAACGTTGCGATCTGAAGTGTATTCACGACGAGGAATTACACCTTCAATACCGGCATTTTCAACACCAACATCGATTTGACCTTCTTCAACGTCTAAGACTTCAACATCTACAATATCTCCGACCTCAACTCCTTGCATTTGCTTTAATGCATCTAAAAATTGATTACTGTTTTCTGACATTATTTACCTCCCAATATCATACTCTAATTCTAAATGAAAGTTTGATATTTTTCTACTGTTTTATACCCTTTTTTTATAGTTTTTTTGACTTTTTTTAATTTCAGATAAGATTGCATTAACTACCTGGTCTATAGTCATAGAAGTTGTGTCTATTTCAATAGCATCATGTGCCTTCTTTAATGGTGAAATTTTACGATGCGAATCTTTATAATCCCTTTCCGATATGTCTTGCTCAATTTCTTCAAGGGATTGGTTAGTTTTAATTCCTCTTTCTTTAAAATCAAGCATTCTTCTTTGAGCTCGAGAATGAACAGACGCAATTAAAAAGATTTTAACGTCAGCTTCTGGCAAAACCGTGGTCCCAATATCACGACCATCCATCACTACATTCATCTGACCGGCCATTTGTCTTTGCAAACTGACCATTTTGGCTCTGATACCTGCTAAAGCTGATACTTGAGAAACGTGAGCAGAAATATCCGGCGTGCGTATATCTTGGGATATATCTTCTTCACCGGCAAAAACTTTTTGTTGGCATTTTTCGCTTTTTAGTTCAATTTTTTCTTTATCAATGGCAGCCAATATGCCCTTTTCATCACTATAACTAAGTTTGTGTTCACGTGCTAACCAGGTAGAAGCGCGGTACATTGCTCCCGTATCAATATACGTAAAGTTCAATTTTTGAGCTATAATCTTCGCTACTGTGCTTTTTCCAGCTGAAGCTGGTCCATCAATCGCTATTTGCATTCAATAAAAAAGGGACTGCAGTCCCTATCCTTTCTAAATTATTTGATACGCAATACTTGTCCGATATCCACCTGACTGTTAGGGTCAAGTTGATTTAACTCAGCTAACTGACCAACAGAAATTTTAAAACGACGAGCAATACTACTTAAAGAATCTCCACTTTGAACTATATATTGTTTAATTTTGGGTTTAGTTTTTGCGTGTTTCCTTTTTTGCTTAACCTTAGCTTTCGGCTTGCTCTTAGTTTTATTTTCGACAAGTTTGTTTTTTGCAGGAGAAGCTTTAATGTTTGCTTTTTTAGCAGCTTTTTTATGAGTTTTGCGTACTTCAACTATTTTATTACTTGAACTATTATTCGCTGCTAAATGATGTACTACTGGAACAAGGCCAATTAGTATCATTATAAGTAAAACAATGAGTACAATCCAACCTTTAGAAACAGAGTTGTACGCTTCAACTCTTGTTTTTTGTGGACGTTTATAATGTTGATATGGTCCCTTAGGATTATTAGTCATCTTAAAAAGCCTCCTTACCTAACCTGTTTAATTTTAGCATATTTAACATTTAAGTGGATAAAAAAATCGGTCATTTAATAGACCGATTTTATAATTTCTGATTTTAGTTTTTTAAATTGAAGTTTTTTCTGACAAATGGTTTGATTGTTCTCAAAACAGTTTCAAACAGTAAGTAAACAACCGTACCATTTATTGTGCCTTTTAATAAATTAAACGGCACAATAATGCCAAAAATGTAGGCACTCATTGAAGGAATGTGAAGCAATTTGCCCAAGTACACTTTCTCAGTAAATGCCAGTAAACCTGAATAACCATGAATAGTTGGCAAATTGGGTACTGTAGTTGCTGCATAAAAAGGTGTTAGGACCAGAGCATTTAAAACTGACAAAACAAAAGCCATTGCTATAATGCCAAGGACTATACCTAAAATTGGTTTTAAATGTTTTTTCGTAAAACTCTTTTCATCTTTATTGATATTTCTAGTCAAATAATAAAACGGTAAAGCAAATGAAATTGATGCTAAAAAGGCCGCAGATTGACCCACTAAACTTGGTAGAGCAAAACCTTTATATATTAAATTAATTAGCATTCTCACAAACGCGATGAAAATACCGGGTAACGGACCAAATAAAAAAGTACCAATTGTAATTACAACATCAGAAAAATCAAATTTTAAGAAGCTAGTGACAGGCAATGGTATTTCCAAAAGCATTAATACATATGCAATTGTTCCAATTAAAGTATAAGCTACTATATTGACTAAATTATTTCTGCCTTTTCTTTGCAAAATTCTTACCTCCAAAAAACTCGGTCTGCTGCTCCTAACAACAGACCGAGTAAAAGTAAGCTAAAGATCTTGGCTTTTAGTTTAGTCTGTCTTCTTTCATCTAGACTTTAACTATCGGTATCACAATAGATTCCACCACTTTCGTGGGTCGCGGACTCTCACCGCCGGTCGGGATTTTCACCCTGCCATGAAGACAACAAACTTATTATTTAATTTTCAAATACCATCTTAATCTACGTCTTTTAATCTGTCAACTTCCTCATGGGATAATTCGCGAAAGCTTCCGGAAATCAGAGAATCCAGGGTTAAAAAGGCATATTTTTCACGTGCTAATTTTTTGACCTGATGATGAACGGCCTTAAACATTCTTTTTACTTGATGATATTGCCCCTCATGAATAGTTAACTGTACTATTTGGCTGTTTTTTTTGCAGTCAGTTCTAATTACTTTAACTTTCGCTGGAGCACATCTATGACGATCAATTTTTACTCCGTGGGTTAGCTGACTAATTTCTGCAGGAGAAAGTACACCCGTAATTTTAGCAACATATACTTTGGCTACATTATTCCTTGGATGCATTAATAAATTTGCAAGTTCTCCGTCATTAGTCATTAAGAGTAAACCCGATGTGTCATAATCTAATCTGCCAATTGGATATAAACGGTAGGGTAATTCTTTAAAGTAGTCAACAACGGTTTTTCTGCCTTTATCATCGCTGGCAGTTGATACCACACCACGCGGTTTATAGAAAAGGTATGTGTGCAAACTTTCCCGCTCAATTGGTTCACCATCAACAGTAATATTACTGAATGTATCCACCTTAGTGCCTAATTTTGTAACTACATTACCATCAACTGTTACCCGACCTTCTGTAATCATTTTTTCAGCCTTGCGTCGTGAAGCAATTCCAGCTTCAGCAATTACTTTTTGTAATCGTTCTAACACCATTATGATTCTCCTTTTTGAGTTTTAGCAATATTCTTATATGCTTGAGCCTTAGCCGCAAATAAATCGATTTCTCCTTCAGCATTTACACTATCATCTTCAAAATCTTCAATTAGAGGTAAATCGGCTAAACTTTGATAACCAAAATACTGCAAAAAATAGTCAGTGGTAACGTATAGATTAGGGTGACCTGGTGCTTCTTTTTTGCCATTTATCCTTACAAGACCTCGCCAAATTAATGTTTGTAATGCACCAGATGAATTTACCCCTCTAATTTCATCAATTTCAATACGAGTAATCGGCTGCTTGTATGCGATGATTGATAATATTTCCAGAGCGGACTGACTAAGACTTTTAGTTAAATCTTTTTGAAAAAAGTTTTCAATTGTTTTGCTTACTTCCGGCCTTGTTGTTAATTTATAAGAATCGTTCAGCTGCTGTATTTGCAGACCTGAATCCGGACTTTTCTGTAATTTTTCCTGTAAGCTTTTTGTTAATTCACGCAGTGCAGGCTTGCCAATCTGCAATAGTTCACACAAATTAGTGCTTTCAATGCCATTATCACCGGCCACATACAATAGAGCCTCTAACTGTGCAATTTTAGTCATCAATGCTATCAATTCTTTCCAAGTTCAGATCACCGAATGTTCTATTTTGTGTTACCCGCAATTCTTGCTTTTTACAAAGTTCAAGCAATGCTAAAAACAGGCCAATAATGTCAGATAAAGTTTTCATTTTTTGACAACATGCAAAAAAACTGACCTTTTTACACTTTGCCAATTCGTTTTGCAAAAAAGTACCCATCTCTTTAACAGATGTCTCTTTCACTTCAACCGAAACAATATCAGGCTGTCTGATCTTCATTCTTTGTAGCACTAAAATAAATGTATTGGCTAATTCAGTGGAAGTAATTTGTCCCAGAGGTAACGGCTGAATTTTTTTACTAAGTGGCACACTTTCCTCTTTAGCAGCCGTAATTGGAACCTTTTCGTTGCGCTTTTTAAAGTAAACTGAGATTTTTTTGAATATTGAATAAGTAATAAGCTGCTGTACAAGTTCATCTCTAGGATCTTCCTGTTCCTCATCATTTTCTGTGAAATCATTACGCGGAAGTAGAGACTGTGATTTTATGCGTAATAACAATGATGACATGACAAAGTATTCACCGGCAATTTTTAAATTAAGACTTTGCATTTGATGTAAATAAGCTAAATATTGGCTGGTAATTTTGGCTATCGGAATATCATAAATATCAATTTTCTGTACTTTAATTAAGTGCAGCAATAAATCTAAAGGGCCCTCAAAATTGGGTAATTCCAAAGTAAGATTAGCACTCATATTTTTGAGTCCTTTTTTAAATATTTAATCAGATCAATATATTCTGGAACTGCCGTAATTCTTTTTTGGGGATTACTTTGAGCCAGTTCTTGCACTGCCTTAGCCTCATATTTAGCTTTGCGAAAATCAGGAGCAAATGAAATGTAACGAATAACAACAAATTGTTTATTCGCTTGCGTGCCAATTACACCAATAAAATTAGGGTCCTTAGACCGATAAAGGTATAGACAAAATTCAGCACTATTTTTATTTAATTGAATTTCATCCTTAAGATTTGCGAGATTTTTAAAGTCTGGTAAATAGGATAATAAGCCCATTGCTACTTTTTCCGTATCATTTTTACATTCAATTAACATTTAATCACCTTAAATTCGAGGATGAGTTTTCTCGTAAACATGTATGATATGTTTTTGGGACAAATTGGTATAAATTTGTGTAGTACTAATATCCGAATGCCCTAAAATTTCTTGAACCACACGCAAATCAGCCCCATTTTCAAGTAAGTGAGTTGCGAATGTATGTCTTAAAGTATGAGGGGTAACATTTTTCTGAATACCTGCCAGCTTGCAGTAGTGCTTGATAATTTGCCAAACAGCTTGTCGAGTTAGAGAACTTCCGCGGCTGTTAAGAAAAATAAAATCCGTATTTTTTCCCACTTTTAATATCAGCGGATCACGTACTTTTTCTTTGTAACTATCAATCCAGGACAAAGCAACTTTACTAATAGGAATCAATCGTTCTTTTGAGCCTTTACCAAAAACTTTGACTAATTTCAATTCTTCATGCAAGTCGGTAAATTTAAGGTTTATTAATTCGCTCACCCTTATGCCCGTTGCGTACAACGTTTCAAGTAAAGCACGGTCTCGTAAACCCAGTTTCTTTTTTATATCAGGTTGCTTAAGTAAGTCAGTAACTTCAACTGTGGTTAAAGCAACTGGTAAAGGTCGACGTTTTTTGGGTGAGTCTATTTCAAGCATAGGATTCAATTTTTGAATATTTTGTCTTACCAGCCACTGGTAAAATTTCCGCAGACTTGAAATTAAACGACTAATAGAACTTGTTGCTTTCTTTTGATCGCGTTGCTCGGCCAAAAAAGCATCAATATCAATTGCTTTAGTCGGCCAAGAACTTAAATTTTCCTTTTGCAAAAAATTAATGAAAGAGCTTAAATCCTGCTTGTAAGCAGTAATTGTATTAGCACCTAGTCCTCGCTCAATTTGACTATATCTTAAATAGTCCTCAACTTGTTCTGTTAAATTATTCATTTTTGTCTTCTTCGGGGTCGTTAACTAATGAAATTGTTCCAGTAGTTTTATCTTCCACTATGTATTTTCCCTTCAACAAGTGTCCTAATGCTCGTTTAAAAGCAGATTTTGAGATGCCAAAATAGCTTTTTATATCCTCTGCATCAGATTTATCATAAAAAGGTAATGTTTTATCTTTTTTTCTGCGCAAACTCATCAAAATCATCTGCGCATCATCATCTATTTCTTCAAATGATCGCGGCAGACTGCTCAAATTTAGGCGGCCATACTGACTAACACCAATAACTCTACCCTTAAACTGTTCACCTAAACGTAGTGGCCGAGCCATTTGTGACGGATGAACAAAACCCAAATAATATTCTTTAGTAATTACAAATGCTCCTACTTCACGGGCTGAATAAACAGTCCCAAAAACATCTTTATTATTCATACCGTCTGGAAAATGAGCTGAAAGTTGTTCAAAAATATTTTCATCCGCCATTTTTGCCCAAATACGATCTTTTTCATCAGTTTCAAGATGAACTAGCAGTTGATCACCAACTTCAGGCCAGCGTTCTTTGTCATAAGGGAGATCATCCAAGGAAATCACTATATCTTTATCTGGCAAACCAATATCTACAAAAACACCTAAGTTATACTTGACTTCAGTCACTTTGCTCCAAGCATATTGATCTTCTTGAGCAAAGGGTAGAAACTGAGTCATTTCGCGATTATGCTGTTTATTATCATACAGAAATCCTTTGATTTGATCTCCCAATTTTGGCTTCTCTTCCTGAGTAATTTCCTTTCTTTTCAATTCGTAAGTCAAACCTTCGATTTGAACAAAAAAAGAATTTTCATTTTGATCTATTATTTTTCCAGTTGCAATAGTGCCTAGCATGATTAATCTCCTAAGTCTAGATATTGGATCTGATAACAAGTATATCATTTTAATGGATTAAATTGATATCAGTCAAACCAAATTAACTAATGATTTTCATTTAATTTACCTAGATTAAAAGCAAACAAAAATAGCCAGTACTGGTTACTGGCTATTTTCACGTTTTACTTTAATTAAAGATTTGAAACTTCACCTTGGTAAATAGCACCACGACGAGCATCAACAGTAATAGTAATACCACTGCCAATCTTTTCAGTAGCACCAGTAACACCGACAACAACCGGAATTCCTAATGATAAACCGACAACTGCAGCGTGTGAAGTCAATCCAGAAGCTTCAACAACTAAACCTGAAGCCTTCTTAATAGCTGGCATGTAATCAGGATCAGTAGTTCTGGCAACCATGATGTCGCCCTCTTTAACCTTGCTGATAGCTTCTTCAGCACTATTAACAACAACTGTTTTACCAACAACTGAGCCGTTACCAACACCCAGCCCTTGAGCCAATTTGCTACCAATGATTTGTAGTTTCATTAAGTTGGTTGTACCAGAGTCACCAACAGGAACACCAGCAACAATGATTACTAAATCACCATCTTTAACATAGCCTTGTTCTTTGGCAACATTAGCTGCTACTTCAAACATATCATCAGTAGAAGCTGGTTTGTCAGTAAGCAAAGGTTGAACACCCCAAGAAATGCCAAGTGAGTGTTGAATCTTTTCGTCAAAAGTTAAGGCCAATATATTAGCGTTTGGACGATATTTAGAAATCATTCTGGCAGTATAGCCTGAATTAGTTGCCGTAATAATGGTCTTAACACCTAATTCTTGAGCTGTCCGCACAACAGACTCACCAATAGCTTCAGTAACGTTTGAACCCTTGTATTCTTCAAATCTTTGCAGAGCCAAAGTGTTACGTTTAAGAAGTTCTTGTTCAGTTCTTTCATCAATTTCAGCCATTGCAGAAACAGCCTTAACTGGGTACAAACCGTTGGCGGATTCACCAGAAAGCATAGTTGCATCAGTACCGTCAAGTACAGCGTTAGCTACGTCTGAAACTTCGGCACGAGTTGGACGAGGATTTTCTTGCATTGAGTCAAGCATTTGGGTAGCAGTAATAACTGGCTTACCAAGTGCATTTGCTCTCTTGATTAAATCTTTTTGAACAAATGGCACATCAATAAATGGAATTTCAACCCCCATGTCACCACGAGCAACCATTAAACCATCTGAAACTTGCAAGATTTCATCAGCATTATCGATACCTTCTTGTGATTCAATCTTAGGATAAATCTTAACATAATCACAACCTGCATCTTCACACAACTTACGGATATCAAGGATATCCTGTGCCTTACGTGCAAACGAAGCAAAAATAAAGTTAATGCCATGAGCTAAACCAAATTTGATGTCATCAGCATCTTTTTCGGTAATTCCTGGCAGGCGAATTTCAACTCCAGGTGCATTAACACCCTTCTTAGAACCGATTACACCGGTATTTTGTGCTTCAATTAATAAATCAACTAAACCATCATCAATTAAAACATGACCACCAACGTGGGTATCACCATAAAGACCTTCGTAAGTAACATGGATCATGTCCTTGTTACCCGGTTTGGAATCGTCCATTGATACACGAATTTGGTCTCCAGTATTAATGGTAAACTTGCCACCTTCTTGATCAGTGGTTCTAATCTCAGCACCTTTAGTATCCAATGCGATACCAAGTACTAAGCCAGTTTCTTTTTCGACTTGACGAACCATTTTCATCCGTGACAGATGCTCAGCATGATCACCATGTGAAAAGTTGAAACGAAATACATTTACGCCTGACTTAGCCAAAGCTGTAATAGTTTCAATATCATTTGAAGCTGGCCCTAAGGTGCTAACAATTTTAGTTTTCTTCATTATTTAAAAATCTCCCCAAAATCGACTAATTATTTAGTCATTTCTTCATTAATATCAATTAACGACTCTTCGCTGGCATGTTTTTCATCAAATAAATCCAGAATATCGTGGGTTTCCAGTTGGCCATTCTCCATGCCGACAGCTAAACCGCCTTTACCATCAAGAAGTAACTTAACAGCATAATTGCCCATTTTTGTAGCATTTATTCTATCCAAAACTGTAGGTGATCCGCCACGCTGCATATGACCAATAATATTGGCTCTGCAATCGAAATCGCCGTATTTTAAAAGTTCAGTTCTAAAATCAGCAGCATTCATGACACCTTCAGCCAAGATGATAATACCATTGTCTTTGCCGTCTTTGAAACCACGTTTTAATCTGTCCGCAATTGCTTTAATATCAAATTGCCGTTCAGGAACGACGATAGCATCTGCGCCACTAGCTAAACCAACGCGCATAGCAATGTCACCACAATCACGTCCCATCACATTCACAACAAAAACACGGTGATGACTGCTGGCAGTATCACGAATTCTGTCGATGGCCTGCATGGCAGTATTGCAGGCGGTATCAAGACCAATTGTATACTCAGTGTAAGGAATATCATTATCAATGGTACCTGGTAAACCAATAGAATTAATTCCCAAACGGGTTAATGCCAGCGCACCATGATATGAACCATCACCGCCAATTACAATTACAGTATCTATGTCATGCTTTTTTAATTGCTCTACTCCCTTTTCTTGCACTTCTTTTTGTGCAAATTCCGGGTAACGGGCACTGTAGAGAAAAGTACCACCTGCATTAATCATGTGATCAATATTTTCAGCAGTTAATGTTACAAAGTCACCAGCTACAAGCCCGGCAAAACCATAACGAATACCAACAACACCAAGTCCATGATGAATAGCGGTTTTAGTTACTGCCCTAACAGCCGCATTCATGCCAGGAGCGTCGCCACCGCTCGTTAAAATTCCAATTCGCTTCATGAATTCACCTCATCAAGATTTATTGTGTAATTTCTCACATCCACTAAATTTTAACATTCTTTCACGAAAAAATCTCACAAAAAAGGATTAAAATTCTTGATTTGACGGTCTTTTTTGATGTTAGCGTTAACAATACTTATTTGTTAACGCTTAACCAAAAACTCTAGTCTTGTAAATTAACAACCTTTAAATTTGTTAAAATATATTGTTTTTTACTCGAATCGAAACGATTATTCTGAACTCTAATGCCCAATAAATAAATATTACCCTCCTTTAAATTCGATTGAATTTTATCATAAACACCAGGAAAAATTACAATATCCTGCTTACTAGTCGTATCGGCAAAATTGCCAAAAGCCATGGTTTGACCCTTTTTAGTTCTGACTAACTTTAATGACATTAATTTTCCTACAGCTATGCCGCTTTCATGAATTTGAAATTCACTTAGTGCTTTTGCATTAAACTTTTGCGCGTATTTTTCTACTGTTATTAACGGTGATGTTAACGTGGAAAAGCCCAAAGACTCTACCTCCATGACTGCTTTTTCCTGTTTGCTTGGTTCAGGGACATCTTTGACAGGTATGCCTCCCAACCCTTCTGATAAAGCTAAATTATCTCCTGTCAATTTAACGTTTTCAATAGTTTCAGGGCAGTTTTGCAATAATTCGTTACGATTTTTGTTTATCCGGTCAAAACAGCCTGCTTTGATAAGGGTTTCAATGACATTTGTAATACTATTGGCACTAATAAATTTAATATCAATTTGCCGTAAAAAGCCTGCTAAAGAAGTAAAAGGTTTTATCTGGCGTTTAGCAATTATTTCTTTAAGAAAATCAATTCTGACACCTTTAATTGCTCTGAGACCAACTAAAATCTGACCATCAATTACCTGATACCATAAAGAGCTTTTATTAATATCAGATGGCAAAATTTTAACGCCGTCTTCTTGTGCTCGCATTATATATTCACTTGCTTTATTTTGATTTCCGATATTGGAATTAAGCATAGCCGCATAGAACTCGGCGGGATAATGAACCTGCAAATAAGCCAGCCAAAAAGCAATCATAGTATATGCCACAGCGTGTGAACGGTTAAAGCCATAATTAGCAAATTGCTCAATATAGTCATATACCCGAGTGGCAACTTGAATACTATGACCCTTTTTTACAGCACCAGAGATAAATTTAGATTTTTCCTGCTCAATAACTTTTTGGTCCTTTTTTGACATTGCCCTGCGTAAAATATCTGCTTCGCCTAAAGAGAAGCCTGCCAAAACCTGAGCAGTCTGCATAACCTGCTCCTGGTAGACTAAAATTCCATATGTTGGAGCCAAGATTGTTTTTAAACTGGGATCAGGATAAGTGACTTTTTGTTTACCCCTTTTACGAGCAATAAAAGTGTTAATATTCTGCATTGGACCTGGACGATAAAGTGCATTGACTGCTACCAGGTCTTCAAAATTATCTGGGTGCAGTTCACGAAGCACATTACGAATCCCAGCAGATTCAAATTGAAAAACAAGTTCTGTTTCGCCTTTTTGAAAAATATTTAAAGTTGCCGGATCATTCAAAGGAATCTGATTAAAAGCGATTTTTTTACCTTGTTCACGAATCATTTTTGCTGTATCACCAAGGATAGTCAAATTTCTCAACCCTAAAAAATCGATCTTTAATAAGCCCAGAGCTTCAACGTATTTCTTAGTTTGCTGCGTTAACGGTATCCCTAGTTGGCCCGCCTGTAAGCCTGCAATGGCAGCAATAGAATTATCACTGACAACTAAACCAGCAGCATGAATTGAATAGTGTCGTGGTAACCCTTCTAAGCCACTGGCAGTTTCAAAAAGCAATTTGTTGGTATCACTAGCATTTACCAATATTTGCATTTTTTTAGATTCCTTATAGGCTTGAGCAAGACTAATTTTACCTTTGACAAAAGGCACACTTTTCGACCATTCACTCAATTGTATTTCCTGCAAGCCAAAAACCCGTCCGGTATCACGCAAAACTTGTTTGGCCGCTAATGTACCAAAAGTAAGAATTTGAGCCGCGTGATCCATACCATATTTAGTAAACATGTACTTAATGACATCGTCACGGCGATTGTCTGGAATATCTAAATCAATATCAGGCATTTCGTGGCGAGCTGGATTAAGAAAACGCTCAAAAAGCAAATGATATTCAAGCGGATCAACCTCGGTGATGTACAGTGCATATGAAACTAAAGAACCACATGCCGATCCTCGTCCAGGACCCATTACAATATCACTTCGATGACAATAGTTTACAACATCCCAAACAATCAAAAAATAGTCGTTAAAACCCATTTGATCGATCACCTGCAACTCATAATTGAGCTGCTTTTGATAACTTGCAGGAACTTGGCGCTGCTTAAAACGACTCTTTAAGCCATTTTCGGCTAAATACCTTAGGTAATCCTTTGAACTTGTATATTTTTTTTGTTTATATTTAGGTAAAACAGGCGTTTGAAAAATAACTTTAGCATTACATAAGGAGGCTATCTTTCCAGTATTACTTAAAGCGTCATCCAAGCCTAATTCATGGTACCGCTCACTTAATTCCTGAACGGATGGTAAATAATGTGAGCCTGACTGTTTTGCTAATTCTGCAGTATCTTGTAACACTTCTCCTTTTTTAATGGCCTGTAAAGTTTTTCGTAAAAATTGATCACGCGGTTTTAAATAGCAAGTATCTTCAACGCTAACTAATGGTATTTCAAATTGTTTTGACAAAGTCTTAACATATTGAATGTATTTTTTTTGCTTTTCGTTACCATAAACACCAATATAAAGAGAACTAGACTTAGGTACTAAACTGATTAATTGACGCAAAAAATCTGTACCTAAATTTTCATTTTGTAACTGCAGGTTCAACAGCTCACTGTGAGAATTTGCAGGTATTATCAAAATCAGTTCATTCAAATCCTTAGTCAAATCTGCTAAAGTCAAAATTTTTTGCTTATTGCCATTATCTGTTAAAAGGTTAATTCTACTTGATAAACGCAAAATGTTACGGTAACCCTCATCAGATTTTGCCAGTGCTATTAAATCATATTGGTGAGCACTGTCAATTAAGCCGTTTAATCTTAATTGCATCCCTAAGAGAGGTTTAATACCGACTTTTTGGGCTACCTCAAAAAAGTTAACCAGACCGTATGTAACATTCACGTCGGTCAATCCGATAGCTTCATAGCCTAACTTTTTGGCAGTAGTAACCAAGTCAAAAATTTTTACTGGACTTTCTAAAAGTGTAAAAGAGCTAAGATTCTGTAATGCAGCGTATTTCATTTTTCGGGTCACCCTCCATATAATTTAGTATACCAAAAAGCTATCTTTTGGATTGAAAACCTGCATAATATTTGTTAGAATTCAAGGGTATGAAAGAAGGAAACGCTATGGGTCGATATATTGTAACTATTTGCTGGAGCGTTGTTTACATGCTAATTGTAGGCTTTATTGCAGCTCCGTTAACCCAACATGTTTTTAATTTTGGCGAGGCTGCTATTGTAGGCTTGATCTTCGGCTTGCTATTTGCAGCAATTATTCCTACAATTACAGCACATTCTCATAAAGACAAGAGCAAATATTCAAAACTTAAGTAAACAAAAAGTCATTAGCTTACCCGCTAATGACTTTTTTCTTTATTTAAAATAATAGTTATGTGTTACTTCGCTCTTAGGTCGACCTTTGGTTAAGTATTCCTGAAGCATTTCTATATAATCTTTATCACCAATTTGCTCAATCTTTCTAATACTGTATTCTGGATAAAATCCTCCACCCATAGCACGATAGTTATTAACAGCCAAACGATATGTTTTGTTTGCTAAAATTGCTCGTCCGTGTAATTCAAACTTTGTCAAACGTTCACCTTCTGGCTTTTTGATATCAGCTTCATAAACAAGCGGGTAAAACAAATCAAAATTAAAAAGTTGACCACGATATTGAGGTGCAAAGCTAACATTGCCTTTTTGGTCTTTAGTTAAAAATTTAAGTGAGTATTCAATAATATGGCGTAATTCTTTACCGGTTACTTTAACAACACATAACTGATTAGCAAAAGGATAATTTAACAAGATATCGCGCATTGAAACATTTTTGCCAAAGCCCTTGGCAGTTTCACTCATTAATGCAGTTGCTGAAATATCAGCGTGGGTAAAATAAAGCTGCATATTTTGCAACAAATTAATAAAAGAGGAGCCCTCAATTCTTGCCTGCTTAGCATTAGCTATATGTGCAGGATTATCTAAATGAGCAATTGGCTGATCAAACCATTTTTGCGACTTTTTGTCTAAAGTTAGGCTGACTGAATTAATTTCGGCAGCAGGCTTATAGTTACTTGCATCAATTAACTCAGCTGACATAGCTTTAATCTTCTTACTTTGTTTGTCAATCTCCAGCACTATTTTGCCAATGGCTTCTCCACGATAACCCGGCTGGACAATCGCAGTTTTATTTATCACTGCGTTCATTTTGCGGTGCTGATGCCCAGTTAACATTACATCTATTTCCGGAATTTCTTGTAAAAGGCGATAGCCTTCATTTTCTCCAGTAGCTGGTTCAGTTTTACTTCCTGATTCAATATCAGCCTCGAAGCCACCATGATAAAGAACAGCTAAAACAGCGACTTTTGGCCTTAAGAAAGGTATTAAATGCTTAACCTGTGCAAAAGCAGACCTAAATTCTAAGTTTGCAACATGTTCTGCCGGTTCCCAAAATGGTATTCTCTGCGTAGCAATTCCAATAATTCCTACTTTTATACCATTTTTATTTATAATGATATAATCTTGACCAAAAGCTGGTCGACCAGTTTTTCTAGCCAAAATATTACTGTTTACAAATGGCGCTCTGCTATATGAGAGATACTGTTTTAAATAATTCAAGCCAAAATTAAAATCATGATTACCCAAACAGCGCACGTCATAGTTAATTAGGTTATAACACTCTGCAAACTTTTTTAATGCAGAGTTATTTTTGCTCTCGTGAACATAAGCTGCTAAAGGTGAACCCTGAAGACTGTCGCCTGCATCAGTAACTATCACGTTTTCAGGACCATATTTTCTTTTTTGTTCTTCTATTATGCTTTTTAGTCGGCTAAGTCCGAAAGGAGCTGAATAATCATTCTGGTTTTGATAGTCAGTAGGCATAATAAAGCCATGGATATCGCTGGAGTGTAAAATTACTAATTTCATTTCGTCTTTTTAATCTTTCTAATCAAACCATGCAAATAAAAATCAGTATCTTTTTGCATAAAAAAAGACACCGCTTCTTGGTGCCTCTTAATTATTGATTGTCATTTGAGTTAGCTTGACTAACAACTTGACGACCCTTGTAATAACCTTTAGGTGAAACGCGGTGGCTTAAACGATATTCACCAGTAGTTGCATCATAGTGCATTGCTGGCACAGTTAACTTAATATGACCACGACGTGAACGTTTCTTTTGCTTAGAAGTATGTCTTTTAGGAACTGCCATTGAACTGATCTCCTTTTTTGTAGAATTACGATTTTAGGCTGCTTTTAAGCGCCCAAAATACTTCACGTTTGTTAATGATACTATTGTATCCCAAATAAATCAAGCTATATTAGTTATTCTTGTCTTGATTATGACCATAGGAGCCCCAGAAGTAACCAATCAAAACTCCAATTATGATCATTATTACTAAAATAATGATCAAAGGTAATTTAAGTTTGAACAAACCAAAATTAATAGCCACATTGTTAGTATTCAGAACAACGAATACCACTGCCAATAACGTTAAAATTAATGTAAAAATAAGTTTAATCTGACTAGTTTTACTTTTCATAATCCGCACTACTTTCTGGAAGCAAACTTAAGGGACAGCTTGTCACCAATCTTCGGAAATAAGTTATATAATTTCGCCAAAACAGCCAGACTGACAGGTAAATTCAGTTCCCGTTTATTACTGCCGAAGAAATGAACTACTTGCCAAGCAACATCATCGGGATCCAGCATAAATTTTTGCACGTTGTCGGCATAATGGCCGCTGGTATCTGCAATATTGAAGAAATTGGTGTAAACAGGGCCAGGATTAACCGTCATCACTTTAACACCAAATGGTTTTAGCTCCAAACGTAATACATTAGAGAACTGAATAACCGCAGCTTTTGAGGCGCTGTAGGCTGCAGATTTCACAGTAGGAATTTTGCCGGCAATTGAACCAATATTGATGATTTGACCTGATTTTTGTTCCATCATTAGGCGGCCCACTAAACGACTAAAATACATTAATCCTAAAACGTTAACTTGAAACATCGCAGTGACTTCGCGCCGATCTGATTCCACAAAGTTTTCAAATTTGCCAAAACCAGCACAATTGACTAAATAATCAATATGCTTAGTTAATTTAATAATTTCAGTAAAAGCAGCGTCAATTTGGTCACTTTGACTCATGTCCGTTGCTATTGTATAAGAAGCAGCTCCCGACAATTCATGGGCTTCAGAAGCCACTTTTTTTAGTTTAGCTTTATTTCTGGCAATCAGAATAACCGTTGCACCTCTACCAGCACTTTCGAGCGCAATAGAGTGACCTATTCCACTGGAAGCGCCAGTAATTACCACTACTTTATTTCTAAGAGAATCACTCATTTTTTTCCCCTTTCATAGGAATTACAATCCGATCAAAATCGTTAGCTAATTTAGTGTTTGAAAAAACTTTTTGTGCCTGATTTTCCAATTTTTTAGCCTTAGCGCCCAAATACCTGGCAGAAATATGATTTAAATATAAATATTTAACATTATTATCGCGTGCAATCTTTGCGGCTTCAACGGCTGTGGAATGATAGTATGAATGAGCTAAATTAGTTTCATTACCCGCAAAGGTTGATTCATGTACCAAAACATCCGCATTTTGTGCCAACTGGGCTATTGCGGGAGTCGAGCGCGTATCATAGATAATAGTAACTATTCTGCCTTTTTTATCAGGTCCCAAAAAATTCTTACCATCTAATATAGTACCATTTTCTAGAGCTATTTCTTCCCCATTTTTTAGTTTACCAAGTAATGGACCATTAGGTACATTATATTGCGCTAATTTATCCATTAAAAGTTCTCCCGGTTTATCATCTTCAACTACACGAAAGCCAAAACTAGGTATTCGGTGGGCTAATTTTTCTGTATAAACTCTAAAACCTTTTCCTTGATAGATTAATCCACCTTCGTCCAAAACGACAAATTTGATCGGATAACTAATTTTGGTACGAGAAATTTTTAAAGCCGTCCGCACGAATTGTTCTAAGCCAGCAGGACCATAAATAGTAATTGGTCCCACATCACCTTGAAAAGATCTCGTTGCCAGTAAACCTGGTAAACCAAAGATATGATCACCATGATTGTGGGAAATAAATATTTTGGTTACTTTACGCAACCTAATATTAGTACGCAGTATCTGATGCTGCGTTGCTTCTCCAACATCGAATAACCAAATCTCATTAATCTCATCGAGCATCTTTAAAGCAATACTTGATACATTACGTTTTTTCGAGGGTTGTCCTGCTCCAGTTCCTAAAAATTGTAACTCCATCTTATTCCTATCTAATACTTAGCATTTTCAACTATTTTTTTTACTATTAATACACTATAATGCTTCGATCCTAATGGTGTAGGGTGAGTTTTATCTTCATAAAACCAGTTAGGATGTTTTTCTGCATAAGCGTGCCAATCAATTACTACAAAATTATGATATTTTTTGGCAGCTTTGGCTAATAAATCGTTAACCTCATTTTGCCACGGTTTAGCCGGTACATAGGTATTAATCCAAAATACTTGTCTTTTATTTCCCAGTTGTTTCATTAAATCATCTATGTCGGACATTTTGAAAGGCCCATTGGTTCCTAAGCCGATTAAGACATTTTTACCTAAAACTTTTTTATTTTGGTATTGTTTTAATAAGCCAAACGAAACATTTAGCTGGCGGGAAATTGCGGCATCAATCACAGCTTTAGGTAGCAGACGGTTCAAATCTGCGCTTGAACCCGCCATAACAGAATCACCAATAGCAGTTAATTCTACTTTTCTTGCCAACTGTAACTCTGTTTGTGAAATACCAAATTTGATAAAAGACTTATTAACGGGATGCTTTTGGGCAGCTCGTTCAGCTTCTTTTAATAGTTTAGCTTTTTTTTGCTTTTTAGGATTGATTTTTTGGTATTTTGCTATTAATTCATCATTATCTCTTTTTTGCTGTTTGCGATTAGCTCTAATTCTGCATGCTAATGGACTTTGATTAAAGTTCTGTGCTTTAATAACCGGTGAAATTAAAATTGCAGTACTTCCTGTTAGAAAAATCAAACCTGCCAGGACCACTTTTGCCTTAATAAGATAATTTTTGGTGTTTTTATCACAAATTTGTTGCCAGCTTTTTTTAACTTTTTGCCATGAAATTTTTCCGCAAGGCTTTTCTACCAGCCTATATGCAGCTTCGCTTAAAAAAATTATTAGAACAAGCTCAATTAGATGGTAAAGTTGCACATGATCAGCCATGTCAAAAACTTTATCTTCAAAGAATATCATTACGGGAAATTGGTAAAGATAAATTTCATAGCTTCGAGATCCAATCCAATTAAAAATTGGATTAGTTAACCACTTGTTCCAGCGACTTGCTGGATGAGCAACTATACCGACTAGTATGGTTACAAGAAACGTATATAACAGCATTCCCCCAAAATAGGTAAAGGGCTTTTCAGCATCCATTAACGGGTTAAAAAGAAAAGTTACTATGCCAGCGAAACAAATCATCCCGATCGTGTCCAGAATGATTGTATCATTATGCTTTATAGTAGTTTTTAATTTATCCATGGGCCAAATAACAGCCAAAGCTGCACCTAAACCCAAAGAAAAAAATCTAGTGTCGGTGCCATAATATATGCGATTGATGTCGGCACCAGTGTTATACAATACCGTCATTTCAAGTGCAGAAAGTAAAGTGAAAAACAAAATAATTTTAAAAATGTTTTTTCTCTTTTTACCGTACTTCACTAATAAAAAAATAACTAGCGGCCATAATATGTAAAACTGACCGTTAATGGACATTGTCCATAAATGAACAAAAGGTGATTCATTAGCTGCAAAACGTTCAAAATAACTTTGTCCGTTTAAAATTTGCCAAAAATTATAAATATTGAGTAAATTAGTCACAACTATTTGACTCAACTTGACCAATAAGTTGCGCTGAAAAAGAATTATATATGCCGCAGACAGCCATAATACCGCAATCAATGGTGGATAAATCTTTTTTAATCGGCTCAAGTAAAATTTTTTAGTATCGTAAAAGCCACTTTCTTCATATGACTTAAGCATCTGACACGTAACTAAATATCCTGATAGTACGAAAAAAATCGGTACGCCAAGATAGCCACCTGCAAAAGTATTAGGGTCAAGGTGATAAAGTATTACACCGATTACCGCTAAAGCCCTAAGTCCAGAATATCCTGTAATGTATCGATTTTTTGCCATATTTTTCAAAACTTTTCTATTTTTTATTGGACAAATTCAAAATTGAATGAGCCAATGATTACATCATCGCCGTCAACGGCTCCTTTTTTACGCAGAGCGTCATCTACTCCTAGATTTTTAAGCTTTCTAGCTAATCTCATGACACCATCCTGGTAATCGAGATTGGTTCGAGCTACTAATCTTTCCAGACTCTCACCTTTAATTTCAAAAACATGGTCTTCCAGTTTTGTGACTGTAAAAGTGTTCTTTTGCTGCGTTTGATACTTATATTCTTTTACAACTTGCTGAGATTGTGGTTCTTGCTTCTGCTGCTCTTTTTCTACCTGCTCAATTAGGGATGCTGTATCCTGCATTAACTGATCAACGCCTTGATGTGTCACACTGGAAACTGCATATATAGGTTTTTTAATTTGCTTATCTGCTAAGTCGTGTTTAAATTGCTGCAATTTTTCACCAGAACCCGGAAGATCCATCTGAGTAGCTACAATAATTTCGCGCCTATTTTTTAGACTTTGATCATATTCAAGTAGTTCTTGCCTAACAGTCTGGTAGTCTTTGATTGCATCTCGCTCATTGTTAGGATCCATGCTCACTAAGTGCAAAATCACTTTTGTTCTCTCAATATGACGCAAAAACTGTAAACCGAGCCCGACTCCCTGACTGGCTCCTGCAATTAAGCCGGGTAAATCAGCCATTGAAAAATCACGGCCGTCAGGTAAAATTACCATGCCCAAATTCGGTGTTAAGGTAGTAAAAGCATATGCTGCAATCTTGGGCTTAGCCTTAGTTACGACTGATAATAATGTTGACTTACCAACTGAGGGAAAGCCCACCAGTCCAACATCAGCCAAAACTTTCAATTCCAGGCGTAAAACACGATCTTCTCCCGGCTCTCCATTTTCTGCAATTTCGGGCGCAGTATTGACACTCGTTGCAAAGTGAATGTTGCCACGACCGCCACGGCCACCGCGAGCAACAACTAATTCTTGTTTATTCTTAGTTAAATCACCAATTTCTTCATTAGTGTTGAAATCATAAACAGTCGTTCCAATTGGCACTTTTAAATATAAGTCCTTAGCTCCGCGTCCGTATTGGGACTTAATACGACCATTTTCACCATTTTCTGCTTTAAACTTACGGCGATAGCGAAAATCCATTAAGGTTCTAAGGCCACTATCGGCAACAAAAATAATGCTTCCACCCCGGCCACCATCGCCGCCGGCAGGGCCACCATTCGGGACATATTTTTCATGGCGAAAAGCGACCATGCCGTCTCCGCCTTTACCAGCTTGGACTTCAATCTTAGTTTGATCGACAAATGTAGGCATATAGAATCTCCTTCCGTCTTTCTTAACTACATTACTATACCACACTATTATGTTTAATATCACTTGTTATAAGGTTAGCTTAACTGTTTGCGCCTGGGGCAGAGTTAAACCAGCAGAACGCAACTCGTCAATTGAAGCTTCCTTAATCTTCTTTAGAGATCCAAATTGTCTTAAAAGCTTATTTCTACTTTTTGGACCTATTCCTTTGATCGCATCTAATTTACTGGACAAAGCATTTTTAGCATGTGTTCTTCTGTGAAAGGTGATCGCAAATCTGTGTACTTCATCTTGAATTCTGGTCATTAAATAAAAACCTTGAGATTTAGGATCTAAAGGAATTAATTTTAATGGTATGCCGTTAATAGGATCACCATAAAGTAAATGATTAGTCCTGTGCTTGTTATCCTTTACCATACCGGCAACAGGAATATTAAGGTTTAATTCATTGCGTAAAATATCCTCACAGGCATCTACTTGGATCTGACCGCCATCCATCAAAATCAAATCTGGCATGGGTTTGTGTTCTTTAAGTAGTCTGCTGTATCTTCTGCGCACCACTTCACGAGTATTGCGCACTTCATCACCACCATTTTGGTGTTCTACTTCACCCTTTAGTTTATATTTACGATAGGAATTTTTATCTGGTTCACCGTCTTTAAAGACAACTAAAGCAGAAACGGGATCGGCTCCCTGAATATGCGAATGGTCAAAGCTTTCAATCACATGTCCATATGGCAACCCTAAAGAATCGAAAATTTCTTTTTGTGCTCCTTTAGTTTTCCTATTGCCCAGCTCTAAAAGACGAAACTTTTCGTCTAATTTAAGTTTGGCATTGTCCTTGGCCATATTTAATAAAGACCGTTTCTGTCCTCTCTTAGGCGTCCTAACCGGTACATGCAAAACTTCACTTAGAGCTTCATTATCAATCTTAGCAGGTACTAAAACTTCCTTAGGCACTATTCTGTTTCTTTGCCCGTAAAATTGAACAATAAATGAGGAAAATGTATCTTCGGGATCATTAGTATCGGTCAAAGGATACATTCTGGTTTCACTTCTAAGCAATTTTGCCTGCCTTAAAAAGAAAATTTGAATAGCTATCCATGATTTATCAACGTAGAAATTGAAAATATCACGTTGAGTATTATCATGAGAAATAATTTTCTGCTTTTCAACTGTTTCTTCAATGTAATTAAGTTGATCACGAATTTCGGCAGCACGCTCAAATTCAAGATTTTTAGATGCAACAGCCATTTTTTGATTAAGATCTTTTTTAACCCAGCCAATATCTCCGTTTAAAAAGCTTTTGATCTTTTTTATTTGTGCTTCATAAACAGACTTTGGTACTGTTTTAAAACATGCACCTAAACATTGTCCTATATGATAGTACAGGCAAGGCCTGCCCTGTTTACCATGACAGCGCCTTAAAGGGAAAACTTTTTGAATAAACTTAAGAGTTGCCTGTGCAGCGTAGACATTTGGATACGGTCCGAAATAATAGCCTCCGTCTTTTCTAATTATACTAGTTAATTTGGTCTGGGGATCCCGCTCGTTAGTAATCTCAATATAGGGATAGCCAGTACCCTGCTTTAACTGCACATTATAATACGGTTGGTATTTTTTAATTAATGTTACTTCAAGCAGAAAGGCCTCTTTATCGGTTGAAACAGTGATAATGTCATAATCGCGAATATTTTCAACCAGTTCTGCTCGTCTGCCAACTTGGGTACTCTTAAAATATGAACGTACTCGGCTTTTAAGATTTTTCGACTTACCGACATATATTACCTTACCGTTAATGTCTTTCATTAAGTAACAGCCTGGTTTAGCCGGCAAAAGTTTTAATTTGTTTTCAATTAACTGAGTTGCCAAAAAATCACTCCCCCAAATTCGCTATCATATTTTAACATACAATTTGTAAATTGAAATTTGCTTTTGCTTAACAAAACAGATCAAGTAAAAGATAAAGAACTAATTCATTATGGATTATTTTACATAAATTTAATTATTTCAAGTTGATTAACGCATATTTTTCTAGCTTGTTAATTCTATTTTTAATATAATAAAAACAGAAAGGAACATTATTAGGGGTTTAACTTTTAAAAAACAAGATGAATTAGAAAAATTATTTGATAAATTCGCTACTATTCCTGAAGATAAAAAGAAGAAAATAGCTAAAAACCATCAGAAAGTAGAAGATAGTAATAAATAAAAATGGTTCTGCTACGAGAACCATTTTTTCTTACAAATTCACAAATTTTCTTCTATCCATTGCCATACTTCTTTTACATGCAACTTTTGGACAGAACTAAAAGTAATTACACTTACATTGTCATAATTTAAGTTAATCTTTTGCTTTAAAGTATTAATAACTTGATTTTGCTGATTTTTCTTTACTTTATCAATTTTGGTACAGATTATCAAAATGGGTAAATTGAGATAAAGTGCATAATTATACATGACCACATCATTTTTGGTAGGTTCATGTCGTGAGTCAATTAAGATAATTAACCCTTGCAAGTTTGCTCGCGTTTCAAGGTAATCCTGAATCATAGTTCCAAACTGCTGTCGCTTTTTTTGCGAAACTTTAGCATAGCCATAGCCGGGTACATCAACTAAATAAAATTCTTGGTTTATCAGATAAAAATTAAGTGTTTGTGTCTTTCCTGGCTGTGCAGAAGTTCTTGCCAAGTTTTTACGACTCAGTAGTGTATTTATTAAGCTGGATTTACCTACATTTGAACGACCGGAAAGCGCAATTTCAGGCAAATTATCTGCTGGATACTGATCTTCACGTACGGCACTAATCGCATACGAGCTATTTTTAATGATCATTGGCCGCCTTAATTTCTTCTCCGTCATCTTGTTCATCATTTGAACGGCGAGTTACTACCGGATCGGCATTGTCTTTTATCACTTCTTTTGTAACTTTAACGCTCGCAATATCAGGTTCACTGGGTGTTTGATACATAATACCCATCATCGCATTTTCTATAATGGTTCTTAAACCACGGGCGCCCATATTGCGTTCAATTGCCAAATCTGCAATAGCGTTCAAAGCACTTGGTGTAAAGTCCAAATTAACTTGATCAAGTGACAGCAATTTTTTATATTGTTTTACTAAAGCATTCTTTGGTTCGGTTAAAATTCTTACAAGATCGTTTCTGTCAAGTTTATCAAGGGTCGCGATAATCGGAATTCGTCCAATAAATTCTGGAATCAAACCAAATTTGACTAGATCTCCAGTTGTCAGGTGTTTCATCCAGGAATCATCCTGAACTTTGTTTAGTTCTTTTTCAGCACTGAAACCGATTATTTTTTTGCCCAGACGACTTTTTACGATTTGCTCAATACCATCAAAAGCTCCACCAACAATAAATAAAATATTAGTAGTATTTATCGGAATTAATTCTTGTTGAGGATGCTTACGCCCGCCATGAGGAGGAACAGAAGCAACAGTTCCTTCCAAAATCTTCAGTAATGACTGTTGAACGCCTTCACCTGAAACATCTCTTGTAATTGAAACATTCTCAGATTTTTTGGAAATCTTATCAATTTCATCAATATAAACGATTCCTCTTTCTGCACGTTCAATATCGTAATCTGCATTTTGCAATAGGTTAAGCAAAATATTCTCGACATCTTCACCGACATAACCGGCTTCAGTTAAAGTGGTTGCATCAGCAATCGCAAAAGGCACGTCTAAAATCCGCGCCAAAGTTTGTGCCAAATAAGTTTTGCCGGAACCGGTTGGCCCTATTAAAGCGATATTCGATTTTTGTAATTCTGTTGAAGAGTCAACATCCATTTGAGTAATCCGTTTGTAATGGTTATAAACAGCTACTGAAAGAATCTTTTTGGCACGTTCTTGGCCAATAACATATTGGTCAAGCTGCTTTTTGATTTCCATTGGTTTAGGTAAATCTTGTGCTTTTTTTAAAGAATCAGATTTCAATTCATCATCAATTATTCTTTTAGACAGATCAACACATTCATTACAAATATAAACCCCATTACCCGCAATCATCTTTTTAACTTGATCTTGTGTTTTGTCACAAAAGGAACATCTAATTTCCTCTTGATCAGTAAATTGTGATGCCATTCTTATCCTCCCTAATATCTACAAGTCATAGATTAGCATAAATTGCGCTGTGTATATGAATTATTTGCTCGGAGAAAAATAAAAAGGCAGTTTGACACCACCTTTTTACTTAGATAAATTAAAATCCTATTTTCCGTCAGACTTTTTTTCATCTTTTTTTGTTTTGGATTTTGCAACTTGCTTTGCGCTGTCAGCCACAATTTTAATAGCCTTACGAACATTGATATCATGTGAAAGCATATCATCGGTCAAAGTATTGCGCACAGTTTTTTCATCCATGTTGTATTCGGCTGCCAAGTCCTTAATTTCCTTGTCAATTTCTTCTTGTGAAGCTTTAATATCTTCTTTCTTGACAATAGCTTCAAGGACAAGGTTAGTTTTAACCCTTTCTTCAGCATCCTTAGCAAATTGTGAACGCAATTGTGCTTCTGTCGTATTAGTTATCTTGTAATATGTTTCAGGGCTGATGCCTTGGCGCTGCATATTGCCTAAATACTGATTCATTTGCGTATCGATATCTTCTCGAATCATAGCATCTGGAATCTTATCAATAGTAGCATTGGCAACTGCGCCTTCAATAGCAGCTTGCTCAATTTCGTCTCTTGCAGCCTCTTCTTTTTGAGACTTTAAGTCCTTCTTGATTTTTTCCTTTAAATCATCAAGAGTATCAACTGAATCATCCACATCTTTAGCAAATTCGTCATCTAGCTTAGGCAATTGCTTAGATTTAACTTCATGAATCTTGGTAGCAAAATGAGCTTCTTTACCAGCCAAGTCTTTTGCACCATAATCTTCAGGAAATGTGACAACAACATCAACTTCTTCACCGGCTTTATGACCAACCAATTGATCTTCAAAACCTGGTATAAAAGTATTTGAGCCTAAACTAAGTGAATAATCATCTGCTGAGCCGCCTTCAAATGCCTTACCATCAATCGTACCCTTATAATCAATAGTAACAGTATCTCCGTTAGCAGCTGCGCTCTTCTTCAATACTAATTCAGCGTTCTTTTCACGCTCTTCTTTTAATTTAGCATCAACATCTTTAGCATATACACGAGTGTTTTGTTTTGGAACTTCAACTCCCTTGTATTCACCCAATTTTACTTCTGGCTCAACAGTCACAGTAGCTTTCATTTGCCAATCTTGGCCTTTTCCCATTGAAACCGGCAAAATTTGGGGTTGACCTACAGCAGCAATACCAGCTTCTTTAATCGCTGCAGAATAAGCATTTGGCAGCACAATGTTTAATGCATTTTCATATAAAGATTCCTCACCGTAATATTGATCAAAGATCACACGAGAAACATGTCCCTTTCTAAAGCCGGGAACACGCAGGCTGCCCTTTACCCTTTTAAAGGCCTGATCTAGCCCACGCTTTACATCAGCTTGGGGAATATCAAAAGTAAGTTCACCGGTAGTTTTATCGGTTTTATTCCATTTTACAGACATTAATTAAATACCTCCAATGTCAAGTTAAATTGCATCGTTACATACTAAATTATCTTACATTAAACGCTCGCAAAAAACAAACTTAGGCAAAAAAAGATGTACTTCTATGAAGAAGTACATCTTTTTAAACTGTTTTT